>JBKQLZ010000239.1:0-31683 GCA_052146895.1 Acidimicrobiales bacterium
AATCATTGTCAGCCGTGCTGGCACAACATGAGGTGATTCCGATTATGGTCACCCAGATGATCGAGACTGGCGAGGAGTCCGGCGCGCTCGATGCCATGCTCGAGAAGGTCGCGACCTTCTACGACAACGAGGTCAACCAGACCGTCGACAGCCTCACCTCGGTGCTCGAGCCGCTGCTGATCGTCACGATGGGCGCGGCCATCGGCGCCATTGTCATCTCGATGTACCTCCCCATGTTCAACATCTACAACGTCATCCAGAAGAACGGGTCCAACGCGTGACGCTCTCAGTAACAGTCCTCCGCCTTAACGCAACCGAGAACAGGAGTCGTTGATGGCTTCGAGCTCTTCGAGGCGCGTCGGCCTAGAGATCAGCAACAGCGCGGTCCGGATCGCAGAGGTCTCTGTGAGCGGTGGCCGGGGCAAGCTGCTCAACCTCGGCCAGGTCCGCCTGCCACCTCGCTCGGTCGTCGACGGGGCGGTCGTCGACGTCCTCGCAGTCGCGGGTGCGATCGAGCGCTGCATGAAGGAGGGTGGCTTCACGATCAAGGAGGTGCACCTCGGCGCCGCCGGACTGCGCGCGATCACTCGCGAGCTCGACATGCCGCACGTGCCCGACAGCGAGCTCGACTCAGCCGTCCGCTTGCAGGCGCTCGACGTCATTCCCTTCCCTGCCGACAAGACCCTGCTGTCCGCGCGGCCTCTCGAGGACATCGTGCTTCCTGACGGGACGTCGATGCGCCGGGTTCTCCTGGCTGCGGCACACCGCGACCTCGTCGACCCGCTGCTCGAGGCTGTCACGACGGCAGGACTCGTCCCGATGAGCGTCGACCTCGCCTCGACGGCCCTCGTGCGCGCACTGTACGACCCCTCAGTTCCTTCGGGCGGGCCGGAGGCGATCGTCTCGATCGGGAGCGGCCTCACCACGATCGTCGTCCACGAAGATGGGGTGCCTCACTTCGTCCGCACGATCGCCGAAGGTGGGGACACGATCACAGCCGCGATCGCGGGCGCACTCGACCTCCCGATGGATGACGCCGAGAGCACGAAACGCAATCTCGACTCAACCGGTCCCCACATCCGCGCAGCGGCTGCGGCTGCCCAAGACGCGGCAGCGTCCCTGATCGCCGAGATCCGGAGCTCGGTCGACTACTACTCGACCCTGCCCGGTCGCCACGACGTGCGCCGGGTCAAGCTGACCGGTGGCGGGTCGCGGCTGGCCGGACTGTCCGAGCGCCTGCAGCAGCAGACGAGAGCAGAGGTCGTAGCGGGCAGCGCCCTCGCCCGCCTCGACGTGAGCTCCCTCAGCCTCAGCCCGGACGACATCGTGCGGCGCGACCCGCTCGTGTCGACCGTCGTTGGGCTCGCGCTACCGGATCCGCCAGGCGTCAAGTCGCTCGACCTGCTGCCTCCGGAGATCATGGCGGCACGCCGGCAGCACACCGTCGAGCGCACCGTCATCGCGATCGCGGTCGTCATCGTGCTCGCTCTCGCCGGGCTCGGAGTGCTCCGCTACCTCGACGTGCGGAATGCCGAGAACCAGTCCAACGCACTGAGCGCTCAGATCACGTCGCTGAACGCCCAGGTCGCAGATGAGGACAGAGAGGCTCGGGTCTACGCCCAGATCACGGGCGATGGCGCATCCGTAGTGCCGGTGCTGCAGCGAGAGGTCGATTGGCCGCTCGTGCTCTCGGACCTCGCCAAGGCGACGCCTAGCGGCGGCACCATCACCTCGATCAGCGGAGTCTGGACGCCGCCGGCACCGCCGGTAGCCCCGATCGCCGGTGCCCCGACGACGACGACTCTGCCCGCGACGACTCAAGCTGGTCTCGAGGACATCTCCATCGCCAGCTTGAGCATCAACATCTCGACGAATCAGGGCTTCACGTACTTCAAGACGTGGCTGCAGGCGATGTCGACATCGCCGCAGTTCCGTTACGTGTCGTACTCGTCGATCACCCACACGGGTACGACGGTCACCTGGTCGGCGACCCTCACGGTCCTGGCGACCATCCAGTCCGGTCGGCTCCAGCAGTTCGAGGTGACAAAGTGAAGCGGCTCGGCAGAATCAACTTCGATCTCCTCAAGCGACCGCGCGTCCTGATCTCCATCGGGGTCGTCATCGTCCTCGTCATAGCGTTCTACTTCGCCTGGTGGTCACCCGAGAGCACCAAGCTGACATCGGTGGACGCACAAAAGGTGGCGAAGCAACTGCAGATCACGCAGTTGAACGCTCGCATCGCGACGCTGAAGACCGAGAACAGGATCGTCGCCCAGGACAAGAAGTACCTCGGTTTCTTCGACGCGGAGATACCGCCCCTGCCCGAGCAGGGCAATCTCGTCTACCTGCTCGGTCAGCTGGAGAAGGCGGACAACGTCTTCGTCTCGACCATCGGCGTCTCGACGGTTGACCCGCCGTCGACCGGGAGCTCGATCGGCACCATCCCCATCTCCTTGTCGCTCACCGGGTCCCATTCCGGCTGCATCAAGTTCCTCGAGGCCCTGTACAAGATGCCGCGGCTGATCACAGTGCAGAGCATCAACCCCGCGGCGACGAGCACGAGCGCCGGTGGGGTTCCCAACGTCCTGCTCGTCAATGGAGCGCCTTTCTCGCTCACCCTCTCGGCTACGGCCTACTTCTCCCAAGCGGTCGTCGCGGCCTCGTGAGATCGTAGGCCCGTAGCTCGAATCGAAGCCTGAGATGGCGCGTCGTTATACTTCGCCTCGATGTGGCGGGGCGTGCCCGCTCGCCGATCTGGGGAGGTCCGCCTGATGCCAGAGCTTGCCCGAGAGCCCACCGCCGTTGCCGCCGGCGCTGCCGGTGACGCCTCACTCGGCGGCCGCGCACACGTGCCGGCGGCGGCGAACGCCGCACCCGGCCTCGCGCCTCTCGTCGAGGACGAGATGCTGGTCGAGGAGATCTCGATCGATGGAATGTGCGGGGTCTACTGAGCTGCCGGCGACCCCGGATTGCGAGATAGGCCTTGACCTGTCCAAGCCGTACGAGCTTCACCCAGACGTCGCCCTGAGGCGAGAGCCGTTCGGCGCGCTCGCCTACCACTACGGCAACCGCCGTCTCAACTTCCTCCGCTCGATCGAGATGGTCGAGCTCGTCGAGACGCTCGGGTTGCACGCGTGCGCCGAGGCTGCGATGGACTCGGCGGGTATCGACGCCGGCCGCCGCCCGGCGTTCGGCCGCGCGCTCGAGTCGCTCCTCGCGAGCGAGGTGATCCGTGCCCGCTGAGCCGCTCTCGGACCAGCTGGCGCTTGGGCTGGACGCTCCGATCTGCCTGACGTGGGAGGTGACGTATGGGTGCAACCTCGCCTGCACGCATTGCCTCTCGAGCTCGGGACGGCGCGACCCCCGCGAGCTGACGACGGGTGAGGCGCGCCGCTTCATCGACGAGCTCGCCTCGATGCAGGTCTTCTACGTGAACATCGGTGGAGGAGAGCCGACGTTGCGGCCGGACTTCACAGAGCTTGTCGAGTACGCCATCGACTCGAAAGTGGGTGTGAAGTTCTCGACCAACGGCACGACGATGACGCCCGCGAGGGCTCGCCGCTTCGCCGAGATGGACTACCTCGACATCCAGATCAGCCTCGATGGCGCTCACCCTTCCTCGAACGACGTTGTCCGCGGGCAGGGCAGCTACGCCGCCGCCGTGCGGGCGATGGCGGCCCTGGCAGATGCCGGCTTCGCCGGTTTCAAGGTGAGCGTCGTCGTCACGCGCTACAACGCGGGTGAGCTCGACGAGCTGCTGGCGCTGGCGGAGAGCCACGGTGGCGAGCTACGCGTGACGAGGCTCCGGCCTTCGGGCCGAGGAGCGGTCGCGTGGCACGAGCTGCGCCCGACGGCCGAGCAGCTCGTGGATGTCCACGGCTTTCTCGTAGACCACCCCCGAGTGCTCACGGGCGATTCCTTCTTCCATCTCGCTCCTCTCGGGGAGCCGCTCGCCGGGCTCAACCTGTGTGGCGCGGGCCGGGTCGTCTGCCTCGTCGACCCGCTGGGCGACGTCTACGCGTGCCCGTTCGTCATGCACCCTGAGTTCAAGGCTGGCAGTTTGCGAGACGAGGGTGGCTTCGCGAGGGTGTGGCGGGAGGCCGAGCTGTTCGCAGGGCTCCGGCTACCGTCATCGGGCGGCGCGTGCAACGCGTGCGGATCGTTCGCGGCGTGTCACGGCGGCTGCATGGCGGCGAAGTTCTTCACGGGCCTGCCGCTCGACGGACCGGATCCCGAGTGCGTGCTCGGCCACGGAGAGACCGCTCTCGGCCTCGTGCGTGCAGGGCGGGTGCCGGCAGTCGGTCACGGCCACTCAAAGCCCTCGCGCCGGTCGGCACGTGGACCTTCGTCCCGGCCTGTCGTGGTGTCGCTCGGCACGACCCGGCGGTGACGGAGCTCGGCGACAGGTTCGAGCTGGGCAGCGCCACCTCTCCCAACCGGATCGTCTTCGGACCTCACGAGACGAATCTCGGGTTGAGGCGGTCCATCAGCGAACGGCATGTCGCTTACTACAGCGCGAGGGCAAGAGGCGGCGCCGGGATCGTCGTGATCGAAGAGGCGTCGGTGCACGCGTCGGACTGGCCCTACGAGCGCTCGCCTCTCGCCTCGGCGTGCGGAGAGGGCTGGCGCGAGGTCGCGCTCGCGTGCCACGCGGACGGAGCGCTCGCGATCGCTGCCGTTGGGCACTCAGGTGGCCAGGGCTCGAGCGCGTACCACCAGCGTGCCCTCTGGGGACCGTCGCGCACGCCCGACGTCGCGACACGGGAAGCCCCTGTGGCGATGGAGATGACCGAGATAGCCGAGCTCGTCTCGGGCTATGCCGAGGCCGGCGCGCTGGCATGCGCGGCCGGATGCGACGGGGTGGAGATCAACGCCGGCCAGTGGAGCCTCCTGCGGCAGTTCGCCTCCGGCCTCACGAATCAACGATCAGACGACTACGGCACAGACCGCGCCCGCTTCTTGCGAGAGGTCCTTCTCGCGGTGCGGGCCGCCGCCCCCCGGGCCGTGATCGGCCTGAGAGCGTCGTGTGACGAGCTTGCCCCGTGGGCCGGCCTCGTGCCCGAGGCGGCGGCCTCGATGCTGGCAGCCCTCGCGGGCGAGCCCGGCGCGGGCGAGCGCTGTGCGTTCGACTACGTCACCGTCGTGCGCGGGTCTGCGTACGGTGCATCCGCCACCCGCGCGGACGGGCACGAGCGCACCGGTTTCAACCGTGAGCTTGCGGCTCTCATCCGCAAGAGCCTGCCGCCGCAGGTCGCCGTGATCGCTCAGGGGTCGATCGTCGACGCCGACATGGCCCGCGCGATCGTCGGGAGCGGCGAGGCCGATGCCGTCGAGATGACCCGGGCGCAGATCGCCGACCCGAACCTCACTCGCAAACTGTTGGCCGGTGTCGATGCGAGGATCCGCCCGTGCGTGCTCTGCAATCAGCTCTGCCAGGTGCGAGACGCGCGCAACCCGATAGTGAGCTGCATCGGCGAACCGCGGACGGGCCACGAGACCCATGACCCCGATCCCGAGACGACGCCGGCGGGCACGCACGAGCAGTCGCTCCTCGTAGTCGGAGGAGGTCCTGCCGGACTGGAATGTGCGCGGGTGGCAGCGCTCGCGGGCTTGCGTGTGACCGTGATCGAGCGCCGCCTCGAGCTCGGGGGCATGGTTACGTTCGCGGCCGCCCGAGCTCCGGGCCGTCAACGCCTGTCGATGCTGACGTCCTGGCTCGAGAGCGAATGCCGGCTGGCAGGCGTCGAGCTCGTGACAGGTCACGAGGTCACGCTCGAGGAGCTCGACGCTCACGAGGGCCCGGTCGCGATCTGCACCGGGTCGAGACCGGGCCGGCGCGCTTACGACGTGATGGCACCTGGGACCGCCGTGACGGCGGCGGACGTTCTCGGAGCCGAGCGGCTGCCCGGTGACCCAGGACCGGGGCCGGTCGTCGTCTGGGACCCGATCGGCGGGCCGGTCGGCGTCGGGGTGGCTGAGCTCCTGGCAGGGATAGGCGGGCCGGTGCTCCTCGTGACTCCTGACTTCGTAGCGGGCGAGCAGCTTGCCCGCACAGGTGATCTCGCCCCCGCGAACGTGCGCCTCGCACGTGCCGGCGTCGAGATCGTGAAGCACTCGATCGTCCGCGCCGTGGACATGAACGGGGTCACGGTCGAGGACCGTTTCTCTGCCGATCGCCGCCTCGTGCCGGACGCGCTGCTCGTCGATGCGGGCCACCGGTTGCCGGAGGATGCCCTGTACCGCTCGCTCGGCGCCGACACGCTCCCGCGCGGCCCGGTGATGATCGCGGGCGACGCTGTCGCCCCCCGCACCATCCACGAGGCGATCCTCGAGGGGCGCCGGGTCGGGCTCTCGCTCGCTCAGGCAGCCGTCGCTTTGCCGGCGGCGTCGCGATGACTGCCAGCCAGCGATACCCGCTGCTGTTCGCGCCGCAGAGGATCGGCCCCGTGACCGTCGCGAACCGGATCGTCTTCTCGGCCCACCTGACGAACTACGCGCAAGGCGGGATGCCGACAGAACAGCACGCGGCGTACTACGAGGCCCGGGCGGCGGGCGGAGCCGGCCTCATCATCACCGAGGAGCACTCGACCCACCCGACCGACTGGCCTTACGAGAAACTCATCCACGGTTTCCACGAAACCGTCGTGCCCGGCTACCGTCGCATCACCGCGGCGGTGCACCGGCACGGAACGCCGATCTTCGCCCAGATCAACCACAACGGTGGGCAAGCTTCGAGCATGTACACCCGCCTTCCCGTCTGGGCTCCGTCGCCCGTGGCGGACCCGTTGTTCAGGGAGGTCCCCCACGCGGTCGACGAGCTCGAGATCGCGGAGATCATCGAGGGCTACGTCACAGTGGCTGCCAATTGCCGAGAGGGCGGCTTCGACGGCATCGAGTTGCAGTGCAGCCACAGCTCGATCGTGCGCGGCTTTTTGTCCCCGGTGACGAACGTTCGCACGGATCGCTACGGTGGCGCGTTGGAGGGCCGGGCGCGCCTCTTGCTCGAGCTGCTGCCCGCAGTCCGCGAAGCTGTCGGGCCGGGCCTCGCGATCGGAGTCAGGCTCTGCGGTGACGAGCTGATCGAAGGCGGCACGACGATCGACGAGGCGGTCGCGGTGGCGCAGATGGTCGAGCGTCAGGGATGCGCCGATTACATCAACACCTCGATCGGCGTCGCGACCGCAACGCTCTTCATGATCGAGGCCTCGATGCACGTCCCTGCCGGATACGCGAGCTTCATCCCGTCTGCGATCCGGGCGGCGGTGTCGCTGCCGGTCGTCGGCGTCGGCCGCTTCAAGGACCCACTGCAGGCCGAGAGAGCCCTTGCCGAGGGACACTGCGACCTCGTGGGCGTTGTGCGCGGCCAGATCGCGGACCCGGATTTCGCCCGCAAGGCGCAAACCGGCCATACCGAGTCGATCCGCATCTGCCTGTCGTGCAACCAGGAGTGCGTCGGTCGAATGGGCCTCAACCGATGGCTCGGATGCATCGAGAACCCGCGCACGGGGCGCGAGGCCGAACTGGGTCCTGAGCCGCCGAAGGGAGGTCCCCGCTCGGCCGCCAGCCGTGGTGTCGTGGTAGTGGGGGCGGGGCCTGGCGGCATGCAGGCAGCGATAGCGGCAGCCCGGCGTGGGCTCACGGTGACCGTGCTCGAGAGGGCGGGGGAGCCCGGCGGCCAGGTGCGTCTCGCGGCGACCGTGGCGAACCGGGCGGAGTTCGCCGACCTCGTGCGCAACCAGGTGCGCGAGTGCCGCGAGCTGGGCGTGAACTTCGAGCTCGGTGTGGTCGCAGATGCCGCCGGTGTTGTCGCACGCGATCCCGTAGCCGTGGTGGTGGCGACGGGGTCGCGACCCGAGGTGCCATGGTGGGTGGCAGAGGCAGCCGGCACTTCCGTGGCCGACGTGCGAGACGTCCTCGAAGGATCAGCGTCACCTTCTGGTTCGGTGCTCGTCGTCGACGAGCTCGGGTTCCATCAGGCAACGAGCGTCGCTGAGCTTCTCGCCGATCGAGGGTGCCGCGTCGAGATCGTGACCCCGGCCATGGTTGTCGGCCAGGACCTCGGTGTCACGCTCGATCTCGAGGGATTCACGATCCGGGCGGAATCAAAGGGGATTGCCCGGTCGACCGACCGCGTCGTGATGGGAATGAGCGAGGAGGGAGTCCTCCTGCTTCACCACCCGACGGGGTCCGAGGAACTGCGACAGGTCGATTGGGTCGTGCTCGCCGTCCCGCCCGCTCCAGAGGACAGCTTGTACTTCGCCCTGAAGGATGCGGACGCGTCCCTGCAAGTGCATCGTGTCGGCGACTGCGTCGCACCGCGGCGGGCGCATGCAGCTGTCATCGAAGGCGAGCGGGTCGGGGCGGCGTTGTGATCGCCGTCGTGCCCGTGCGCGCCGGCGAGCTCCCCGTCGGCGCCCTGGAAGCCGTCGCCGAGGCGGGCGGCAACCTCCTGCTCGTGGGGGAAGGCACGGATGCCGCCGCCGAGCAGTTGACCGCTCAAGCGCCGTTGGTGGCGAAGCAGGTCGCGTGTGCGGAGCTCGGGTCATACGCTCCGGCGGCATGGGCACGGCGACTGCTGCCCCTGCTGGAGGCCGAGGACGTCGTGATCCTCCCGGCCGTCCCGGACGGGAGGGACCTCGCCCCACGGATCGCGGCCGGTCTCGGTCGACCGCTCCTCGCAGGAGCGCAGGACATAACGGCGACGGGAGCCACGGTCCTGCGCCATGGCGGCCTCCAACTCGTCGAGCTGAGTGTCGACGGGCCTTTTGTCGCCACGCTCCTGCCGGGTGTCAGGTCGGTGGTCGCCGGCGAGGGCGCTCCCGGCTCGGCCGGCGCCGCTCCCACCAGAGCGCTCGGCCCTGCGGACGACACCGACGCGGGCGATGACGGGCAAGAAGGCCCGGACGCGATGAGTCTCGAAGTGCTCGCTCCCGATCCGGCCGCGGTCGACCTCGCCGAGGCGGCGAAGATCATGTCGGGCGGCGCGGGCCTGGGCGGCCACGACGAGTTCGCCTTGCTCGCGGACGTGGCAGAGGCCGTCGGCGCGTCCGTCGGCGCCACCCGCGTCGTCACCGATGGCGGGATCCTCGGCCACGCGCGCCAGATCGGCACGACCGGTGCGACCGTCCGGCCAAGGCTCTATGTCGCTCTCGGCATCTCGGGCGCCGCGCAGCACGTCGGCGGCATCGGCGAGCCGCTGCACGTAGTCTCGGTGAATCTCGACGCCAGCTGCCCGATGATGGCCATGGCCGATCTCGCCATCGTGAGCGACGCTGCAGCGACGCTCGAAGCCCTCGCCGACCTCCTCGGATTGCGGGCCGGAGCGCTGGTGGGCGAGGACCGGTCAGGTGAAGGTGACGGTGCCTGAACGTTTCGATGCCGTGGTCGTCGGAGCTGGTCCGGCGGGCTCGATTGCCGCCCTGACGCTCGCACGCGCCGGCCGATCCGTCTGCTTGCTCGAGCGCGGCCCCTTCCCGGGCTCGAAGAACCTCTACGGAGGTGTCATCTACGGGCGCGTCCTCGACGGGATCCTCCCGGCTTGGATCGACGAGGCGCCGATCGAGCGTTGGGTCACCCGCCGCGTGACGATGGTCCTCACAGAGACGCAGTCGCTCGCGGTGGACTTCCGTTCGAGCGCGTGGGGATCGAGACCGTACAACGGTGCCACCGCGCTGCGGCCGGAGTTCGATTCGTGGCTTGCCTCGGAGGCGGAGAAGGCGGGAGCCGTCCTCGTCTGCTCGACGACTGCGACCGGGTTGCTGCTGGACGAGCGCGGCCGGTCCACGGGTGTCCGAACGGACCGGCCGGGCGGCGACATCGAGGCGGGCGTGGTGATCGCATGCGACGGCGTGAATGCGTTTCTCGCCAAGCAAGCGGGGTTGACCCCGACCGAGGACCCCTCGCACTACACCCTCGGCGTGAAGGAGGTGCTCTCGCTCGATCCTGACGAGATCGAGCGACGCTTCGGCCTCGAGCCGGGCCAGGGGGCCGACTTCGAGGTGATCGGCGGGACGGGAGGGATCGCCGGGGGTGGTTTCTTGTATACGAACCGGGCGACGATCTCGGTCGGGCTCGTCTTGTCGATAACGGGCCTCTCAAAGTCGCAGACTCGGCCCGAGCAGCTGCTGGCGGCGTTCAAGTCGCATCCGGCAATCCGTCCGTTCGTCGCCGGCGGCGACGTCGTCGAGTACGGGGCGCACCTGATCCCGGAGGCAGGGCTGGCGATGATGCCGAAGCTGGCGGGCGACGGGATCCTCGTCGCGGGCGACGCTGCCGGGATGTGCTTGGCTGCCGGGATCTGGCTGGAGGGGGTCAACTTCGCGATGGCCTCCGGAGCCGCCGCCGGGGAGGCAGCCGCCGAGGCGCTGGCACGCGGAGACACGAGCGCGGGTGGCCTGAGCGGCTACAAGCGACGGCTCGAGGCGAACTTCGTACTTGCCGACCACCGGCGGCTGAAGCGCGCGCCGCATCTCGTGCTGTCGGACCGGATGCAGCACCAGTACCCTCAGCTCGTCTGCAATCTCGTGGAGGAGATGTTCACGGTGCGCAACCCGAGCCCTAAGCAAGGACTCGTTGCGCAGGCGCG
Organism: Acidimicrobiales bacterium; assembly: GCA_052146895.1. GTDB lineage: Bacteria > Actinomycetota > Acidimicrobiia > Acidimicrobiales > Bog-793 > Palsa-601. The sequence continues at coordinate 10,586 of JBKQLZ010000239.1, forward strand.
CCGAGAGACGCGCAGGGCCGGCGTCCGCCTCCGCGACCTTGCCCGCGACGGCTGGAGTGCGTGGAGGACGTTCGGATGAGCACGTCGAGCGTGTCGAGCCCGCTGGCGTTCGAAGATCGCATCGCGACGACGGAGTTCCGCATCGCGTCCGAGCCCCACATCAACGTCCACGGAGACTCGTGCCGCGGATGCACGACCCGTGCGTGCGTCGTCGCATGTCCCGCCAAGCTCTTCGTCCCGACGTCGGACGGCGGGATCTTGTTCAACTACGAGCAGTGCTTCGAGTGCGGGACGTGTTACCTCGTCTGCAACACCGAAGGTGCCATCACGTGGGCCTATCCCGAGGGCGGCGCCGGCGTCGTCTACCGGCGGAGCTGACGCAGATGGGCAAGCCTTTGTTCGCCGCTTGCTGGAAGGCGGTGGAGCTCCGTTCCAGGATCGACCCGCTGAGCGGCGATGTCGCTCCCGATCCGCGGTCGCTCGGGGTCTCTCCCTCCGACGAGGCTGCCCTCGAGTGGGCCCTTCGCAGCGCGGAGCGATGGGGCGGGCGCGTCCGACTCGTCGCGGCGGGCGGACCGGATGCCGAGGCGGTGCTCCGCCGGGGCGCTGCCGCGGGCGCGACAGAGCTCGTGCGTGTGGACCTCCCGATCGAATGGCCGAGCGACTGGATCGCCGCCGCGGTTGCACCCCATGTGGCAGACGCCGACCTCGTATGGTGCGGTGACATGAGCGCAGACCGGGGGAGCGGCGCGTTCCCCGCGTACCTCGCGGCCGAGCTCGGCATCCCACAGGCACTCGGGCTCGTCGACGTCCATCTGACGGCGGCGGAGGACGGGGCCGTGCGGTTCGAGGTGCTCCGCCGGCTCGACGGCGGCCGGCGTGAGCGAGTCGGGATCGGCTCACGGGCAGTCCTCTCGTGCGAAGGGGCCACGGCGCGCCTCCGGCGCGCCTCCTTGGAAGGAGTCCTGGCGGCGCGCGAGGCGGCTATTGCGGTGCGAGCCGGAGAGCGAGGGACCACCCCTGCGCCAGAAGTCGAGTCGATCGCGCCGTTCCGCCTGCGTGCACGCGTGGGGGCACCTCCGGGCGGCGGGACGGCGCGCGAGCGGATCAGGTCGCTCACGGGCGCCGATGCCGCAGGCCGGACAGCGCGGGCGATCAGCCTCGGCCCGCGAGAGGCGGCGGCCGCGATCCTCGAAGCACTCGCAGCTTGGGGCGAGCTTCCGGACGGTCTCCCTCGCGGGCGGGCCGTCGAGCGGGTGGGCGAGCACACGTGAGCCTGCACCTCTCGCAGATGACGGGCCCCGCGGTCGGTGGTCTCGAGCCGAGCGCGATCGTGATCGTCCCGGTCGGCTCAACCGAGCAGCACGGACCTCATCTCCCGACCGGCACCGACACCACGATCGCTAGCGCGCTGGCGGAGAGGGCGGCCGAGGCTCTGAACGCGGACGAGCACCGGTGCGACCGACCTGAGTGCCTCGTGGCTCCTGTGCTCAGCTACGGGGCGAGCGGCGAGCACGACGGCTTTGCGGGCACGCTGTCGATCGGGGAATCAGCGGTCGAGACCGTGCTGGTCGAGCTCGTGCGCTCTGCAGACCGTCACTCGGGGGTGGTCGTCGTCAACACGCACGGGGGCAACGAAAGGGCGCTGCGGCGAGCGGCGGCTTTATTGCGGGAAGAGGGCCGGCGGTGCCTGGTGTGGTCGCCTGGCACCGTTCTCGCTGGTCAAGCAGCTGCACAGGTGGCTGTTCAAGCGGCCGGTGGGCGGCCGTTCGACGCCCATGCCGGCTGGTTCGAGACGTCGCTCATGCTCGCGCTCGACCCTGAGAGGCTGCAGTTCGAGCTTGCCGAGCCCGGCGACGAGCGCCCGCTCGCGGATGTGATCGGAGTGCTCGTGACCGAAGGAGTCGCCGCCGTCAGTCCCAACGGCGTGCTCGGCAATCCGCTCGGGGCGACACGGGAGATCGGGGAGGCACTGATGAAAGTGCTCGTGGCGGACCTCGTCAGCTCGGTCGCGGACTGGGCCCTCGAAGTCGACGCCGGCGTGCTCGCCCCCGAAGCCGGTGCGCCCGCCCCCGAAGCCGGTGCGCGTTGAAGTCGCCGCCCGCGCCGGTGGCGCTCGTGACCGGTGCCGCACGGGGGATCGGTGCCGCCGTCTCACGGCGTCTCGCGGCCGACGGCTGGCAGCTCATGCTGTTCGACTCGTGCGCCGATGAGCCGGCCCTCCCGTACGCGCTCTCGCGCCCCGAGGATCTGGAGGCTGTCGTTGCCGGTTGCCTCGAGGCGGGGGCCCCGGAGGTCGTCTCGCTGATCGGGGATGTCCGCGATCAGGAGGCACTCGACCGTGCGGTCGCGCGGGCACACGACGAACTCGGCGGTCTTGACGCGGCGGTGGCAGTCGCGGGCGTCATCGGCGGCGGCGACCCAGCGTGGGAGACCTCGGACGAGATGTGGGAAGCCATGATCGGCGTCAACGTGACGGGAGTCTGGCGACTTGTCCGGGCGGCCGTGCCTGAGCTCCTGCGCCGGCCGATGCCGCGTGCAGGTCGGGTGGTAGCGGTCGCCTCGGCCGGCGCCGTTGTGGGTCTCCCGCAGCTGGCGGCTTACGTCGCCTCCAAGCACGCGGTCGTCGGGCTCGTGCGGAGCATCGCCGCCGAGCTCGGGCCGGAGGGTGTGACCGCGAACGTGATCGCGCCAGGTTCCACCCGCACCGAGATGCTGACCGCGAGCGCCGCTGTCTACGGGCTCGCTGCGCCGGACGAATTCGCCGTGCACCACCTCGATCCCCGGCTCCTCGACCCGGAGGAGATCGCGGAAGCCGTCGCGTGGCTCTGCAGCCCCGGCTCGAGCGGTGTCACCGGGGCAGTGCTACCAGTCGACGCCGGCATGACCTCGAGGTGATCACGGGGTGATCGAGCTGCCTGGCCGGTGCTACCGTCGGTAGGAATCCGACAGCGGATAGAGAATTCGGGGAGGTCCGGAATGCAGGCCAGGGCAGCAATCTTGTGGGGACTCAACGAGCCGTGGAGCGTCGAGGACGTCGAGCTCGACGATCCCGAGCCCTCCGAAGTACTGGTCCGCATGGCAGCCGCCGGCCTGTGCCACTCCGACGAGCACTGCGTGACTGGGGACATCCCGGTCGCGATGCCGTTCGTCGGTGGCCACGAGGGCTCGGGCGTCGTCGAGAAGGTGGGCAACAAAGTCACCTCGGTGGAGCCGGGCGACCACGTCGTCATGAGCTTCATCCCCTCCTGCGGGAAGTGCCGCTGGTGCTCGAGCGGTCACCAGACGCTCTGTGACCTCGGCCAGTACCTCATGATGGGCACACCTATCGCGAACGGCATCCACCGCATGCGTGCGAAGGGCCAAGGGGTCGCGCCGATGTGCCTCGTCGGTTCGTTCGCCACCCACGCAGTCGTGCACGAAGCGTCCGTCATCAAGATCGAGAAGGACCTCCCACTTGACAAGGCTGCACTCGTGAGCTGCGGAGTCACGACGGGCTGGGGCTCGGCCGTGCACTCAGCAGGCGTCAAGCCGGGCGACGTCGCGGTCGTCGTCGGCATCGGCGGGATCGGCGCCAACGCGATCCAGGGCGCGAAGATCGCCGGCGCGCGCTTCATCGTCGGCATCGACCCAATCGAGTCGAAACGAGAGGCCGCCAAACGCCTCGGCGCCACGCACACGGCGAGCGACGTGTTCTCGGCGTTCTCACTCATCAACGACATGACGTGGGGTCAGCTGGCCGACACGGCGATCATCACGGTCGACATCGCCCGTGGCGACCTGATCGCTCCGGTCATGTCGCTCGTTCGCAAGGGTGGCAACGTCGTAGTGACGGCCGTCGCGCCCTTCACCCAGAGCGATGTGAAGCTCAGCCTGTTCGAGCTCGCCATGTTCAAGAAGGAGCTCCGTGGCTCGCTGTTCGGCGGTGGCAACCCCCGCGCCGACATCCCGATGCTGCTCAAGCTCTACCAGAACGGGCTGCTCAACCTCGACGACCTCATCACGCAGACCTACAGCCTCGACGACATCAACCAGGGTTACCAGGACTTGCGTGACGGGAAGAACATCCGCGGCGTCGTCACCTTCGACTGAGCGCTTCCTCCTCGACCGCCGTGTCCGGCGGTACGGTTCCGGCCGCCTCCTCCTCGGGGGCGAGCCGGCACGGCTCTTCCGCCTGAGCGAACGGGGAGCGGTCGCGCTCGATCGCCTGATCGAGAGTGGCGAGGCGCGGGAAGACGAGGCCCCCGACGATGAGGCCACAGCGCTCGCTCACCGGCTCGTCGGGGCCGGCGTCCTTCACCCGCTGCCCGACCCGGGCACTGGCCCGACGCTCCTCGACATCACAGCCGTCGTGCCCGTGCGCGACCCGCCGGACACCTTCGGCGCCCTGCTCGAGGCACTCGGCCGCTCCGGCGCGCGAGATGTCGTCGTCGTCGACGACGGGTCGGCCGACGGTGGCGCAGCCTCTGTGGCAGCCGCCGAGGAGGCGGGCGCGCAGGTCATCTGCCGGCCGACGAGTGGCGGCCCCGCTTGTGCGCGCAACGCCGCCCGGCCCACCTCGGCCATCGTGGCGTATCTCGACGCCGACACCGTCCTCGACGAGGAGGACCCGGGCGAGTGGTTGCGCCGCTGTGCGGCTCACTTCGCAGACGAGCGCGTGGCGATAGTCGCCCCGCGGATAGCGAGCGTGCCGAGAGGAGCCGGAGCCAGAACCGGAGCCAGAGCCGGAGCTGGAGCCGGAGAGCTCTCTGGCCCCGCGAGGTGGATCGAGGCGTACGAGGAGCTCGAGTCTCCGCTCGACCTCGGGCCCCATCCGGGCCTCGTCGGCAAGGGGCGTCGCCTGTCCTACGTGCCCGCCGCCGGTCTCGTGGTTCGCAGGGCGGCAGTGGAGGAAGCTGGTGGCTTTGACGAGGCTCTGCGTTACGGCGAGGACGTGGACCTGCTCCGGCGTGTCGAGAGCGCCGGCTGGCTTGTTCGCTACGAGCCGGCTTCAGTCGTCATGCATCGGCCCCGCCGTGACCTCGGGTCGTTTGCCCGCCAGCGCGTCGCCTACGGAAGCGCCGCAGCTTCGATCGAGCGGCGCCATCCCGGCACGGTGGCGCCCTATATCGGCACACCGGCGGCCACGCTCTCGGGCGCGGCCTTGATCGCCTCGTGGCTCTGCCGGCGGCGGTCGTCAAGGTGGGCCGGCGGTTGCCTCGTGGTCGCGTTGGCCGGGACCGGCTTCCCCGTGCGGCGCCTCGCTCGCCGCCTCGGCGAGGCCGAGTGCCCGCGACCCGTGCGCCTCGCTTCGGAGCTGTCGGTCAGATCGACGCTCTGGGGCACTGTCGGCCTGCTCGCGGCAGTACGGAGGGCGTGGTGGCCGATCGTGCTGCCGGGGCTGCTGCTGCGGCGAACTCGGCGGTCCGCTCTCGTCTTGCTCGCGACGGCAGCGGCCGCCGGTCACGGCCTGCCTGCGATTCGGGGCGCACGGAGCGAGACGGCACCATCGAGCAGGTTCGCCCGGTTGCGGCACCACTTGGTGCTCGGCGTGATCGACGATGCCTCGTACGGCACGGGCGTCCTCCTGGGCTGCTGGCGGGAAGGCTCGGTTCGCGCTCTCGCGCCGCAGGTCAAACGACCGCCGACGGTCCCTCCAGCCGGCTGAGCCCGCCCCGTTCGATCTTGCCGAGCGCCGTCTTCGGGAGCTCGCTCACGATGACGATCTCGCGCGGCGCCATGAACGGCGCGAGCTCGGCCCGCACGAGGTCGCGTAGCTCTGCGAGCAGCCGCGCGGGTTCGACCGGCTCGGCCACCACGACGTAAGCAGTGACACGCTCTCCCCACTCCGGGTCGAGTCGCCCGGCGACGAGGGCCTCGCGCACGGCCCGGTGGCGCTCGAGAACGGGCTCTACGGCGGCGGGCCAGACGTTCTCGCCCCCTGTGATCACGAGGTCGCTCATCCGGCCTCTCACCTCGAGCAGCCCGCCCGGCCCGATCTCGCCCGAGTCGCCTGTCGCCAACCAGCCCTCGCTCGTCTTCGGGTCCGCCCCGTCCCGGTACGCCCGCAGGAGCATCGGCCCCCGCAAGAAGATCTCGCCGTCAGCGGCGATTCGCACCTCCACGCCCGGGAGCGGGCTGCCGTCGTAGACGACACCACTTCCGGTCTCGGTCATGCCGTACGTGGTGACGACGTTGCCGGGGAGGTCCTGCGGCGGGGCTTGGCCGCCGAGCACGATCTGCCGGAACTGGGCCGCGACCGAACCGTCGAGGCGCCGGAGCGCTGTAGGCACAAGGGAGGTCAGCGTCGCGCCCCCGGCGAGCGCCGCGGCTGCACCTTCGGCGGAGAAACCCTCGACAACCTCACACCCAACCCCCTCCACCATCGAGCGCAGCACGACCGACAGGCCTCCTATGTGTGCGAGCGGCAGGCACGCCCACCAGCGGTCGGCGGTTGCATCAACCCTGATGCGGGTGCTCGTCGCCCTGGCCGAGGCCGCGATGGCCTCGTGGGTCAGCACGACGCCCTTCGACTCGCCGGTCGTCCCGCTCGTTGCCATGACGACCGCGTCACCTGGTTCGATCGGGCGCGCGCGAGCAAGCTCCTCACGCTCGCCGCGGGCCGTGACGATGGCTGCGGGTCGCATCGACTCGAGCAGCCGCCGCCGCGCCGGCAGCCCCAGGCGCAGGTCCACCGGCAGCGCCGCGTCGCCGTCGTCGAAGATCCGGCGCAGCTCGGTCACGTAGTCGGGCCCCGCGGGAATCGCGACGGCGATCAGGCGGTTCACGCCTCGAGACTACGGGCGGGCGGATTGGACCTCGCAAGGCCTTCGTCCATTAGCCTTCGGCCATGCCCCTCGATTGGACCAAAGCCGGGGATTACCAGGACATTCGTTACGAGACGGCCGAAGCGATCGCCAAGATCACGATCTGCAGGCCCGAGGTTCGCAACGCGTTCCGACCGCAGACCCTATTCGAGCTGTCGAGGGCGTTCGAGACCGCCCGGGACGACCCGGACGTCGGAGCGATCATCCTCACGGGCGAGGGACCGCTTGCGTTCTGCTCGGGAGGCGATCAGCGCATCCGCGGTGACGACGGCTACATCGGCGACGACGAAGTGGCTCAGCGAGGCATCGGCCGCCTGAATGTCCTCGACCTCCAGATCCAGATCCGCCGCCTCCCCAAGCCCGTGGTGGCGATGGTGGCGGGCTACGCCATCGGCGGCGGCCACGTCCTCCACCTCGTCTGCGACCTGACGATCGCGGCCGACAACGCGAGGTTCGGCCAGACCGGGCCGAAGGTCGGATCGTTCGACGGCGGGTATGGGGCCGGGCTGCTCGCTCGGACGATCGGACTGAAGCGGGCAAAGGAGATCTGGTTCTTGTGCCGGCAGTACGACGCGGCGCAGGCCCTCGAGTGGGGGCTCGTGAACGCTGTCGTGCCGCTGGAGCGCCTCGAGGAGGAGACGATCGAGTGGTGCCGCGAGATGACCCAGCTGTCTCCCATCGCGCTCCGCATGCTGAAGGCCTCCTTCAACGCAGCCGACGACGGCCTGGCAGGGATCCAGCAGCTGGCAGGCGACGCGACCATGCTCTTCTACATGACCGAGGAAGGCCAGGAAGGGCGCAACGCTTACCAGCAGCGCCGCAACCCGGATTTCTCGAAGTTCCCGCGGCGGCCTTGAGCACGCACGCTGCGAGCGTCGGCACGAGGCCGGCGGACTGGCTGGCGGGAGCCAGGCCTCGCACGCTTCCTATAGCGGTCATCCCTGTCGCGGTCGGCACTGCCGTCGCTGCGGCCGTAGGCCACGTCGTCTGGTGGCGAACCGCACTCGCACTCGTCGTCTCGCTCGCGATCCAGATCGGCACGAACTACGCCAACGACTACTCAGACGGTGTGCGCGGGACCGATGCAGTTCGCGTCGGACCGGTGAGGCTCGTCGCGAGCGGCCTCGCCCCGGCGGCATCGGTGAAGAGGGCTGCATTTGTCAGCTTTGGCGTCGCGGCGGTGGCCGGGCTCTTCCTGGCTCTCGCCACTTCGCCCTACCTGATACCCGTCGGGGTTGCGTGCGTCGCCGCCGGGTGGTTCTACACAGGAGGCCCGCGGCCTTACGGCTACGCGGGCTTCGGCGAGGCGTTCGTCTTCGTCTTCTTCGGGCTCGTCGCCGTCGTCGGCACCGCCTACGTCAGCCTTCAGAAGGTGAGCGCGCTCGCTATCGTCGCAGCCGTCCCGGTCGGGCTCATCGCCGTGACCCTGCTCGTCGTCAACAACCTGCGCGACATCGACAACGACGCCCGCGCGGGCAAGAGGACCCTTGCCGTCCGGCTCGGCGGCGGCCGGACGAGGGTGTTGTACGAGGTGTGCATCGTCGGTGCGTTTCTCGGGGTGGTGGCAGTGGCCTATTACCGCCGCGGCGCCCTCGTGGCGCTTGCTGCGGCCTTGTTCGCAGCGGGGCCTGTGCTGAAGGTCCACCGCGGCGCCGAGGGACGGGACCTGATCGGCGTGCTGCAGATGACGTCGCGGCTCGACATAGTCCTCGGATTGCTGCTGGCGATCGGGATCGCGTTGTGATCGGACTTAGCCGTGGCTCAGCTACCCGGGCCGACGTCACCGTCGGCGAAGTCACCCAGCAGCCGCGCGAACGCAGCTGGCTGCTCGAAGGGCGCGGCATGGCCGGCGCCTGGCACCAGGATGAACGAGGCGGTCGGACCGATGGCGAGGGCCATTCGTTCGCCGAGGTCGGTGAACTTGGCGTCGTCTTCGCCGGCGACGATGAGCGTTGGCATCGCAAGCTCACCCAGGCGCTCCCAGAGGGGAAGCTGAGAGCCGGTGCCCTGATGGCGGAGCGAGCCGGCGAGCCCGGCGGCCGTGTTCGAGAGCCGCGATGGCCGATCAGCCGCCTCGTGCCCGAGCCGGTGGAACATCTGGCCCGACAGCCATTCGTCGATGAACGAGGCGAGCCCTCCGTCGCCGCCGCTCTCTATCCGTATCGCCAGGGCCACGTCCGCCGCGAGGCGGCTGGCGCGCTCGTCGAGATCGTCGATCCCGGCAGTCGCGCTGACGAGCACCAGCCGCGCGACGAGGTCCGGTTGTGCGAGGGCGAGGTGAAGGCAGACCCTGCCGCCGAGCGAGTAGCCGACGTAGGTAGCCCGGCCACACGTCTCGCCGAGTTGCGTCGCCGCAGTGTCGAGGTCGCCCGTCGCAGCCGGCGACCGCCCGTGACCGGGCAGATCCGGGGTGAGGACCTCGTGTGCTTCAGCGAGGAGGTCCGCAATCGGGCGCCAGGACTGGCCGGTCTGGGTGAAGCCGTGCACCAGCACGAGACGGGAGCCTTCGCCTCTTCGTTCGAGAGCCAGAGGCGGCAGCGTGCTGTCACTGTCACGGTCGCTGGGGTCCACCGGTGACGAAACTAACCGCCTCCACCCAAGCCACGTTCTGCTCGACTCTCGTCGACGAGTGGGTGGTCCGCGCCGGCCTGCGCCATGCCGTGATCTGTCCGGGCTCGAGATCGACGCCGATGGCGCTCGCTCTCGCAACGCACGAGTTGGTCCGGGTCCACGTGCGCCTCGACGAGCGTTCCGCCGCGTTCGTGGCGCTCGGGATCGGTCTCGAGTCTGGCGTCCCTGCTGTGTTGTTGACCACAAGTGGCACCGCTGCTGCCGAAGTCCATGCTGCAGTGGTGGAGGCGCATCAGGCCCGAGTCCCGATGATCGTCTGCACGGCGGACAGGCCACCGGAGCTACAGGGGGTCGGCGCTCCGCAGACGATCATGCAGCAGGGACTCTACGGTGCCGCTGTACGTGCCGCCTTCGATGCCGGCGTGCCCGACGAGTCGACCCGCGCGGCGTGGCGTTCGCTCGGGGCGAGAGTCTTCGCGGAGGCGACCGGGGGGGTCGCCGGCCCGGGACCGGTGCATCTGAACCTGCCCTTCCGCGACCCGCTCGACGGCGAGCCGGGGGAGCTCCCACCGGGTCGCCCCGACGGTGCCTTGTGGCACTCGGCTGTCGGCGGGCCTGCGGATGGCGGCAGCGACAGCGTCCTTCAGCTCCTTGCCGATGCGACGCGCCCTCTGCTCGTCGTAGGTGCCCGGTGTGGTGATCCCGAGTTGATACTGGCCGTCGCGGCCCAGCGTGGTTGGCCGGTGCTCGCCGATCCGCGATCTGGCTGCCGGCAGTCGGGCGAACCGTCTCGAGGGACCGCCGTCGTCGGAGCGGCGGACTCGCTCTTGCGGATCCCCGCATTCGCGTCTTCCCACCGTCCCGACCTCGTGATCCGCCTCGGTGAGGCGTGGGCGTCGAAGGTAGTCAACGGCTGGCTCGCCGAGACGGCCGCGGCCGGCGCTCATCACGTGCTCGTCGACCCGTTCGGTGAGTGGCGCGACCCCGGGCACGAAGTGGCCACGATCGTGCACGGTGATCCCTCAGCCGTTCTCGGCACCATCCTCCGCGCAGGGGTTGGGGCGAGCGAGGGCCGGGCTGGCGGCCCAGTCGATCCGACTTGGGCGTCCTCGTGGCGCGATGCCGAGGAGCTCGCGCAGGGTGCTATCGCGGCCTATCTGGCCAGACTGGCTGATGCTGCAAGCGCCGACGAGCTGACCGAGCCGCTCGTCGCTCGGCGCCTCGCCGCACACCCCGGCGTGCGAACCCTCGTCGTGTCGTCGTCCATGCCCATCCGCGACGTCGAGTGGTTCTCCGCCTCTTGCACTTCCTACCCGCGCGTGCTCGCCAATCGAGGGGCGAACGGCATCGACGGCGTCACGTCGACGACGATCGGAGTGGCCACGAGCGTCGCCCGCCTCGGGGGAGATGGCACCGTCGTCGGCTTGTTGGGGGACCTGGCTTTCCTCCATGACTTGACGGCACTGGTGCGGCCCGGCTCCGAGGGCGGCTTCGGTACCGGCCACCCTTGCGGGCTCGTCGTCGTGGACAACGGGGGAGGCGGGATCTTCTCGTACTTGGCGCAGGCGCGCACGGTGGACTCCGAGCGTTTCGAGCAGCTGTTCGGCACGCCTCAAGCTGCCGACGTAGCAGCGCTCGCGCGGGCGGCGGGGTGCTCGGTCTCCGAGGTGCGGAAGGCGAGCGAGCTCGACGGTGCGCTCGACGGGCTCATCGAGAGCTCCGCCCGTGGCGAGTCACCTGTCCTCGTCTGTAAGACCGACAGGGCCCGCAACGTGGCGGTCCACGACGAGCTCAACGAAGCGGTCGCGGTTGCGGTCCGCTCGCAGGCCTAGGCGCTGAAGCGCCTCGCGTCCTCAGCCGCGTACCTCGCGACAGCCGAGTCGACCGCAGACGTCTTCTCGATCGAGGCAACGAGCTCGCCGAGCTGTGACGCAGGAAGCGCGCACGTCATCTCGTCCGGCCGCATCCCGGTGCGGGCACGGCTGAGGGCGCAGCCGACGCTTGCAGCCGGCCGCCCGTGCTCCTTCGCGAGAGCCACGATGTGGCACTGCGGCTTGCCTTCGATCGACAGGCCCGGGATCGAGTCCGAGAGCACCATCATCTGGCGCCCGTTCACCCGCAGCAGCACGACATCGGGTAGGACGCCCGGAGGAACGTTCTCCAATCGCCCGTAGCTGATGGCGACCGGCCGCTTTGTCACGAACGGGATCTGCGGGACCATCTCCGGCGTCACCCACCCACTCTCGAGCAGAGCAGCCACGTCGTCCTTGCTCGTGTCGAGCTCCGAGAAGCCATGCGTCCACTTCCCAACCGAACAATTCCCGTGATCGTCGGCGGTAGTCGAGAACGCCTGCTCGGCCACGGCCGCCTCGACCCAGAACACGCAGGAGGCAGGCACCCGGCCCTGGCGGCCGTCGGCTGCCGGCTCGCTCATCGGCTTGTCGAATTCTCCGACGCCTGCCGGCGGCGCGTCTCCGAAGGCGAGGAAGATCGGCGCGGCCGCCAGGTGCAGCGCGGAGGAGAGGCGTTCGGCGAGGACGGTCCACTCTGCAGCGCTCGGCTGGGTGATGGTCATAGTCATGCAAGGTAGCCGGGTCGCCGGGGTCAGCCGCGCGTGGCACGCTTACGAAGTGCCTCCGATCTTTCGCCGCCTCGACTTTCGCGGCCATGGTCGAGTCGGGCGTGGGGCGGCCGCCGGGATGACCGTGGCAGTCGTCGTCAGCCTGTCGGGCTGCGGCTACTCCGGCTCGCATGCCGAGCAGGTGCGCCAGTGGGTTGCGCAGAATACCTATGTCGTCAACGAGCAACAGGTCGTGGCCGACGCGCGCAGCGTCGAGTTGGCCGCTGAGAAGGGGACTCCCCTGCAGTTGCGCACAGTCTGCGGAGGGCTGTCGTCGGATGCGGGGACGCTCTACTCGACCCTCGACACTCCGGACCACACACTCACCGAGGAGATCGCCGTCTCGATGGAGGACTTCTTCAACGGCGCCGAGCCGTGCTCGGTAGCGTCGTCCACGACGTCGCCCGCGACGAAGGGTGCTCTCGCGAAGGTACGTGCGGGGCTTGCGGCCCTGGCGGTCGCGAATCGCCGCATGGCCGGATTCGGCGTGCGTGGCTCGTCGCTGTACCAGGGATAGCCTGGCGCCGATGGTTCACCACGGCGACCTCGTCGGGCCGTTCCCCGGCGGGGTCGACCCGGAGGACTACGATCGCCTGCGCCGCCGCGTGTTGTGGCAGCTTCCAATGGGTCTCTACCTGCTCGGGACGTCCGCAGGTGACCGGAAGAACCTGATGACGTTGAACTGGGCGATGCAGGTGTCCATAGAACCCAAGCACCTCGCGGTATCGGTGGAACGTTCCGCCGTCAGCCACCAGCTTCTCGTCGAGGGCGGGTGTTATGCGCTGTCGCTCCTGTCGAAAGAGGACCGCGTGGCAGTGCGCAAGTTCGTCAAGCCAGCTGAGCACGACCGGGTGGCTGCGACCCTCAACGGCATGGGCTACGTGACCGCGTCCACAGGAGCGCCGATCGCCGAGATCGCGGTCGGTTGGCTCGACTGCGAGGTGCGCCAGCAACTCGATGTGGGGAGCCACACGATCTTCGTCGGGGAGGTCGTCAACGTGGGCGGGGGCGACGAGTCGGTCCCTCTGCTTGCGATGGAGAACACACGGATGAGTTACGGCGGATGAAGCCCGAAATCGCGCAGCCGACTGGTCTCGTCGACACCCAAGCCGCCTTCGACGAGCTCGTCGACGAGCTCTCGGGAGTGGAGGAATTCGCGATCGACACCGAGTTCCACCGCGAGCGCACCTACTACCCCCACCTGGCCCTCGTGCAGGTCGCCTGGGAAGGGGGCCTCTTGCTCATCGACCCGCTCGCGGTGGACGTCTCGGGTTTTGCGAAGGTGTTCGCCTCAGGTGCATTGCCGGTGCTCCACGCGGCCGACCAGGACCTAGAAGTGCTGGAGCGCGGTTGCGGGACTGTCCCCTCCACGATCTTCGACACACAGCTGTGTGCGGGGTTCATCGGCTACTCCTCCCCGTCGCTCCTCACGCTGGTCGAGGGGCTGCTGCATGTGAGGCTGCAAAAAGGCGATCAGCTGACGGACTGGATGCGACGCCCGCTATCCGAGACCCAGATGGCGTATGCGGCTGGCGACGTCTCGCGCCTGCTCGAGCTCAAGGCTCTCATCGCCGGGCGCCTGGCAGAGTCAGGCCGGACCGAGTGGGCAGCGGAGGAGTGCGCCGTGTTGCTCGCGAAGGACCGGTCCGACACGGTGCCGGATGAGGCGTGGTGGAGGCTTCCCCACTCGCGTCAGCTCCGCGGGGCGAGCCGGGGAGTGGCGCAGGCAATCTGCGGTTGGCGTGAGAGACGAGCCCAGCGCCTCGACTTGCCCGTTCGTTTCATCGTCTCGGACCTCGCGATCCTCTCGATCGCGCAGCGACCGCCGACGAGCCGTGAGGACCTGTTGCGGACGCGGGGCGTCGATGCCCGGCACATAAGCGGTGCCGTCGGCGAGGAGCTGTTCGAGGCGGTCAAACGAGGAAAGGCCTTGTCTCCGTCCGAGCTGCGGTTGCCACCGGCGCAGGCGTTCGAGCGGCCGAACCGCCCCGTCATCGCGCTGGCAGGCGCCTACGTGGGCCAGCGCGCATCGGAGCTCTCGATCGATCCGGCGATACTCGCGACGCGGGCGGATCTCGTTGCGTTCTTCCAGGACATCCCGAGCGGGCGCCTCGCCTCCGGATGGCGGTGTGGACTGCTCGGCCAGATGTTGAAGCGGCTGGCAGATGGCGATGCAGCTCTTGCGTTCGACGGCGCCGACGCACTCGTCCTCGAGGAGCGTTCGAGGCGGCCGCTCTCGCCCGAGTTCGACTAGGGAGCTTTGTTACCGCTACCGCTTGGACTGCGCTGGCGCCTTCACGTGCCAGGGCGTCCCAAGATGACGGCTTCCTCCGGGCCGAGCCGGCCCGCGAAGAGCGTGTGCTCTGTCGTGAGCGAGCCCTCGCCGCCAGAGGCAACCTCGACCTCCCACTCGCCGGCGAGAGCCGCTCCGACCGACTGTTCGACGTCGGAGAAGTTGAGGAGCACGAGGACGGCGTCTTCTGCGGCCCCGGTCGCTCCGGTCGCCACGGTGGCTTCGGCGCGCCGGAATGCCAACACTTCATCGGGTCCTCCGTCGATCAGTTGGAGGCCCCCGTGGACAAGGGCACCCGTTCGCCGACGGAACGCAATGAGACGGCGGTAGAGCGACAACACTGAGCGGTCGTCACGATCCTCCTCGGCGACGTTCAACGTCGTGGCGTGGGGAGGGAAGGGCAGCCACGGTTCGGCGCCACCGAGTGCCCACCCGTGCTGGTCGCTCGCGTCCCACGGGATCGGTGCACGGCAGCCGTCGCGCCCGCCCGGGTCGACGACGAGCTCGTCGGGTATCTCGGCATCTTCGAGTCCGAGCTCCTCGCCCGCGTACAAGAACACGGTCCCCCTCATGCCGATCGACAGCACCGCCGCGGCGCGTGCGCGCCGCTCCGAGCCACCGAACCGGGTCCGGTGCCGCGGGCGGTCGTGGCTCGAGAGCACCCAGGTCGGCCAGGCATCGAGCGGGCCGAGCGTCGCTTGTATCTCCTCGAGGCGCCGGCGGAACGAAGCACCCGAGAACTTGCTGAACATCGGCTTGAAGTTGAACGCCAGGTGCAATTCGTCGCCCTTGCCGTAGTACTTGGCGACCTTTTCGGCATCAATGAGGAAGACCTCGCCGACGAGCATCGGCTGTTGCGGCCAAGTGTCGACGCGAGCGCGCAGCCGCCTGAGGATGGGATGGGTGGACTCTTGATCGCTCAGGAGCGAGTAGGGAAGCCCTGCCTGGTCGGCGGGGACGTCGTCGAGCGCCGGCGGTTTGCCGAGACCGTGGACGACGTCGATGCGGAAACCGTCGACGCCTCGTGCGAGCCAGAAGTCGAGCACGCCCTCCATTGCCTCGACCACCTCGGGGTTCGCCCAGTTGAGGTCGGGTTGCTGAGAGAGAAACAGGTGCAGGTACCACTGCCCCGTCGGCTCGTCGAACGTCCACGCCGGTCCCTCGCCGAAGGCGCGCTTCCAGTTGTTCGGGGGCCGCCCCGGATCGAGAGGGTCGGGATCCCGCCACACGTACCAGTCCCGATGGGCACTCTCGCGCGAGCTGCGAGCGTCCTCGAACCATGGGTGCCGGTCGCTCGTGTGGTTCGGCACCCAGTCGAGCAGCACGCGGATGGAGCGATCGTGCGCGTCGGCCAGCAACGCGTCGAACGTGTCGAGGTCGCCGAAGAGTGGGTCAATCCCGCAGTAGTCGGCAACGTCGTAGCCGAAGTCGGCCATGGGAGAGGGGTAGATCGGGGAGAGCCAGATCGCATCGGCTCCAAGCTTGGCGACGTGATCGAGATGACGTCGGATGCCTTCCAGGTCACCGGCCCCGTCCCGCACGCGGGCAGGTGGGGAACCGGCTCCGAGGCCGAGGCGCTCTTGCCGGCCGGACGGATCGGCGAGACAGAAGCTGCGAGGGTAGATCTGGTACACGATCGCCCCCTGCCACCAAGGGTGCCGTGGCTGGGATGGCTGGCCTGGCTGCGCCTCTCCGGCGCCGGTCACGAGCTGCGCAGCTTCCCGAGTGGACCGCTACTGGTGCCCGCGCGAGGCGGGAGGTGCAGCCTCCGGAGGTGCAGCCTCCTCGGCCGGGCGGGGACGCAAGTCGACCTGGAGCGTCAAGATCCCGTCTTCCAGAGACCCGGTTGCGTCAGCGAGCATCGCGAAGTCTTGGAAGTCGAGTTGCATCTGCCGCACGATCAGCTGCCTCTCCGGCCCCTCGACCGGCGGGATACCGCGCCGGCGAACCGCGTCGGCACGTTCCCTGAAGCGGACGATCATTGAATCGACGTCGAAGTCGGCCGGCATCGCGGCCACCCTACCGTTGGTCCTGAGTCTCGCCTGACTTCCCGCGAGAATGGACGGCCGACAGGGCCTGCCTGGCGATATGCTGATGCCCGCAGCACGACACAACTGGCCCGTGGCGACTCTGTTGTCCCGTCGGGCCGACGAAGCGCTGTTGGTTCGGGCAGGATGCGGTTACCTGGGAGCGGCTCGTGAAGAAGGGACGGCACCGTCGATTTGAAGAGGCGCGTAGCTTGAAACGCGCCTTCGAGGTGACGGTCGAGCCGTGCCCGGAGTGCGGGGCGGATCCCGAAGAGCCACATGCCTCCTGGTGCCTCCACGACTCAGAGGAGCTGGAGGACGAGGAGGAGGAGAAGCCTTCGTACTGATCTGGCTGCGACCGCCTGACCCCTCCACCAGGGCTGACGCGGTACCGCGGACCGAGGATCAGCCGGAGCGGACGGCGGGGTGCGGCAGTCGGACCGATCGTGTCTCGCGGGCCGCCAGGTACCGGCCGATCAGCTTGTAGACCTTTTCGCCGGTGATGGCGATGATCTCCGCCCGCATCGTCTCGTAGACCGGCCGGCGTCCGCCGAAGGCCTCCGGCGCCTCGGTGCACCACCAGTGGAACTCGTGTCCACCCTCGCCCCAGTTGCGGCGGCGCCACTCCGCCAGCGTGGACGTGACGTGACCGTCCGCCGCCACTTCGTCCGAGCGGCGCAGTGGGAGCTGCCAGCAGACGTCCGGCTTGAGCTCGAGCGGCTCGATGCCGCGCTCGATCGCTGCCCGGTGGAGGGCGCAACCTGCACCGCCCGCAAATCCCGGCCGGTTCAAGAAGATGCAAGCGTCTTCGACGAGCCGTGTCACGAGCTCGCCGTCGGCATTGGTGTAGACGACGCCGCGCTTGCCTCGACCCTTGCTCCGGAATTGCCACTGCTCTGCCGTGAGCGTCATCGCCGCCGCCTGGACCCGTTCGGAATCCTCTTCGCCGGTGAGGTGGGCGCCGTAGGAGCAGCACCCTTGCTCGAGCTCGGGGGCGGGCCCGGTCAGCACGCCCTGGCAACCGTTCAAGTAGATGCAATGCCAGCCACTCTCGAGAAACGTGACATCTACCATCCACGTCCTGTTCTCGTCCGGGTCGTCGATGCTCACCCACTCGTGCGCGTCGCCAAGAGCGGCGAGATCCTTCGGCTTTGCGTCCCCTCGCGTCATCAGTGCCTCACGAGCTCGATCTGGGCGAGGGTCGGCTCGGCACAGCAGAACCACGCCTCGCTCAGGCGTGGCCGCGCGTGCCCCGGTGCCCCGGAGACATAACGGGCATCAGCCTCGGGGGGCTCCACGCCGAGAGCCGCGCCGCTGTGGCGGCAGAGAGACCAGAGGTCGGTGAAGATCGCTTCGGGCGAAGAGCCGGCAGAGGCGCTCGCCTCGACCAGGGTCGCCATCGCGCGCTGCAGCTCGTCGATCGCGGGATCACGGTGCCGCCAAGCCAAGCTGCCCGCGAACTCGGGCCGTGCGGCGGTGCGGGCCCCGCGGGTCGGGCGGGTCGCCGTCTCGAGCACAACGTCAGGGTCGGCCATCAGGAGGGAGCCCCGCGGCAGCAGGAGGCGAATCGAGTACTGCACCGGGTCTGTGCTGCCGACGAGGTCCGCTCTCGCGCTGAACTCGAGGAGTGAGGCGAGGGAGCCGAGCGTCGTCCAGGGTGTGAAGGGGAGCCAGGACGGGCGAACCTCGACGCCGACGGAGCGGAGAATAGCGACCGCCTCCGCCTCGTCCGCGGCAGTGTGGCCCTTGTCGAGGATCTCGAGCAGCGCGTCGTCGGTCGACTCGAAGGCGGAGACCACGAACGTCAACCCGCTACGTCGGAGCTCCGGCCAGAGCGAGCGATGGCGCAAGATGTGTTCGACTTTCACTGTCGCGTCGAAGGTGAGGTGGGGGAACCTGTCGTGCAGGCCGTGCGCCACGGCGAGCGCGTGGGCCGGCCGGTTGAGGAAGTCCGGGTCGGCGAAGCTGACGTGGGTCGCGCCCATGCTCGCCACCTGCGCGATGTCGGCGAGGACGCTCTCGAGCGCGATCGTTCGCGATCTACCCCCGTAGACGGCGGCGACGGGGCAGTGCCTGCACCGATGGTTGCAACCCCGAGTCGACTCGACGCTCGCCGCGACCTCGGATCGGCCGGCCTCCAGGTAGCGGGCGTAGCGATCGAGCGGTGCGAGGAGACGACGGGCCGGCGGTGGTGTCGCGCGGAGCGAGACAGGGCCGAGATCGATCGATGCCCGCGCGGGCGCGCAGCGCCGTGTCAGGCCGCCCGGCGGCCAATTTGTCCCACCGGCTAATCCGTCGAGCCAACGCTCGAGCAATTCACCCGTCTCGCCCGCCCCGAGCAGATCGGAAGGACGAAGGAGCGGGTGATCCTCGAGGACGCTCGCATAGAGCCCTATGAAGGCAAGGGGCGGTCTCGGCCCCTCGTCGGCGATCCGCTTGGCAGCCTGCATCGCCAGCTCGGTAGCAGTGTGCATCGGTATCGAGAAGACGATGGCCTCGGCGCGCGAGATGGCGTTGGACGGCCACGTTTCGAGCGACAGGTCGGCCGTCTCGACGTCATGGCCCGCGCTCATCAGCGCGGCGGCGGGGCCGGCGATCCCTAGCGGCTGGTGGCCAAGCTCGTAGGTCGAGCAGAGAAGGACCTTCACCCGACCACCGTATCCGGGCGCACATCGGCGATCTCGACTTCGAGAGTCGCCAAGGCGGTGCGAAGGGCTCGTTCCACGTCGTCCCGGTCGGCGGCCGACGCGAACACGAAGCCGAGATACCGGTCGCCTTCCGGGAGCGCCTGCACCGGCCGCCCGTTCGGGATCGTGATCTCGACCCCAGTGATGTGATCGATGGCACGTACCTCGTCGATGTTGTGGATCTTCGTCAGGATCCCCGAACGCAGGATCGGGATCATGAGCACTCCAGCGGGGCCGGCGAGACGTGCCGGCGGCGACGGCAGGCCGACCGCCCTCGCCACGACGAGATCCTCGAGCGTTCCTCCGCCCGCCAGCATCAACGCCTTCGAGCAGCGGCCACCGATCGTCCGCCCAGCTACCTCCAGCACAGCGACCTGCGGCTGCGAAATCGAGCCTTCGCCCATCGGCACCCTGAGCTCTGCGTGGACCGGGCCGTGAGTGAGGCCGATCGCGCTGACCGCAGCCGCCGTTGCCTCCTCGACGGCTCGCCGCGCGTCGTCGAGCCTCGTCGGTGCCAAGTAGAAGGTCTCCTCGAAGTACGGACCGTCCATGGGATCGGGCTTGTCGAAGATGGTCACGACGTCGAGCGAGCCGGCTGACAAGATGCCTTCGACGGCCACCTCGGGGCCCGGCACGAACCGCTCGACGAGCAGTGGCGAGTCGGCAGGTTCGCCTGCCGCGACGAGGATCCGCGAGATCCGCTCAGCGCACAAAGCCGCCTCGGGCGCCGAGTCGGCTCGGATCACGCCCCGGCTCCCGGAGAGCGTGCACGGCTTGACCACCACGGGCAGCCCGACCGTCGAGGCCGCCGCCGCGACCGCCTCGGGAGAGCCGGGAGCCACGATCTCGAACGTGGGCTGGGGAACGCCGGCTGCCTCGAACGCAACGCGCATCGCAGCCTTGTCGCGGGTGCGCCGGACCGCGGCGGGTGGGCTATGAGGTAGCCCGAGCATCTCGCTCGCGAGCGAGGCGGCAAGCAGGCCCTCGTCATCCACGGCGATGACAGCGTCGAGCGGCACGCGGCGGGCGTGAGCGAAGATGACATCCGCTGCCCGCTGAGGGTCATCGAGAGGCACCTCGACGAAACGGTCGCCCATCTCCTCCGCCAGCGCCTGTGCCCGCTCAGAGGCGGTGACGACCGAGACCCCGAGCCGCGCGGCTGCCGAGAGATACTCCTCGGCTCGGTAGGTCCCCGTCGGGAGGATGATGACGGCGGTGGGCACGTTGACATGATGCCTGTAAAGCTGGAAGCTCTCGACGCTTGGCCCGAGAGGGCATATGAGGCGAGCGCTGTTCGTGATGGTCCTCGTGGCATCGCTCGTCGTCCCGACGGCGGCGGCGGCGGGGGCCGGCGTTGCGCCCCAGGCGGGCTCGACTGGCAAAGTCAGCTGGTCGGTCACGTCGATACCAGTCCCCTCCGGCGCCGTCGCGACTTACTTCACGGGCGTCTCGTGCGCATCTGGGACCGCATGCATGGTGGTCGGCTATTACCAGACCTCGAGTGCCACCCTCCCGCTCGCGGCGCAGTGGGACGGCTCGGCGTGGAAGAGCGAGACCCCGCCCGGTGAGTCCGACACGTCGTTCAGCAGCCTGTCCTCGGTGTCGTGCGCATCGTCGACTTCCTGCACGGCGATCGGATCGTTCGCCGACAGCTCACACTTTGCAGCGCCCTTCGCCGACTACTGGAACGGGTCGACCTGGTCGCTCGCCGGCGCCAACTTGAGGCAGCTGAAGATGGCGAAGGCAACCGTCTCCTCGTTGACGGAGACGGCGGACGCTCGATCGATCACCGGCCGGTTCGGCCTGGGCTACAAGACGCTGACCACACTGAAACCTGCTGTCTCGGCGTCGACCTGCACGCCGGAGAAGACGGGCTACACCGAGGAGCTCGAGTTTTCAGACACCGTCGGTGGGTCACCGACTCCGGAGTGTTACGTCGTCTCCTCGGTCGCGACGACGTTCGCCAGCAAGTCGGGCTCAATCGAGGTTGCCTCCGACTCGCCGGCGCTGCTCGAGATCATGCTGCTCTATGCCGGCGGCGGCACTGGCCTCCCCACGGTGACCCTCACCGAGGTGAACAGCGGCATCGGCTAC
>JBKQLZ010000240.1:0-54859 GCA_052146895.1 Acidimicrobiales bacterium
GTTCAGGATCTTGCCTGCATCGTCGACCGAGATGTGACGCAGCACGCTCACTTGCCCAGTCTCGAGGTCGACTTCCACGACCGACACGTGCGTCCCGAACGGGAACGTCGCGCCGGGGTACTCGAAGTCCGCCTCCGCTTGGAGAGGCACGCCGTCGCGCTCGATCGACGCCGCCGCGAGCTCTGGCCACGAGCGGGAGATGGAGGGCGTGCCCACCACGTGGAAGCGCCCGCCCGCTTTGTCGAGGACGACGTCGGCGGGATCGGCCTCGAGCAGGTCGGCTGCGAGCTCCCGCGCCCGGTCGACGACCTCGCCCGCTGCCTGGTTCACTGCCGTGCCCCCGAGCTGGAGCGAGCGCGACCCACCGGTCCCGCCACCCCTCGGCACGATGTCGGTGTCCCCGTGGATCACCTCGATGTCCTCGAGGGCCACGCCCATCGCGTCCGCGACGATCATCGACCAAGCCGTCGCATGACCCTGGCCGTGCGGAGACGTCCCGGTCCGGACTATCACCTTGCCATCGGGTCGCACTTCGACGGCGCCGAACTCGCCCCCGGAGATCGGTGCCGTGATCTCGACGTAGCTGGAGATCCCGATGCCGAGCTGCTTCACCGACTTGTCGCTCGCGCCGGCCTCACGGCGACGAGCCTGCTCGGCACGCAGGTCCTCGTATCCGGCGTGCTCGAGCGCGAGGTCGAAGGCACGGGAGTAGTCGCCCGAGTCGTACTGGGTTCCGACGGCCGTCATGTACGGGAACGCGTCCGCCGCGATGAAGTTGCGCCGGCGCACGTCGGCAGGATCGAGCCCGAGCTCGGCCGCGAAGCAGTCGACCGCCCGTTCCAGAGCGGCGGTCGCCTCGGGCCGGCCCGCTCCTCGGTAAGCGACCGTCGGCATGGTGTTCGTCAGGATCGACCGGGTCGAGCACTCGACCTTCGGTATGGCATAGACGCCCGGGGCCATCTGGCGGGTCATGAACGGGAGCACCGCACCGATGTCGGCGTAAGCGCCCGAGTCCTGCAGGACGTTCAGCCGGTACGCCGTGATATCGCCCTCGCGGGTGCCGCCGATCGTGACGTCCTGGACCTGCCCCCGCCCGTGCCCGAGCCCCAGCATCGAGTCCGAACGGGTCTCGGACCAACGCACCGGACGACCGAGCGCGCGGGCGCACCACGCCACGACAAGCTCCTCGGTGTACACCGATCCCTTCGCGCCGAATCCACCTCCAACGTCTGGCGAGATCACATGGACGTCCTCGGGCGCGAGGCCGAGCTCGGCGACGAGCGTCTCTTTCACCCCGTGCGCCCCTTGCGTGGACGCAAAGAAACGCAACCGCCCCTCAACCATCTCCGCCGCCGCCGCCCGGACCTCGAGCGGGCACGGCGCGACGCGCTGATTCACGATCCTCTGGCGCACCACGACCTCGCAGTCGTCGAAGAGAGATCCATCCTCGGGGAACTGGAGCTCGAACGGGATGTTGGTGTCGGATCCCGCGAAGATCATCGTCTTGCTCGTGACCGCTTCCTCAGGGTCGACAACGACCGGCAACGGCTCGTACTCGATCACCACGAGCTCTGCGGCGTCCGCCCCGGCCTCCCGGCTCTCTGCGACGATGGCGATCACGGGCTCGCCGACATAACGAACGACGCCGTCGGCGAGGAACGAGCGCTTCATCGCCTGATTGAGGAAGCCCATCGGGGCGGCCGGACCGGCGTCGATGTCGTCGTTCGTGTACACCGCCACCACGCCCGGCGCCGACTGGGCGCCTCCGGCGTCGACCGCCGCGATCCGCGCGTGCGCGGACGTCGATCGCACGAACGTCACGTGAAGAGCCCCGTCGATGGCGAGGTCACCGACGTACGTGCCCCCGACCGTCAGGAATTTAGGGTCCTCCCGGCGAAGGACACGGTTGCCGAGGATGCTCACGGAGCGACCCTACCCGTAAAGCTCAGGCGGACGCCTTCCAGAACTCGAGCCTTTGCACCACCCTCTGCCAGAAGCTCGGACCCCCATGCGCGGCCGATCCCCCGCCCACTTGCGCCACTTGCGAGTCGGTCGGCACGATGTCCGACTTCGGGATCGTCGTCTCGCCGAGAGGGGCGCTCGTGCCCGTAGAACCGTGGCCGCGCACCGAGCCCGTAGCCCCGCCGCCAGGCATCACCACGACCGAGCGCTGGCCCGGCTCGACGAGGCCGTACTCCTGGTGCGCGATCTGTTCGATCGTGGAACCCTGCTGCAGATCATGGACCTGGGCTTCGAGCGCTCTGTTCTCTGCGCGGACCTTGGCGAGCGCGGACGTGACCTCTGACGCGGCCGAGCGGGCGTGCATGAGGTCGGCGATCGGAACCTCTGTCAGCACGAGTACGCCGGCCAACACGACGGCAACGAGGAAGAAGATGCGGGCGCGGCGCAGCACAGCTAGCTGACCGGCCCGTGAGCGAACGCCTGGGATCCGCGATACTCCGCCGACTCCCCGAGCTGCTCCTCGATCCGGAGCAGCTGGTTGTACTTGGAGACCCGGTCCGAGCGAGCCGGCGCACCCGACTTGATCTGGCCAGAATTCGTCGCGACGGCAAAGTCCGCGCGGGTCGTGTCCTCGGTCTCGCCCGAACGGTGCGAGACGACGACCCGGTACCTGTTACGGACGGCCGTCTCGACGGTGAGCAATGTCTCGGTGAGCGTGCCTATCTGGTTGAGCTTCACGAGGATGGCGTTCGCGACCCCGCCGGCTATGCCCCGCTCGAGGCGGGTCACGTCCGTGACGAAATTGTCGTCGCCGACGAGCTGGACGCGCTCCCCGATCGCCCGGGTCAGCGACACCCAGCCGTCCCAGTCCTCCTCAGCCATCCCGTCTTCCAGCGAGATGACGGGGTAGCGGTCGATCACGTCTGCCCAGTAGCCAGCGAGCTCGTCCGGCGAGAGGGTTCGGCCCTCTCCGGTCAGGCGGTAGCTGCCGTCGTCCCAAAGCTCGGATGTCGCTGGGTCGAGAGCTATCGCGACCTCATCCCCGGGCACCCGCCCAGCCTTCTCGATCGCCTCGACTAGGACTCGCAATGCGTCCTCGTTCGTCGCGAGATTCGGCGCGAAACCGCCCTCGTCGCCGACGGCCGTCGACAGCCCTCGGGCATGCAGGACGCCCTTCAGCGAGTGGTAGGTCTCCGCTCCCCAGCGGAGAGCCTCCGCGAACGACGCCGCCCCGACCGGCACGATCATGAACTCCTGGAAGTCCACGTTGTTGTCGGCGTGCACTCCGCCGTTCAACACGTTCATCTGCGGGACCGGGAGGATGTGCGCGTCCGCACCGCCTAGGTAGCGGTAGAGCGGGACGCCCTGATCGGCCGCCGAGGCCTTGGCCACGGCGAGGGACACTCCGAGGATGGCGTTCGCGCCGAGACGGCCCTTGTTGGGCGTGCCGTCGAGGTCGATGAGCAGGTGATCGATCGATCGCTGATCGGAGGCGTCGCGACCCTCGAGCGCGCGGGCGATCTCGCCCTGCACGTGAGCGACGGCCTGTAGGACGCCCTTGCCGCCGTAGCGGTCACCACCGTCGCGGAGCTCGACGGCCTCGCCGCTCCCCGTAGACGCACCTGACGGCACGATGGCACTCGCCTGGGCTCCGGACGCGAGACCGCACACGACCTCGACAGTCGGGTTCCCCCTCGAGTCGAGCACCTCTCGTGCGTGCAGATGGGTGATCGCGGTCACGGCTGAGTTGCTCCTGTTGAAAGTGTGAGCCAAGTTAGCAAAGTGGCAGGTGCTGCTTGTGGACAGGACCGGAGGCGATCCATTCCACCAGGTCGGAGCCCTGTGCCTTCGCTTCGGTCTCGAGGGTCTCGACACGCACCGTAAGCCGGTCGATCGCTTGGCGCAGCGCGGTCTCCGGGTCGATGCGGCGGTCGGCTGAGAGCCGTGCAAGCAGCAGCAACAGGTCGCCTACCAGGTCGGCCGTGGCAGCCGCTCCCACTTCCTGCAACCTGGACGTCAGCTCTGCGAGCGACTCGCCCGAGCGCTCCCAACCGAGTCCGATGCTCCGCAGCTTGCGCTCGACTTTCTCGGCCCGGGCGAGAGCCGGCGTTGCCGCGGGAATGCCCTCGAGGAGGTGGGTGCGCGCCTTTGAGCGGTCCTTCGCTCGCTCCCAGTTCCTGACGACGTCGTCAGCGGTCTCGGCGACGGTGTCGCCGAAGACGTGCGGGTGCCGGGTGACGAGCTTGCCGTTGATCGAGCGGGCGATGTCGCCGAGGTTGAACAGCCCCTCCTCGGCGCCGATGGTCGCGTGGAAGAGGACCTGGCAGAGGAGATCGCCGAGCTCCTCCTCGGCGTGGGCGGCCGCCTCTGCCGGCGCCGACGCGGGATCCGTGCCGAGCGCCTCGAGGGCCTCCATGACCTCGTAGGTCTCCTCGAGCAGGTGCCGGACGAGCGAGGCATGCGTCTGCTCCCGGTCCCACGGGCAGCGCTGGCGGAGGACGGAGACCGTCTCGGCCAACGCCAGGAGCGCGGCACCGGGTGGCTCCTCGAGGGAAGGCACGAATACCGATGTGAGGTGATCCGGCTCGAGGGAGCGATCGAGATCGGCCCACGCGACCGTCTCGACCCGCTCGTCTGCGAGGCCCAGGTGGTGGAGGAGCACGGCCGTCTGGCCAACGGGCGGCTCGTCGAGTGCCAGCTTCATGTCGGACAGGAGCTGGCGCGACCAAGCCTGCGCCACGAGCACCGGGCCGTGGTGGCCGGCAGCCGAGACCGCGAACGTCGCCGCGTCGGCGAGAAGGACGCCGGCGCCGAGCGCATCCACTCCGAGCCGGTCGAAGGCGAGGTCGAGGTAGGAGACGGCCGGCTCCACCCGGACCTCGACGCCGCGGGCCGGGGCGGCCTCCCGCAGGAGCTCGACCGTGCGCTCGGCCACCGAGGGCGAGCCCGGGACGGCGTAGCAGACCGTGTTCCCACTCCCGCTCGGGCCGCCGAGGGTCGCGGCGTCGAGGAGCGTCGTGACGATCGACTGGTACACGTCGTCGAAGCCCGCCCCCCGCTCGTACTCGTCGTCGAGCCCCCGCACGTCCCCCCGCCGAGCTATGACCGCCGCCGCCGAAGGATGCCGGGTGGTGCGCAGGTAGACGAGTCCGGCCGAGTCGACGAGCTCGAGAGTCCGGGTCGTCAAGTGCTCCGGCCCGGCAGGCCCGAGGCCGACAACGACGATCGAGGCGCGGGAGGCGGACGCGGTCGTGATCAGCCGCCTGAGCCGGAGGACGGCACGGGCGCCTTCAGTAGCGGTCCCTGGACGGCCGATGGGTTCAGAACGAATCCCATCGGCGAGCCGGCCGGCACCTCGACCCGGCCGCCGAAGCCCGAGGCGCTCGACGAGCTCGAGCCGGCCTTCGTCGTCCACGTGCCGTACTGCGGGTTGACCTTGATCGAAGCCCGGCGCACGCCTGCGGAGACAGCTGACGAGAAGGCCTGGCTGTAGGTCGTGAAGATCTGGTCGAGCCCGTCGAGCGCAGGCTCGAACGGGCGCGAGGTGATGCGCAGCACGACGTAGGCGGTCCCGTTCGAGCCCGCGTAGGAGACCGGCCCAACCGTGGCTCCGGTGCGAGCGGCAGCGACCGCTGCCTCGACGGTCGTGGAGCTGTCCGATGCGAGCTGGGCGTTCGTGTAGCAACCGAACGAGCCGTTGCCAGCCGTGCCTGGCGAGTACTTCGCCAGCACCGACGACATGCTCGCCCCCTGCTTCAGCAAGCGAGCGGCCAACTTGCCGGTGGCCTTGGTCTTCACGAACAATCCCGAAAGGCAGCTCTCCTCCGTGACCGAGGGGTGCGCTGCCTCGTAGCTTGCGATGCCGGCGAGCGTGAGAGGCACATGTGCAGCGCGAGCTGCGAGTGCGTCCTCGTCCAGCTGCAGCTGGACGAAGGAGTCCGACAGCGCGGGGCCGAGCTGCCCCAGGAGGTCGGGCTGGGTGGATCCGCATTCGCTCGTGAGGTCGCCCGCGAAGGCGCCGTTCACCTGGCTCCTGGCCAAGGCGACGGCGGCCGGAGGCAGAGCCAGGTGAGCCGACTGGACGACTGTGTGCGCAACCTGCGTGTCGATCAGGTTCGTGAGAACGAAGGCCACGAACGAGCTGTCGTAGGTGTCGCTCCCGGCGCCATCGAATCGGTAGCCGCCGGAGCTCGAGTGCTCGAGCAGGCACTCGAAGAGGTTGTTCGAGCTGGCGATGTGAAGCGCGCTGTCGAGCTGCGCCGGCGTTATCACAGTCGAGCCGACCTTGGCCGCGTACGGCGACCACTGGACGTTGCAGCCTGATCCGAGGAGCACGAGGGCGGCGCCGACCGGTAGGGCCAGCAGCCGAGTGATGAGGCGTTTCACGATCCGCCGATGGTACGAGGGACTGGGCCAGGCAGCCAGTCGCGGCTTGGCTCACCTGGGCGCGCCTCGGCCGGCGTGTCAGGCGACCTGCTCGGCAGGGACCAACTCCGAGAGCAGCTGGACGATGCGAGCAGGCAGGTCCTCGCCCGATGCCAACGGGACGATGAGCTGGCTCGGCTCCTCCTTCCAGATCGCCCGTGGGTGCAGGCGGCGCAGGCGAACTTGTGCCGATACCGGCAACCGGAGCGGCGCCAGCCGCACGACGACCTCGCCGAGCCGGCCGGGGTTGCCAGGTGTTCCCGGCCGCGCCACGCCGGCGCTGATCTCCGTCACGCCGGTCCTGACGCACTCGGCTCGCAGGCGTCCGATGGCCAGAAGCGCTTGGGCCGCGTTCGGGAGAGGGCCGTAGCGATCGAGCCACTCCTGCCGCAGGTCGTCGACGGCCGACTGCTCCCTGACCTCGACGAGGCGCCGATAGGCCTCGAGGCGCAGGTCCTCCCGGCCGACGTACGACTCGGGGAGCGACGCCTTGATCGGCAGGTCGATGGTGATCTCCACCGGGATGCGGATCGGCTCGCCCTTCAGCTCGGAGACCGCCTCGGAGACCATGCGGACATAGAGGTCGTAGCCGACCGCGGCGATGTGACCGGACTGGTCGTTACCGAGGAGGTTCCCGGCGCCGCGGATCTCGAGGTCCCTCATGGCGATCTTGAACCCCGAACCGAGCTCTGTGTGCTCTCCGATGGTCCGCAGCCGTTCGTACGACTGCTCGGAGAGGACCCGATCCGGCGGGAACAGCAGGTATGCGTACGCCCGGCGGTCACCTCGGCCGACCCGGCCACGCAACTGGTGGAGCTGGCCGAGGCCGAGCATGTCGGCGCGGTCGACGACCATCGTGTTGACCGTCGGCATGTCGATGCCCGACTCGATGATCGTCGTGCAGACGAGAACGTCGTAGCGGCCCTCCCAGAACTCGAGCACGACCTGCTCGAGCGAGCCCTCGTCCATCTGGCCGTGGGCGATAGCGATGCGGGCGTCCGGTACGAGCTCCTGCAATCGCCTCGTCGTGGGCTCGATGTCCTGGATGCGATTGTGGACGAAGAAGACCTGGCCCTCCCTCAGCAGCTCGCGCCGGATGGCCTCTGCCACCGCGCGCTCGTCGTACTCGCCCACATAGGTGAGGATGGGCTGGCGCTCCGACGGTGGGGTGTTGATCAGCGACAGGTCTCTGATCCCGGTCAGACTCAGCTCGAGCGTCCGGGGAATCGGGCTGGCGGTGAGCGTCATGACGTCGACCCCGGCGGTCAACATCTTGATCGCTTCCTTGTGGGACACGCCGAAGCGCTGCTCCTCGTCGACGACCAGCAGACCGAGCCGCTTGAATTGGACATCGCTCCCGAGCAGGCGGTGGGTGCCGATGACGACGTCGACCGAGCCGTCGGCCAGACCTCGCACGACCTTGCGCGCTTCGGCCGCGGTGAGGAAGCGGGAGAGCATCTCGACCCGCATCGGGTAAGGCGCGAACCGGTCCCCGAACGTCTGGAGGTGCTGGCTCGCGAGAAGGGTGGTCGGGACGAGCACCGCCGTCTGGAAGCCATCCTGCACGGCCTTGAACACGGCCCGGATTGCCACCTCGGTCTTCCCGAAGCCCACATCGCCGCAGACCAACCGGTCCATCGGGCGCGGCTGCTCCATGTCGGCCTTCACGTCGGCGATCGCCTTCAGCTGATCGACGGTCTCGGGATAGGGAAACGCCTGCTCCATCTCGACCTGCCAGGGTGTGTCGGCCGCGAACTGGTGCCCCTCGATGCTGGCTCTGCGCTGGTACAGCTGGACGAGCTCTCTCGCTATCTCGCGCGTGGCGGCCCTGACACGAGCCTTCTGCTTCTGCCAGTCCGACCCACCCAAGCGGTTGAGCGACGGGTGATCCCCTCCCGAGTACGGAGTGATGGCGTCGATCTGGTCCGAGGGGACATAGAGCTTGTCTCCACCTCGGTACTCGAGCAGGAGGTAGTCCCGCTCGGCCCCGCCAAGGTTCCGCTTGACGAGACCTCCGTACCGCGCGACCCCGTGTATGTGGTGGACGACGAACGCCCCCGGCTCGAGATCGTCGAAGAAACCCTCGATCGCCCTCTGCCTAGGCCTCGCGACCCGGTGCGGCCGCCGCCTGCCCGTGATATCCGGTTCGGCGAGGATCGCGAGCTTCGAATTAGGAAAGACGGTGCCTTTCTCCAGCTGGGCAACCGTGATGTGCACGCCAGGGAGGCGCAGGGCGCCGCCGTCGGCAGGCTCCACGAGATCGGCGGTCAAGCCCTGTTCATCGAGCACCGTCTTGATCCGCCGGGCGGACCCGTCGCCGTCTGCGGCTATCACGACGCGGTAGCCGTCGCCACTCAGATCAGTGAGGCGCTTCACCAGTGCGGCCGCATCGCCAAGGACAGGTGGCCAGCCGCTCGTCGGGATGTTCACGATGTCGGGCGAGTCGGCTACCGCCAATACCGACGACAAGAGCGCAGCCGAGTGAGAGAGCAGGCGTTCGAAAGGCAGGTGGAGCCGCGGCACCCCATGCTCGGAGCCGGGCGCCGGCTCGCCAGGTGTCACCCAGGTCGAGGCAAGCGCATCCGCGAGGGACTCCTCTTCCTCGATCAGCTCCGCCGCGCGGTCACGGAGGCGCCGCGGCTCGACGAGGACGACTCGTGCTTCGGGAGAGAGCAGGTCGGTGAACAGGTGCTCCTCGTCGGTCAGCCACGGGAGCCAGGACTCCATGCCGTCGAAGAGAAGCCCTTCCGCGATGCGGTCGAAGACATCTCTTGCGACAGGTGACTCGCGGGCAAGGACGCGAGCGCGGTCCCGGACGGCGTCGGTCAGCACGAGCTCGCGGCAACCGAAGAACTCAACCGAGTCGATGTCGCCGATGGAGCGCTGGTCGCCCACGTCGAAATGTGTGAGCCGTTCCACCTCGTCGCCCCACAGGTCGATCCGGACACCCGCGTCGGCTGTCGACCCGAACACGTCGACTATCCCACCTCGGACCGCAAGCTCCCCCCTGTGCTCGACCTGGTACTCGCGGCGGTAGCCGGCCTCGACGAGACGCCTGACGAGATCGTCGGGATCGATTTCCTGGCCGGCCTCCACCCTGATCGGCTCGGTGTCCTCGACGCGCGGACCGAGGCGCTGCAGCAGCGCCCTCACCGGAGCGACCACGAGGCGCGGCCCGACGGCTCCTTGCTCCACCCCCTCTTCGCCTTCCCAGCCCCGCCGCGCGTGGCGGAGGTGCCACATGGCTCGCATGCGCCGGCCCATCGTCTCGACGCCAGGTGAGACGCGCTCGAACGGCAGCGTCTCCCATGCCGGGAGCAGATCGACGGACTCCGGCCCGGCGAAAGCACCAAGGTCGTGCGCGAGGTTCTCGGCCTCCCTCATGGTCGGCGTCGCGATCAGCACGACCGGCGCGCTGCCGAGGGAAGCCACTGCCGCGAGAACCGCCGGCCGGGCGGACTCGCTCACCGCTACGACGCTGTCGGTGCTTCCTAGGAGCCGCGCGAGGCCGGCTTCGCCGGCGAGCAGACCGGGGAGTGCTCTGAGGGTCACGAACGTGTATTGAAGCGGTTCATCGCAGTCGACAGTCCATCGGCGAGCAAAGCTTCCACCGCATCGGCAGCCTGCTCGACCGCGACGGCGAGCAACTCACGATCGGCTTTGCCAGGCCTCCGGAGAACGTGGTCGATCCCTTGTGACCGTCCCGGCGGCTTCCCGACACCGATCCTGACCCTGATGAAGTCGCGGTGGTGCAGGTGCTGCTCTACGGAGCGCAGGCCGTTGTGCCCGGCTATGCCGCCTCCTGCCTTTATCCGCACTACACCCGGTTCGAGGTCGAGCTCGTCGTGGACGACCACGATCTTGGGCGCCTCGTCCGCGACGTAACGGCGGGCGAGCACGCTCACCGACACACCGGAGTCGTTCATGTACGTGTTCGGGACGGCGAGGGCGAGGACCTTGCCGCCCGTCCTCACAACGGCGGTCTCGGCTTGCGTGCCCTTCTCAGCCTTCAACCGGACGTCGTGGCGGGCCGCAACGAGCCTCACGGCATCGGCGCCGTAGTTGTGACGGGTGCCTTGATACTCCTGGCCGGGATTGCCCAGCCCTACCGCCAACAGGTCTGCGGTGGTGGAGCCCGCCGGCTTGTGGCCGCCGCCGGGACGGGGGAACCTCAGCTCTCGCCGGCGCCTTCGCCGCCGGCAGGCTCCGCCTCGGCGCCGGGCACGGCCCCTTCTGCACCTTCGACGACCTCGGGCTCTTCTTCGACTGCGACGACCTGCGGAGGCTGACCGGTCACGACTGCCTGGTCGGGGTCGGCGTCACTCTCGACACCCTCGGGCAGTTCTATGTCCCTGACCCGAATCGTGATACCGATCTCGAGATTGGTGATGTCGATGTCGAGGTGAGGAGGCAAGTTGGCGGGTCGCGCCTTGACGTTGAGGCTCTGTAGCTCCTGGGCAACGGTCCCGGCTCCGCGCTGCACAGCAAGGGCCTCTCCGATGAGCAGGATCGGCACGTCGGCGGAGATGATCTCGTCCCGGCTGACGACCTGGAAGTCGATGTGGGTCACGGTC
Source organism: Acidimicrobiales bacterium (assembly GCA_052146895.1). GTDB lineage: Bacteria > Actinomycetota > Acidimicrobiia > Acidimicrobiales > Bog-793 > Palsa-601. Next base: position 10,962 of record JBKQLZ010000240.1, read on the forward strand.
TGACGCACCGGGTGCCGCTGCAGCTGACGGGCGACGGCCAAGTGCTGCGTCGAGCCGATGTGCAGCTCGAGGAGCGCGCGGGCGCCGGCCTCGCCGTTCAGGGCGATCCGGAGGTCACGGGCGTCGACCGAGACCGGGATCGGCTCGATCCCGTGCCCGTAGACGACAGCAGGGATCCGGCCGTCGCGGCGCAGCTGGCGACTGGCGCGGCTGCCCTCTGGCCGGCCTGTCTCGGCGACTAGCTGAATTTCTGCCATGGGACGCGCTCCTGCAAAGGGGTCGAGAGGGGGTTCACTTGCGGCCTTACCTGCGGCCCGGAGAGTTTAGGCCATCTGGGAGGGGCTGCCATCCGGGTGCCCCTCTGAGCCTGCGCTACAGGAGGTTCTGCCCGCCGAAGATCTCCGACACGGACGTGTCCTCGAACACTGCGTCGATGGCGTCCGCGATGATCTGCGCGATCGAGATCACCTCGAGCTTGTCGATCCGCCGCTCCGGCGGGACGGGAAGGGTATTCGTCACGACCACACGGGAGATCGGCGCTGCCTTCAGCCTGTCCAGCGCCGGTCCGGCCAATATCGCGTGCGTCGCCATCGCCCAAACATCGGTGGCACCCTCCTCGACCAACCGCTCGGCCGCGACGCAGATCGTCCCCGCTGTCCCGATCATGTCGTCGATGATCACGCAGCGGCGCCCGCCGACGCGCCCGACCACCTCGAACGCCTCGACCTCGTCGATGGACCCGCGGGGCCGGCGCTTGTGCACGAAAGCGAGGTCCGTACCGAGGACTTGGCTGTAGCGCTCGGCCACCTTCACCCGCCCGGCGTCTGGCGACACGATGACCATGTCGGTGTCCCCGTGGCTGCGCAAGTAGTCGATCAGTACCGGCATGGCGGTCAAGTGGTCGACGGGACCATCGAAGAAACCCTGAATCTGCCCCGAATGCAGATCCACACTCACGATTCGGTCCGCGCCCGCTGCGGAGAGAAGGTCGGCGACTAGCTTCGCCGTGATCGGCTCACGCCCGGTCGACTTCCGGTCCTGGCGTGAGTAGCCGTAGTACGGGCAGACCGCAGTGATGCGCTTCGCCGAGGCGCGCTTTGCCGCGTCCAGCATCACGAGCATCTCCATGATCGAGTCGTTGACCGGCGCTGCGTGCGTCTGGACGATGAAGAGGTCGACGCCGCGGATCGAGTTGCCGTAACGGCAGTGCAGCTCCGAGTCGGTGAACTCCCTCAGGTTCGTCTCGCCGAGAGTCACGCCGAGGCACTTGGCGATCTCCTCGGCGAGCTCGGGGTGGGCGCGGCCTGACACGAGCTCCAGCCTGCGCGTCGGCGTCAATTCCATGGTCGAGCCCTCCGTCTGGTCGGTGCGCGCGTCATCGGTGTCCGAAGAATGGCCCGACTCGCTCCCCCCGCGCCAACCGGGTCCCAGGCTCCAGGATAGAGAACGCTTCAACCTCCGCATTGTCGCCGATTTCGGCGCGCTCCGCCGTGGAGCTGACGATCCTCACCCCAGCGCCGAGCTGGCAGTCGACGAGGCGTGTGTTCGGCCCTACGACGCTCCCCTCGCCGATCGAGGTGGCCCCTTCGAGGATGACGCCGGGCAGCAAGGTGACGTCGGGACTGAGCGAGACCGTCGTGTCGAGGTACACCGCTTCTGGATCGACCATGGTCACGCCGCGGCGCATCCACCTCTCGTTGATGCGCGCCCGCAGCTCACCTTCGGCGGCCGCGAGCTGGGCGCGGTCGTTGACCCCGGCGGCCTCGATCGGGTCGGGCGCGACGACGGAGGTGACGGGGTAGCCGGCGTCGTGCAGGACCTCGATCGTGGAGGTGAGGAAGTACTCGCCAGTCGTCAAGTCCGGGGCGAGCCGGCGGAGAACAGGCGCGAGGACGTCGTGGCGGAAGCAATAGATCTGTGTCGCGATCTCCTCGACGTCGAGCTCGTCGGGTGAGCAGTCCCCGTCGTCGACGACACGGGCAACCCGGCCGTCCTTGTCCCGGATGATGCGGGAGTACCCGACGGGAGATTCGACGATGGCGGTCAGCACCGTCGCTGCAGCCGCGTGCTCCCGGTGGTGGCGGACGAGAGCTGCGATGGTCCTGGCCCGCACGAGCGGTGTGTCGCCTGGGACGACGAGCAGGTCGGCCTCGTCTTCGTCGGCGAAGGAGTCGGGGAAGCCGGTGAGCGCGACTGCCACGGCATCTCCCGTTCCGCGCTGTTCGGGTTGCTCGACGAACTCGAGCCGGAGCCCGGCGGGAGCTTCGGCTTGAACGATCTTGGTCACCTCGTTCGCCCCGTGCCCGACCACGACCACGACCCGATCGACCGTGAGCTCGGCGAGGGTGTCGAGCACGTGCAGGACCATGGGTCGCCCGCACAAGCGGTGCAGGGGTTTGGGTGTGCTCGACCGCATCCGAGTCCCCTCGCCCGCGGCGAGTACGACGGCGGAGAGCGTTCGCCTGTGCAGCTTCAGCTCCATCGCTCCACCTCTTGATCTCCTCGAGGCTTGCCTTTGTTTGACCCTAGCGGGGCGGGCGGCATGCCGTATGGCTCTCCGCCTGTGGGTGGGGCGTATCCTCGACAACCAATGGACTTCCGTCCCACACCCGAGCAAGAGATGCTGCAGCAGGCGGTCGCCAAGATCGCCGGCGGCTTCGGTCACGCCTACTTCCAGCAGAAGACGAAGGAGGGAGGGAAGCAGGACGAGCTCTGGCACGCCCTCGGTGACGCCGGGTTCCTCGGCGTCCACCTTCCCGAGGCCTACGGCGGAGGGGGCATGGGCATCGCCGAGCTCGCCATCGTCTGCGAGGAGGTCGCCGCCGCCGGCTGCCCCCTCCTCTTGATCCTCGTCTCACCCGCGATCTGCGCCACCCTCATCGCCAAGTTCGGGACCGAGGACCAGAAGACTCGCTGGCTGCCCCCGATGGCGACCGGCCAGGCGAAGATGGCCTTCGCCATCACCGAGCCCGACGCCGGCTCCAACTCTCACAACATCGCCACGACGGCCACGCGAGACGGCGACGAGTGGCGCCTCAGCGGTACCAAGTACTACATCTCTGGGGTCGACGAGGCGGACGCGATCCTCGTCGTTGCCCGCACCGGCACCGACCCCGACACCAACAGAGCCAAGCTCAGCCTTTTCATCGTCGACTCGGATGCGCCGGGCCTCACCGCGACGCACATACCGGTTGAGATCGCAGCCCCTGAGCGGCAGTTCACCCTCTTCTTCGACAACCTCTCTCTCACTCGCGACCGCCTGCTCGGTACGGAGGGAGACGGTCTCCGGCAGGTGTTCGCGGGGCTCAACCCCGAGCGGCTCATGAGCGCCGCCGTCGGCTGCGGGATCGGTCGCTACGCCCTCGACAAGGCGTCACGGTACGCCCGGGACCGCTCGGTCTGGGGCCGCCCGATCGGCACGCACCAGGGCATCGCGCACCCGCTCGCCGAGGCGAAGGTCGGGGTCGAGCTGGCGCGCCTCATGCTCGCCAAGGCCGCCTGGTGCTACGACAACGACGAGGACACCGCAGAGGCGGCGAACATGGCCAAGTACGCAGCCGCCGAGGCGTCACTCCGCGCGCTAGATCAAGCGATACAGACGCACGGCGGGAACGGGCTCGCGAGCGAGTACGGCCTGGCCGATCTGTGGGGAACCGCACGCCTCCTTCGCACAGCGCCTGTCAGCCGGGAGATGATCCTCAACTTCGTCGCCCAGTACTCGCTGCACCTTCCGAAGTCGTACTGAGCCAGTACCGCCAGAGCGGATCTGAGCCGAGACGACGAGAGGCCCCGAGCAGCCATGACCCGAGCCATCACCTACCTCGACCCGATCCCGTCGAGCTCCGAGCGGGCCGCCAGGAGCCCGGACGACTACCTACCCATACAGGCCATCACCCACCAGATCGCGTTCGAGGCAGACGGTTGGGGAGCCGACCGCAGCAAGAAGATCCAGGAGTTGTTCGACGCTCTCGCGCCGGAGTGGCACACGCGCGGGGGTGAGGACCGGCTGAGGCCCACCGTCGACGCGTTCGAGCGCGGCCGAGTGCCACGAGGAGGCACTGCGCTCGAGATAGGGAGTGGCACAGGCCTCCAAACGCCGGTACTGCTCGACAAGTTCGACTTCGTGGTCTCGGTGGACCTCGCGGCGGAGATGCTCGCGCTCTCTCCGAGACGAGACCGCGTCGAGCTGGTCCGAGCCGATGCAGCGGCGCTGCCGCTCCTCGCCGGGAGCGCGGACGTGATCGTCTGCGTCAACGCGTTCGTCTTCCCGATGGAGTACGGGAGGGTGCTGGCGCCAGGCGGGCGCATCGTCTTCGTCACTACGAGCGGCGACCAGACGCCGATCTACCTGTCGCCGGACGATGTCGTCGCCTCGCTCGAACCGGCGCTCGGGCCAGTCGACGCCACGAGCTCGGGACACGGCTTCGGCACGTGGACCGTGGTCACGCGCCGCACCGAAGATTAGAAGCAGGCAGACTGTCAGCGTTGTGACCCCCGCCATTCCCGCGACTCCGACCGCCGCCCCGGCGGACCTGCTCGACGCCAGCCAGGCCTATTGGGAGGCCGACGCCATCCCGGTCCTCGCCGACTACGTCCGGATCCCGTGCCTGTCGCCTGAGTTCGACGGCGGGTGGGAAGCCCACGGGGAGATTGCCCGCGCTGCATCCCTCCTCAAAGCGTGGGCTGAAGCCCGCTCCATCGACGGCCTCTCAGTCGAGCTCGTCCAGCTTCCCGGGCTGACGCCCGTGATCCTCGTGGATGTGCCGGCCAACCGTGCGGGCGCGACCGGCCCCCCGACACTGCTCTACGGCCACCTCGACAAGCAGCCACCCCTCGGTGACTGGAGACAGGGTCTCGGTCCTTTCGAGCCCGTCAGGGAGGGCGACAAGCTCTTCGGGCGCGGCACGGCGGACGACGGCTACTCGATCTTCGCTGCTCTCGGCGCGATCGAGATCGCGCAGAGGACCGGGAAGACGCACGGGCACTGCGTCACCATCATCGAGGCGAGCGAGGAGAGTGGCAGTCCTCACCTCGCGCCGTACCTCGACGCGCTGGCAGATCGGCTCGGAGAAGCCGGCCCCGGCCTCGTCGTCTGCCTCGACTCCGGAGCGGCGACTTACGACCGGCTCTGGTACACCACCTCGCTCCGCGGTCTTGTGACGGCGACCATCCACGTGAGCGTCCTGAGCGAGGGAATACACAGCGGCGCGGGCGGGGCCGTCGTCCCGGACTCCTTCCGAATCCTTCGCGAGCTGCTCAGCCGCATCGAGGACGAGAAGACTGGCGAGATCCTGCTCGAGTCTTGCGCCGTCGTCACACCCCCGTCGCGCCGGGCACAGGCGGAGGCTCTCGTCGCAGAGCTCGGGGTCTCCACCCTCGACCGCTTCCCTGTCACGCCGGGCCTCCGGCTCGCCAAGGGCGCCGGCCCAGTCGCCCAGCTCCTGGCCAGAGCGTGGAGCGCCTCGCTCGCGTTCGTCGGCATCGACGGCGTGCCACCGATCGCTGACGCCGGCAACGTGCTGCGCCCGTTCACGGCCGCGAAGATCGCTCTCCGCATCCCTCCGTCGGCAGACTCGACCGCCGTAAGCGCCGAGCTCCGCCGGCGGATCACGACCGACCCACCCGACGGCGCCGCGGTGGAGCTCACCGACCTCGCGCCGGCGAACGGCTTCGACGCCCCCGACACCGCCGCATGGCTGGCCACGGCCACCGATGAGGCTTCAGTCGCTTACTTCGGCGCTCCGGGGAGGGGGATGGGTGAGGGGGGAACGATCCCGTTTCTGAGCGAATTGCTCGCGTCGTACCCGGGGGCCCAGTTCCTCGTGACCGGAGTTCTCGGTCCAGAGTCGAACGCACACGGCGTGAACGAGATGCTGCACATCCCGACCGCGATACGCCTCACCGCCGCCGTGGCCCACGTGCTCACGCAAGCGCCCTAGTGAGCGGCTGAGTACGCCAGCTCCATCTGGGCGACGTCCCGAACAAGGTTGCCAAGCGCCAGGTTGACGTCCTCCACGTGGAAGCCCCAGTCCGGCCCGAGAGTCTCGGAGATCGCCGGCCGTACGTCGGAGGGCGAGGCCGGCAGGACGTTCAGCCACGTCGCTCCTCCGGCGCTTTCGCACTTGGCACGGTAACGCCCGGGGTACTCGACCCAGCCGGTATCCACACCAGGAGTCGGGGACGTCGCGGTCAGGAAGTACGGGTCGAGATCGGCAGCACCCCCCGACAGCGCCGCCGGGTTGACGCACACGACTTGCAACCCGGCCCTCGCCGTCTCGCCCCACTGCAGGCTCACGCCCTGGCCGGGCCGGCCGAACAAGGACGTCGCCGGCGGCTCCGAAGGGAACGACGAGTAGGCGATGACGCAGCCGTACTCGTGGTTCGACGAACAAGCCGGGATGTGCTGGAAGGAGCCTCCGACCAGCTTGCCGACCGGGACGTCGACGTTCCCCCCGAGGATGATGGCCCCGATGAGGCGCCCCCGGAGCGCCGCGCTGTTGTCCACCTGTGATCTGAGCAGCTGGATCAGGATCGCCGCTCCCTGCGAGTGACCGATGAAGACGATCGGGCGCCCGTCGTTGTAGTGCGCCAGGTAGTCGTCCCATCCGCGCACGAGGCTCGCGTAGGCGATCGCGGCTGCCGGCTTGTCGGCGCCGAGGCCAAGGGCGAGCGAGCTCACGGTCCGCTGCCGGTACATCGGCGCCCACACGTTGCAGACAGAGGAGAAACGCGACGCCTGCACCACCGCCGCGACGAGCTCCTTCTTCTGGATGCGCAGGTTGGCGTTGTCACGGGGTTGCGTGCTCACCGTCGGATACACATAGAAGCAGTCGACCGGCTTCGCCCCGCCCGCGCTCGCTGTGGTCACCGTCTTTGCTCCCGATGCCGAGACCGCGGTCGAGGTCGGGTTGTAGAGGCACGGATCGGTGCCGGCTTGGAGGCCGGGGCGGCAGAGCCACACGGTCCCGGCCGCATCTGTCCGGGGGCCCAAACCGGTGGGCGGTGCCGAGCCAGGTCCCGATGTCGTGGTCGAAGAGCTCGACGTCGTGGTGCCGACCGACGCGTGATTTGCGCACGCGGCGAACGTCAACGCAGCCGCGAGGCAGACGGCCGCTGGAGCAATGCGTCGGCGCATCCTCACAGGCCCTCCAGCATCTCCTTCACGAGCTCCTCGAGCGGTGGCAGTCCCGGCACCTCGCGGAAGAGGACCGGGTTGAGCCCTTCCGCGATGTCCTGCCAACGACTGACGGCGAGCTCGACGAAGTCCGGGTGCGGGAAGACCCAGAAGCGATCGGCCCTGACAGCATCGAACACGAGATCCGCCACCGCGGCAGGCGTCGTGCCCTCGTCGACCGCCCGGCGCACGTACTTCGCCACCACTTCGCTGCCCGGCACTGCTTCTGGCTGCTCACCGAGCTCGCTCGGCCAGTTGCGACCGGAGTCCATGATCCCGGTGCGGACCCAACCCGGGCAGAGCACGCTCACCCCGACGTTCCAGCCGCTCTGCTGGGAAGTCCGGTAGAGGTCCTCGGTGATGGCGACGACACCGTGCTTGCTCGCGTCGTACGAGGCCGAGAAGCCGGGGAGCAGGCCGGCGATCGAGGCGGTGTTGACGATGTAGCCACCACCTTGCTCGATCATCGTGGGGAGGAACGCGCGCACCCCGTGCACCACGCCCCAGAAGTTGACGCCCATCACCCAGTTCCAGGCCGACATCGGCCCTGTCCAGTGATCGGCCGAGCTCTGGACACCGGCGTTGTTGCATACGACATGGATCGCGGAGAATCGGTCCTTCGCGCGAGAGGCAAGCTCGTTCACCGAGCTCTCGTTGCTCACATCACAGACAACCTCGAGCGTCTCGATCCCGTGCTCTGTCTTCAGCTCCGCCGCGGCCAAGGCCAGCCCGCCGGCGTCCACGTCCGCCAACACGACGTTGCAGCCGGCAGCGGCGAACCGACCAGCAAGTCCGCGACCTATGCCACTGGCAGCCCCGGTGACAACAGCGACGTTTCCCTTCATTAGCTCCATGAGCTGGCTCCCGTGTTTGGACAGACCGGTCAGGCAACAATATGCGCCACACGTCGCACATCGCCGGTGGGACACGCGACGATTGAGCAGTGCAAGACGATGAGTTCAACTCCTTCGTCGCGAGCGAGCTCGCCGGCCTCGCCGGCGTGAGCGCTGTCGCGCTCGGGGGCTCGCGGGCGCGGGGGACCGAGCACGACACGAGCGACTGGGATTACGCCGTTTACTACAGGCGGGGCTTTGACCCCGGGGTTCTGCGGGCGAAGGGCTTCGAGGGGACGGTCTTCGAGATCGGAGGCTGGGGCGGTGGTGTCATGAACGGCGGTGCGTGGCTGACGGTCGAGGGGCGGCGAGTAGACGTCCATTACAGGGATCTCGGCGAGGTGGAGCACTGGTGCTCCGAGGCGCAAGCGGGACGCTTCAAGAAGGAGCTGCTGCTGTTCTACGCCGCAGGGATCCCGACCTACGTCGTGATGGCAGAGCTCGCTACGAACATCGTCCTCGCCGGCGTCCTCCCGCGGCCGGCGTACCCCGAGGCACTCGCGCTCGAAGCCGCCAGGCGTTGGCGAGCGGATGCCGTCGCAAGCCTTGCTTACGCGCAAGCAGCTCTGCACAACCGCGGGGATCGCCTCGTCTCTGTCGCCAACGCCTCGCGTGCGCTGATCGAGGAGGCCCACTGCCGGCTGGCTGAGCGGAAGGTGTGGGTGCTGAACGAGAAAGGGATGATCGAGACGGCGGGGTTGACCGACCAAGCCGACGTCCTGTGCGGCGCGTCCAACAGCGACGAGTTGTCCGAGGCCCTGGCTGCGATCACGCGCTCGCTCTTCGGGTAGCAAGCTGCCGAGGTGAGCTGTCAGGACCGAGCGAGGTGACCTTCGACTGCGTCCCGCCACTCGGCGGCATGGGTCAACTGAGGAGAGTGGTAGCCGCCGTCGATGATTACGAGCGCGCTCCCGGCGATCCCTCCCGCCAGATCCGGGGCCTGATCGACCAGAGGATGGTCCTCGGAGCCGACGAGCACCGTTACCGGGCGGTCGATCTCCCCCAGCCGGCCACGAAGTGAGCGGGACCCGAGGTTGGACAACTCGCGCCCGAGCCCCTGGAGGGCGTAGGGATCGAAGGCGGCTGACAATTCCGCTTTGCGCTCGCGCCAGTCGAGCGGCGTCGTCGCGTCGATGAGGTCGTCCTCCGGTCCCCGCATGAGCGCCATGTCAGGCAGGCCGCTGGCGGGGTCGTACGTTGCCAGGAAAGAGCGGAACATCGCTCCCATTGGCGAGTCGGGCTGTGCGAAGCCACCAGCGCTCGTGTCCATCAGGATGAGCGAGTGGACGAGCTCGGGGTGTTCGAGAGTGAGCTCGAGGGCAACCCGGCCGCCCATCGAGTGGCCGAGGAGGTCGACGGGTTGTCCGACGGCTTCTTCTAGCCAGGCGACCATGTCCCCCGTCAGGGCCTCGAGCGAGTACGTGTCGGCGCTGCCCGTCTTCGTCGAGCGACCGTGGCCACGGTGGTCGAGTGCCAAGACGGTCCGCTGATCGGCTAAGGCCGGGATATGCAGCGAGAAGTCGTGGGCCGAGCCGGAGAAACCGTGGCAGAGCACGAATGGTGTCCCGTCTGAATCTCCGAACCGATCCCATGCGAGCTCGACCCCGTTGACGTCAAGCCGCCGAGTGAGCTCCGCCGAAGGCCAGTCGCCGGCGGCCTGTTCAGTGGAAGCGGGCTCGGAAGCTGACTCGGGCACGGCAATGTTTACCCCAAGGCGCCTGCCGGCGCACCAGCTGATCGCGGGGTGACGGCTCGAGGGCTCGCCACCTCCGCGCGGCGGCGATCGCGGTCGGCGGCGAGCTTGGCAGTCTGCGGAGAGACCGGTGCGCGTAGGAGCGCCACGACGAGGTCGACTAGCTGGCTCACGAAGAGCCGGTCGTCGCGATGCGGTGCCGACTCGGCTCGCCGACCGAGCTCGACCGCGGCGAACCGGATCGCCGTGAAACGTCGGTGGAGCCGGCTCGCGTCCTGCTCGAGGAAGGGCTCGACCAACGCCCGCCAGCGGTAGATCGAGCTCGAGGCGTCGGGCGGCTCGGGCTCGGCCCACATCGGTCGGCTGATCAGTTCGGCGCTGATCTGGAGGTACTCAGGGCCACCGTCGGGGTCGGCCAGCTGCGCGGCCAAGGGCAGGACGAGCGCCTCGCTGAGATCACGCAGGTCGCTCCCGGCGCGCGCCTCGTACGCGTCGAGCAGCTGGTGGCGGAGGCGCTCCACCTCGGGAAAGTGCTTGCGGAGAACGGCGCGGACTATGCCGTCGCGATCGGCGAAGTGGTACTGGAGCGCAACCGCGTTGCGAGCTCCCGACGCGCGGCTGATCTCCCGCAAGCTCACGCGGTCGATACCGTTGGCTGCGAAAAGTCGTTCAGCCGCTGACACGAGGGCGGCTCTCGTCGGTTCCGCGTCGCGGGCCACTGGACTGCCTCCTTCGTGGGGAGCTACGGTGAGCGTACATCATTTGATGCAAGAGCATTAGATCACTGGGAGGTGTCAGATGGCTTGGGATTTCTCCACGGAGCCGGAATTCCAAGAGCAGCTCGACTGGGTCGAGCAGTTCTGCCGGGAGGAGATCGAGCCCCTCGAGCTCGTCTTCCCGTTCGCTGTCTACATGCGCGATCCGAAGATGAAGGCCCTCGTCGACCCGCTCAAGGCCCAGGTCAAAGCGAAAGGCCTTTGGGCGATCTTTCTCGACAAAGAGCTCGGCGGGCCAGGTCTCGGGCAGCTCAAGCTGGCACTCGTCAACGAGATACTCGGGCGCTACTCGATGGCTCCGGCGATCTTCGGCTGCCAGGCCCCCGACACCGGGAACATGGAGATCCTGGCCGCCTACGGGACCGAGGAGCAGAAGGAGCGCTGGCTCTACCCCTTGATGAACCAGGAGATCTTCTCGGCGTACTCCATGACAGAGCCGCAGGGAGGGTCCGACCCCAACCTGTTCAAGACGACTGCCGTGCGCGACGGCGACCAGTGGGTCATCAACGGCGAGAAGTGGTTCACGAGCAACGGCCGCAACGCCGACATCGTCGTCGTGATGTGCACCAACGGCATGTTCATCGTCCCGCGGGAGACGCCCGGTGTCGAGGTGCTCCCGTTCCCGAACACGCACAACCACATCCGCTACACCGAGGTGCGCGTGCCCCTGGATCACCTGCTCGGACCGGAGGACGGAGCAAAGGTCCTCGCGCAGCGCCGGCTCGGCGGCGGGCGCATCCATCACGCCATGCGTGCGATCGCTCAGTGCAAGAGGGCTTACGACATGATGTGCGAGCGAGCGCTCAGCCGGGAGTCGCACGGCAAGGTCATCGCCGAGCACCAGATGGTGCAAGGCGCCATCGCCGACTCCTACGCCGAGATCAACATGCTCCGGCTGCTTGTGCTCTGGACCGCCTGGACGATCGACAACTCGAGCACTCAGGAGTCAAGGACCCAGATCGCCGCGTGCAAGTACACCGCCGCCAAGGTGCTGAAGGACGTCGCGTATCGCGCGATTCACATCTACGGCTCCCTCGGCATGACGGACCTCACTCCGCTACATGCCATGTGGTCCGGTTCTCCCGCGATGAGCGTGATGGACGGCGTCGACGAAGTCCACAAGGTCACTGTCGCCCGCAACGTGCTGAAGGACTACCGGCCGCACGAAGGGCTCTGGCCGACCGAGTACTTCCCGGCCAAGCGAGAGGAAGCTCGGAAGAAGTTCGCCGACGCGTTCGCCAGCGACCCTGACCTCGTCAAGTACGCGGACTTCATGGCGCGCCGCGCCGGCGGGCACTAGGAGCCAGGGCTTTCATGGACGTCAAGAATCGAGTTGTCGTAGTGACGGGAGGCGCGAGCGGGATCGGTCGCGCTCTTTGCCATGCGTTCGCCGAACGAGGCGCGGGCGGCATCGTGGTGGCCGACCTGGACGGGGCTGGGGCCGAGCTTGTCGCTGCAGAGTTGAGTGCGGAAGGATCGCCCTCCCTGGCAGTGAGAACCGACGTCGCGGTAGAGGAGGACGTCATCGCGCTCGTGCTGGCCGCGGAGCAAGCATTCGGCCCGGTCGAGGTCTTCTGCGCAAACGCCGGCATCATCGCCCTCGGCGGCGTCGAGGTGCCCGACGAGACGTGGGACCGCATCTGGGCCGTGAACGTGATGAGCCACATCTACTCGGCACGGGCCGTGCTCCCAGGCATGCTCGAGCGCAAGGAGGGCTACCTCGTTCACACCGCATCCGCCGCCGGCCTGCTCACCCAGCTCGGCTCTGCGCCGTACAGCGTGACCAAGCACGCGGCCGTCGCATTGGCAGAGTGGCTCTCGATCACCCACGGCGATGCGGGGGTGCGCGTCTCGTGCCTCTGCCCGCAGGGCGTCTGGACGAACATGACGGGAGCGGCCGCCCGCGACCACGGCGAGGTGACCGCTTCAACCGCAGGGCGGGACGGGATGCTGGAACCCGAGGTCGTTGCAGACGCAGTGCTCGACGCGATCGCCGAGGAACGCTTCCTCGTCCTCCCCCACCCCGAGGTGGCCACGTACGAGCTGCGGCGAGCGGGAGACCGGGAACGGTGGCTCCGCGGGATGCGAAAGGTCCAGTCGCAGATCTCGGGCTACATCCCGTGACCGAAGCTGTGCCCGAAGGGATCGACGTTCCCCGGGTGGCGGAGTGGCTGGTGCGGGAGATAGATGGGGTTGTGGGGCCGTTCAGTTTCGATCTGATTGCCGGCGGGCACTCGAATCTGACGTTCTCGGTGACCGATGCGGCGGGCAGGCGGATCGTTCTGAGGCGTCCGCCGATCAGCCACGTGCTCTCGACCGCGCACGACATGGGACGCGAGCACCGCATCATCTCAGCCCTTCGGAGCACGGCGGTGCCGGTGGCTGAGGCGCTCGGGTTCTGCGGGGACGCCTCGGTCAACGGCGCCCCCTTTTACGTCATGGACTTCGTCGAAGGCCACATCCTGCGCGACAGCCGGTCGACCGAGCTGATCCTCACCGAGGAACTGAGGCGTGCGACCGGTGACGATCTCGTCGACGTGCTCGTGGCCATCCATGAAGTCGACGTCGACGAGGTGGGACTCGGTGATCTCGGAAGGCGCGAGGCATATGTCGAGCGCCAACTCAAGCGATGGAACGGCCAGTTCCAGAAGTCACAAGCCCAAGAGCTCGAAGGAGGCTTCGGGAGACCGGCCCCGCTCGTGAGCGAGGTGTACGACACCCTCGTCGAGCGCATGCCCCCGCAACGGGCGAGTGCGATAGTGCACGGTGACTACCGGCTCGACAACACGATGATCGGAGACGACGGCCGAGTCCGGGCGGTCCTCGACTGGGAGCTCTGCACGCTCGGGGAGCCCTTGGCGGATCTCGGCACGCTTCACATGTACTGGTCGGATCGCGCCGATAGCGCAGATCTACCTGTCCTCCCTACTACCGCGCTACCGGGTTTCTCGACCCGCGAGGAGCTGGTGGAGCGCTACGGGTCTCGGTCGGGCCGCGATGTCTCAGATCTTCCCTACTATGTGGCGTTCGCACACTGGCGACTGGCCTGCATCATCGAGGGCGTCTATGTGAGGTACGCCGCCGGTGCGATGGGGGGCGATGTGGTGGCGGCGGACGGCTTTGCCGAGATGGTGATCCACCAGGCCGAGCTCGCCCGCCGAGCGCTCGCGGCGCTCAGTTGAACCACGAGAGCGGCGGGCTCTGGCGCCACGACGCCACGACTCGCCACGCAGCCGCAAGGGAGCGCAAGCGCCACCGGGACAGGGGCGGTCGGTACCACGCGCCCATCCATTGCACCGAGCACACCGTTGACCTGGAAGCGCTACGACGGTACGTCGACGACGGCAAACCGTCGGGCGAGCAAGCCACCTTGGAGGCCATCCGGCAAGGTGAGTGTCCGGCGTGCCGTCCGAGATACGTTGCGGGCACGCCCGCCGACATCGGGCAACACCCGGACGGTCTCGTCGACAGCGTCCACTGCCCGTGCTGTGGAACGACCTGGGAGCGCACGGCGACGGGATGGCTTGCCTCCGTCGTGGGGACCCTGCAGATCACGGGCGAATCGCGTCCGATCCCCGCCGGGATGACGATCGATAGCTCGTGGTTCGTCGTCGAAGCCATCGATCCGGTTGCGGGACCCGAGCAAGCGCTGCGAACCGAATTCGCGGCTTTCGACGCGTTACGTCCTCATCCCGCGATCGACGACCTCGTCGAGGACACCGTCGAGGCCGTGCTCGCTGTGTACCGCGGCAGGGCCGACCGCTACGCCGAGCTCACGCGGATCAAGGACGAGCACGGGCTCGGCGACGCCGAAGCGGAGAGCTTGCAATCAGTCGCCTTCGCCGCGCTGGCGGTTCTTCAAGACCTGCTGATCTCACGGTCGCCAGTCGAATCATGGTGCTCTCATCCCGGACCCAGTGTCGAAGTGAGCCGGGAGCGCTTCGAGCAGCTCGTGGCTCAGGGACTCGACTCCATACCGGGCGAGCTTGCCTCTCTGATGGAGAACGTCGCGGTCGTGGTCGAGAACGAGGCAGCGAACATGCCCAATTCCGCGCACCTGTTTGGTCTCTATCAGGGTGTGCCACTCACCGGTCGCCGTGGCTACGGCGGGACTGTTCCCGACCGCATAACGATCTACCAGCGCCCTATTTCACGGCACTGCCGGACTGAAGCCGAGATTGCAGACCAGGTGCGGCGCACCGTTATCCACGAAGTCGGCCATCACTTCGGGATCAGTGACGCGCGCCTGCGGGAGCTTGGATGGTGAGGCGGCTGCACAGATCGCCGAGGCTGAACCGAGCCTGCGCAGCTCGACGCGTGCCACGGCATCATGGGTGCATGGAGACAGCCCGCCCAGGCCCCCACAACATCAAGGATGTTCTCGCGACGGTGACGGAGATGTGGTCGCCAAGAACAATCGCGGTCGTCAACGACTACGACGTTCGTGTCGTCAAGGTGCAGGGTGAATTCACCCGGCACAGCCACCCTGACACCGACGAGTTCTTCCTCGTGCTGAGCGGATCGCTCACGATCCGGACGGACTCCGGCGACGTGCACCTTGAGGTAGGTGACACGTTCGTTGTCCCGCGCGGCGTTCCTCATCAACCGCAGGCAGAACTCGAGACAACAGTGCTTCTCCTCGAGCCGAGTGTGACCGTGAACACCGGCGACACACCGAGCGATCTGACCGCCGAACGCCGCCCGATCTGAACGCGCACGGACGGTGCCTCAGATCGGCAAGACTGTCGAACCGGTGACGATGCAGCGGTGCCTCGATCACTCAGATCAAGAAAGGTGGACCGGAGACCACATGAGCAGAGACAATGGGCTCACTGACGGACAGGCTCGCGCCAGGCGCACCAGCGGCAGGCGCGTCTGGCTCCAGCTGATCGCCTCTTTCGGCATCGCTGCAGCCGCCATCGTGCCGATCGCGACCGCCAATGCGTCCACGCGAACGACCGATGAGATTCACACCGGGTCGTCGCTCGTCGGGGGTCAGCAGTTGGTGTCCAGCAACGGCGTGTACCACCTATATATGCAGCGTGACGGCAACTTTGTTCTCTACGCGAATGGCAAGGCCACGTGGTGGACGAACACCGGGCACCACCCTGGCGCAGTCATCGACTTTCAGCGCGACGGCAACCTCGTGATCTACTTCGACCACCGAGCGTTATGGGCGAGCGGCACGTGGCGGGACGGCGGCGCCGGGAATTACCTGGTCGTGCAGGACGACGGGAACGTGGTGATCTACAACGGAGCGAACAAGGTCCTGTGGTTCACCAAGCATCCGCCCACCTTGCAACTCGGGGACAAGGGCGCTGCGGTTCTGGGGCTCCAGAGGCGGCTCATCCAACTCCACTACTGGGTGGGGTCTCCTCCCGGCGGTTATTTCGGGGATGCCACGCAACAGGCCGTCTGGGCGCTTCAGAAGGCCGCCGGGCTGCCGCGTGACGGCGTCGTCGGGCCAGCGACGTGGAATGCCCTGAACAAGGGTGTCGAGCCGAAGATCCGCCCGGCATCAGGCAACCTGATCGAGGTCAACCTCGGCGACGACCTGCTGATGATCATTCGCCAGGGCAAGCTCTGGGCCACCCTCAACACCTCGACCGGCGGCGGCTACACCTACACCGACAAGGGCGTCACCTCGGTTGCAATCACGCCGCAGGGTGTGTTCAACACCTTTGCCGCAATCGACGGGATCGACGTGGACTCGCTCGGCACGCTCTGGAGGCCGAGGTTCTTCACCGGAGGCTATGACATCCACGGGGACAGCTACGTACCCCCGTATCCGGTCTCCCACGGTTGCGTCCGCGTAAGCAACGAGGCGATCAACTGGATCTGGGCGGACAACATCGACCCCATCGGCACGGAGGTCTGGGTCTACTGACCCGTCCGGGCCCAGCGCCCGCGAGCTGTGACGTTCCTAGCGTCAGGGAGAAGATGAGGACGACGAGCCAGTCGTCGTAGACCCGAACGAGAACCCTGAGCTTCCGGACACGCCGGACACGCCGGACACGCCGGACGCTCCGGACGCTCCGGACACGCCGGAGAAGCCGGTGCCCGATGGGTGGTCTGCCTTCGTCAGCGTCGAGGCATTGCAGGCCGAAGCCGCCACATGACGGTTCTCGAAGTAGTAGATGCCGGGCTTGGTCGCGATTCCGAGAACTGGCGTCGTCTCGGTCGCGGTGAGGTCGAGCACCCCCCAGCAGTCGCGCGTCCCGGGAGCGAACGCAGTCATTGTCATTGACGCGCCGGCGTTCCCGACACTGACGCTCAGGGTGCGCGCGTTCCTAGAAGGAGCATCCGTGACGAACCTCAGGCCGGTGTCGAGGCCATAGAGCGAGTTCGACGACGCGTGGTTGAGGAGGTCTGCAAACGACAGGCTGTCACTCGAATAGGAGGTGAGAGCCCCCGTCAGACCCGTCTCGAGATTCGACTGCACCGCAATAGAGTTGCTGTCCCCGACTTTGACCTCGTCGTTCACGAACCAGTGTGCGAACGCTCTGATGTCGGCGATCGTGATCATCGTCGCTCCGCTCGGAGCCGCGAGCCCGACGTTCGGATGGCTGATGCCGACCGAGACCGTGGTCCCGTGATAGGAGACCGCCACTTTGATCAAAGTGCCGTTGTCGATCCACAGCTGAACAGGTATGGAGAGGCTCGCCGGGATCTCGTCGATCGCCTTGCGCAAAGTTGGCACCAGGTGCTCGGCGGAGGGGACGGACTTCTCGAGTTGAGACTCGAGGTCCGCCAAGAAGGTGCCTAGGAAGTCGCGCACCGGCAGTGACACGGAGTACTCGGTGACCCCGCTCGTCGTCGAGACGACGTGGGTGCTCTCCCATGCGTCCCAGGCCTGCGCGAAGGACAAGGCGAAGGCGGACCGCAGCGCGGACTCGTTGATGCCCGGTGCCGCCGGGTGGGGATCGAGGCGCTTCGCGTACTGCTCGACGGCGCTCTCCTCTATTCCGATCCAGCCGCCGCTCACGACCGTGTGGAGCCATGCGAGCGCCGGCCTCTTGTTGGCCGCCCGGGTGAGCGTGGACGCGAGGTCAGGCCCTGAGACCGAATCGCTGGCGGGCTCTGAGCTTTGGTCGAGTTGATCGATGGCGGTCGTGTTCAGGCGGAGATAGAAGGCACCGTCGGCGAGGAGCACGTCACCGAGGTCCGTCGTGCCGTGCAGCAGCGACACCTCGAACGCGTCCGAGGATCCCTGTGCCGAGACGGGCCCTCCGGTCGGGTTCGTGATCTCGACGACGACTGAATAACTCCCGAGACCCTGCGAACCGAGGCCGCTAGGGCCTGGACCTTGCGACGCGACGCTCGCCGAGAAGGCAAAACGAACCGACGATTGCGCGAACACGCCAGACACCGCAGCCGACACCGTCTGCGCCTGTTCCAGCGACAGCGGGATCGCCACTGCCGCGGTGACGAGCAGTAGCACTGCGCCGGCGACGACGTAACGCCTGCGCCGTCTGCGAGCCGGCGGCGCAGCTTTCAGGATCAGCTCGTCGTCATCACTTGTGACCCCGGGCGGGACGCTCAGGGTCTGGCCGTCATCGAGGTCCGCCAGAAGCGGTGCGACGAGCTCTGGAACCTCAGGCGGGTCGAAATCGGTCACTTGTCTGCCCCCATCGCAGCCGGCAAATGAAGTCGGCTAGCTAGGTAATGATGCCACGCTCTGACCGCCAGGTAGCTGCCACCCGATCGCCTACGGTACGAAACGCCCAGGTCGGCGGCGCCTTCGCTCAACGCGCGGCTTTCCCGGGCGCGCTCCTCAGGACGCGGCAACCCTCGGATGGTCGAGGAAATCGGAGATGGTCACGGCGCACTCGTCCGCACGGTCGATGAGGAGGAGGTGGCCCGCGCCCGGCACGATCTCGAGCTTTGCGTCCGGGATGCGTGCGGCAAGGATCCGGGCGTTGCGGGGCGGCACGATCGGGTCGGTGTCACCCGCGAGCACAAGGGTCCGACTCCTGATGCGATGAAGCCAGGGGAGGCTCGACCATCCGGCGACCGCGACGAGCTGACTCAGGTACCCCCATGCGCTCGGGGGCCGCGCGTGACGAGCGTTGCTCTGGGCACGGCGGACCTCGTCGTCGGACCCTTCGCGGGGACCGTAGAGCACGTCAGCCGTCAGCCTGAGAAACGTCGGCGAGTAATAGCGCAACGGCGTCGCGAGGAGTGACATCGCGATCGGATTGCCGGGAAGGCCACCGATCCCGCACATCGTCGACGTGAGCACGAGCTGGCGGACCCTATGAGGATTCGTGAGGGTGAGCTCCTGGGCCACTGCTCCACCGAACGAGACCCCGAGCACGTCCGCGGAAGGGTGTCCGAGCGCGTCGAGGAGGTGCGCGGCCTGTCGGGCCAGACCGGCCATGCGCTGCGGGACTAGGCGCGACGGTGAGTGGCCCGTGCCAGGAGCGTCGTAAGCAATTGTCTGTATCCCCCGGGCATTGAGCGCGCGCGAGAGAGGATCCCACATCTCGATGTTGCCGCCGAGCCCCATGATCAACAGCAACGGGGGACCCTCGCCGCGTACCGAGACCCGAATCAGTTGGCCGTCGACCCGTAGGAACGTAGATGGCCGCTTCACCGCAGATGAACGTAGCGGCCCGGTGCGGGGTCGAGCGGCGGATAGTCGTCGCTCCCGAGCATGACCGGCGCCGGACGCAGTGCGCCGGAGTGGCGCTCGAGCCACGCGTGCCAGTGGTCCCACCAGCTGCCCTCGTTACGGGTGGCACCCTCCATCCAGTCGGCTCCTGACGGAGGAGGCTTACCGGACCGGGTGAGATAAGACGACCGCTTGTTTGTCGGCGGGTTGACGATCGCCTGTATGTGGCCGCTCGTGCTCAGCACAAACTCGCTCTTCCCGCCGACCATCTGGGTGGTTTGATAGGCACCGGCCCAAGGAATGATGTGGTCCGTCGATCCGGCGACGACATAGGTGTCGCACACCACCGCACCGAGATCGACCGGTGTGCCCAACACCGAGACAGTGTTCGGCGCGGCGAGCGCGTTCGATCCGAAGAGGTCCAAGAAGTCCGAGTGCAATCCCGCTGGGAGGCGCGTCGTGTCAGCGTTCCAGTACAAGATGTCGAAGGCCGGAGGGTTCTCCCCGAGCAGGTAGTTGTTGACCCAGTAGTTCCATACGAGGTCGTTCGGGCGGAGCCAGGCGAATACCCTGCCCAGGTCTGCGCCTTCGAGTACGCCGGCGCGCTGCGACCGCGCCCGTGCCGCCTCAACCGCTGCCGTAGACGCGAGATCGCCGACTGTCGACTGCGCGCTGGTGTCGAGCCCGGCGACCATGAACGTCGCCGAGTGGACGAGTGGCTCGCCGGTTGCGGCAAGGTGGCCCAGCAGGCAGGCCAGAGTGATTCCCCCCGCGCACATGCCGAGCACGTTCGCATCGGTCGTCCCGGCGATGTCGCATGCAACCTCGACGGCCTCCTTGCACGCGGCGACGTAGGTGCCGAGGTTCCAGTCTCGCTCAGTGGCCGTCGGATTCCGCCAGCTGACCGCGAAGTACGGGATGCGCGCCGACACAGTGTGCTCAACGAGGCTCCGGCCGGGCGCCAGGTCGGTGATGTAGTACTTGTTGATCTGCGGCGGGATCGCGACGAGCGGGCGCTCGAAGGTTTGGTCCGTGCTGGGTGCGTATTGAATCAGCTCGAACACCTCGCTTCGGTGGACGACCTGTCCCGGCGTCACCGCGAGGTTGCCGCCGACCTCGAATGGGCGGGTGTCGACCATCGACGGCATGCCACCGTTGTGACGAATGTCGTGCCCGAAGTGCCGAAGTCCGTGGACCAGGCTTTGCCCCCGGGTCTCGACCGCCTTCGCCAGCGCTCCGGGGTTGCCGAGAAGTGTGTTGGTAGGTGCTACGGCCTCTGTGAACAGCGACACGGCGAAACGAGCCCTTTCCCGGCTCTTTCGATCCAAGTCCACCTCGTCAACGAGACGGAGGAGGGCTCGACGCTCGATCAAGTAGGCCTGCAGGAGCCGCCGGTAGAGCGGGTTGTCGCGCCACGCCGCGTGGCTGAAACGCTTGTCTCCTGGCTCGGGAGCAACGTCGCTGCGACCGACGACCACCTTGATCAGCTGACCGGCAGCGTCCAACGCGTCCGCCGCTGCCACTCCTGGCTCCACCGCGACCCGGCGGGCGAGCCGAGTCAACGCGGCGAGGATCTGGCGGCGGCTTAGTCCGACGAACGGGTTCGCGCCCAGGATCGGCGGGTCGTCGCGGTCGAAGGCCCCGTTCGATGACGAGGGCTTGTCCGCGGTCACAGGAAGCCCCGAGCGATCAGCATGATGGACCGATCGCGAGAAGAATACCTTCAGCGAGTGCTCCTCGAGGCCCCACCAGGCGACTCGGGAGTTCAGCATCATGGCAAGCAGCGGCAAGAGAGCCCGCAAGCCTCAGATCGTTGCGAGCTCGATGTTGTAGAGGTCGAGCGTCACAGCGTCGAACGCGACTAGCCGTATCACCTGGACCTGAGACGGCGTCGCCGACAGCGTGTGGACAGCGATCCTCGCTGCCTCACCGGGCGGGTAGCCATACACTCCGGTGGCGATTGCAGGGAATGCGATCGTCCTGACACCAACCTCGTCAGCGACCTCCAGGCATCGGCGGTAACA
The DNA here is from genome assembly GCA_052146895.1 of Acidimicrobiales bacterium. GTDB lineage: Bacteria > Actinomycetota > Acidimicrobiia > Acidimicrobiales > Bog-793 > Palsa-601. Next base: position 32,136 of record JBKQLZ010000240.1, read on the forward strand.
GGACTCGAGAAGCTGTGCCTCTCCGTAGGAGCCTCCGTCCCATACGGGACCAACCGTGTGAATGATGTACCGGACGGGCGGATCGAGCCGGAACGCGGGCGTGGCCATCGCATTCCCCGTGTCGCATGGTGCCATCGCCGCGCCGGCCTTCGCTAACTCCGGGCCGGCAGCGCTGTGCACCGCCCAGTCAACTCCGCCGCCGCCCATGAGCGACCCATTCGCTGCTGTGACGATGGCATCCACCGCCTGATCGACGATGTCACCGAATACCGCCTCGATGCGGGTTCGCATCTCTCAATCATGGCGCTCCGAGCCGGCCCGTTCAGCCTGTGGCTCATTGACGGTTGACACCACCCCGCCTTACACATCGGGCGAGAGCTTGCGATAGCGGCCGCGATATCGGACCAGTGGTTGCCCGGCATCTTCCACGAGATCCGCTGCCTCGACGCGCCCTCGCACGAGCATCTGGAAGCCCGCCTCCTCGGATCCGACGAGGCGACATCCGAGGGTGTGACGACTGCCCCCGATGACCGGTCCGAACTCGCCTTCGGCGGTGCCGACCTCTTCGAAAGGGTCGACCGGATAGGCGCCGGCGAAGACTCCAGCAAGTCTTTGATCGCTCGTCTCGAGCACGTGGACGACGAAACCACCGGTCTCGACCAGCACGTCGAATAGGTCCGACAGCGGATCGAGCAAGCCGAACACCTCCGCACGATCACCTTCGGCGAGGAGCAGCGACGATATGGTCAGTCCGGCGCGCCGGTCGCCTGAGCCAGCGGTCCAGACCGTTACCGGGGCAGCGAGGCGGCCCCGCAAACGCCGGTCCAGCCGACGCTGTTCCAGCGGTGTCGCGAACGGGTCGTCGGAGCTGAGGCCGCTGTGGCGGGTCTCTGGAGGACCGGGGAACCCGAGCGGAGAGTCGGGAGAGTCAGCCACAGTCTTTGGCGATCGCTGCGCAAGCGCCCACGAGGTCTGGCCCGGCTTCACAACGGACGGTCCGGTCGATGATGTCGCCGAGGACAGCCTCGATCCGCGTTCTCATCACTCCATCATGGACGAGTCCCTTGTCTTCCGTAGGCCGCCTGGGTCTCGAACCCGGCGCTTGGCGGCTACTTGGGTCGAGGATCAATCCGGCTCCGTAAGCGCGCCATAGCCAGCTTTACCGACTCGTCCATCGGGGGGGTTGACTCAATGTCGATCAATTTCCGTCGACTCGTTGCGCCGCGAACAAGGGTCACTGAGCGTCGGGGAACTGCTAGCGCATCGGCAACAGCTCGTAGCGCGGCGTTCGTGGCTCTCCCCCCATCGGCCGGTTCGACCACACGAACCACAAGAGCTCCGTCGTGCTCTCCGCCGACCGAGGTTCTTGACGCTCCCGGCCGGACGTGTATAGCGACGCGCATCGTGCCAGTCTGCTCGACGGTGTCAGCACGCGAGGCAGTGGCCGGGCCCGTAGCAATGTCGCGACGAGACTGGAGCTAGGGAGAGGGTTAGATGCTCGAGAGAAGCGCGGATAGGACGGCGTCGGTCTGCGCTCGCGTGGTGTCCTCGGGTCTCCAGGTGGCAGCGATGTCGAGCGCGACCACCGGCCGTGCCCGCACGATGGCGCGCACGGCATCGGCGACGTCTCGAAGAGACGGTCCGCCGGGTGCAGGGAAGCGAAGGCCACCTAGCTCGGCCGGGTCGATGGTGTCGACATCGACGTGGACGACCATCGGGCCTTCGGGCAGACGGTCGGCATCTAATTCGGCAACCGACACATGCGTCACCTTCGAGCCACCGAGCGCCTCAGCTTCAGCGGGGTCGAGGTCCCGACCGTCGACGAGAGTGACCGACCCCTCTCCGAGTGAGGCGAGACCGAGAGCTCCGGGCAGGGTGAGATCGCCGCGGCCGACCGCCTTGGCCAGCGGCAGGCCGCCCAAGTAGCCCGAGGTCGTCGAAGCCTCCGTGTGAAAGTCCCCGTGAGCGTCGAACCAGACGAGAGACGGACGGATACCACGGCGCTGGACTCCCGCCAGGACCGCCAGCGACGCGACGCAGTCGCCGCTGAGGACGACCGTTGGCACTGCGTCGTCTCGCGCCACTTCGTCCGCGAGCGGGGCGTACACGCCGATCAAGTCCCGCCACGGACTGCCCGTCGAGCCCAGCCTCCCCTTGAGCTGGACCGTTCCCGCCGGCAGCGTGACGTTCAGGCCACTCAGCAACCGGTCGTTCAAATGCCAGGGCAGGAGCAGCATGCAAGGCAATCCTACGGGCCATAAACGCAGCAGCGTGTTGGTCCGGCCTGACGCGGAACCGTCACACGCGCTGGCTTCCGCGGGCATTCGCCACGTGTCGGCGAGCCCGCTTGAGAGGGCGCTGGACGCGAGCGCGTGGGCTCATCACTCGGGAGGCTGGGCTGGCCGTCGTGCGTCTGCGGTAGCCGCCAACTGGCGGCGGAACCCATAAACCGTCGCATCGACGACCCGGTCGTGTCCCCAGCGGAGCGCCGGGTAAGCGAATCTGGCCGCAATGCGCATTGGCCGCTGCATCATCTCGACCGTCCAGGTCACTAGGGCGAGCGTCCCGTCGCCGTCCGCGGACAGTTCAAGCCGACCGTGGCCCTCGAGGTCGCCATGCACGGCGGCCTCGATAGACGATGGTCGTACGCACTGCTCCAGCTCGACTCGGATGCGCATGTGATACCGGAGCGGTGGCGACACCACGCCGACGAGCACCGATCCCTCTTCCAGTCCGGAGCCCTCCAGGCGAAAGTCGCCGAGCCAGCTCCACCATGTCTCGAACTCCCCGGTGCGCTCCATCGCATCCCACACCGTCTCCGGCGAGACCCCGAACCGGAACGTCCCCTGGTAGTCGATTACCGGCGCCGATAGAGCCACCCAGCCAAGCTACCTACGAATATCGTCGTGAGGCCGGTGTCGTCGTCTCGGCAGGACCGGGAGCCCGACCGGAGGTGCGTACAGTCAGTCAGGGTCAGAGCCGATGTTGGGTGGCTGTTGGGTACGAGTCATTCCGCCTTGGACCGGCGGCGACGCGTTACAGACGGCTTGTCTGCTCCGAGCATCACACGAGTCAGCCTGTTCCTGTCATCGAGGAGCTGGTCAAGCGCTGCACCAACGTTCTCGTCTGTGACACGAAGGGGTCCGTCCGGCACATCGTCCGAAGACAGCGCCTCCAGCGCCGACCGTCGGAGCAGCTCCTTGATGAACGAAGCCGTGACACCTTCGGTTCGGCTTACGACCACGTCCCCTTGTTCCGCAACGGGTACTCGGCCTCGGATACGTCGCTGCGGAACTCAGCAGGGCGCTTTCGCCTGGCTCTGTCTTCACGACTCTTGTGGAGGCTTCCGAGTTCTTCGAGGCGGCACCATGCACCTAGCGTCACCGGGGGGACGAGGTTCATCGGAGGTCACCTCGCCAGGATTCTGTCGAAGCTATGTGGGTCGCCTGCCGTCGGATCTCGACCGAAACGTACCGATGAGTTGCGACGAATCGAGCCGTCAGAGTAGGTAGCGTCGCGCTCAACCGGAGGAGTATGCATGCGCAAGGTGGTGTTGTACGAGCTGTTGTCCCTCGATGGAGTAGCCGAGGACCCGGACAAGTTCGTCACCGACTGGGATGAGGCGATGGATGCCAACCTCGCCGCTGTCATCGCCACCCAGGACGCGGTAGTTCTCGGCCGTCGCAGCTATGACGAGTGGTCTGAGTTTTGGCCAGGCAGCGAGATCGAGCCATTCGCTACGTTCATCAACGACGTCGCAAAGTACGTCGCATCTTCCACACCGCTGGGGCGGCAGTGGCACAACGCGACAGCGATCGAAGGCGGATTGGCTCAGTTCGTGCAGAACCTCAAGAAGTCGTCCGGCGGTGACATTGGCGTCCACGCCAGCATCTCGGTCGCCCAAGGACTGCTCGCAGCGGACGCCATCGATGAAGTACGGCTCGTCGTCGCACCGGCGATCGCTGGCCGTGGGCGACGGCTCTTGGACGGACTGCCGCCGATTCGCCTCGAATCGCTCCGTAGCGCGACGTCGCCCAGGGGTTACCTGCTTGCCGACTATCGCATCTCGCGGTGACTCGGCTCGCCTGGAGCTCACAAGCCGGCCATCGCCGGCTCAAACTCGATCTCAGGCGGCGCCGGCGTTCTTCCAGCGACTCTCGATCAAGAAGGCGTCGCTTGGCGGACTGTCCCCATCGCTGCAGATTGAGGACCCGAGCTTTTTTGGCGCTCCCAGACGTCAGGCTCCCACGAATGTGGGGTGGAGTGTTGGGTCGCAGGTAGCTCGATGAGTGGTCTTGTAGCCGCTGACCTGGACAACCAACGGTGGGTGCCCAACGGTGGGCCGCCCGGGTCTCGAACCCGGCACCTTGGGATTAAAAGTCCCCTGCTCTACCCGATGAGCTAGCGGCCCGAGACTGCGCAGACACCTGGCAGCCGATCCCCCGGGCGCAACCCAGGCGATCGATCCGCCATCGTAGGCGACCACGTTCGCGCGCTCCGCACCCGCGCGCGGCGAGACCACGACGTACGCTCCTCGTCATGATCAACGCGGTTCACACGCTCGTTTACTCGGACGACGCGGATGCAGCGCGCGCGTTCTTTCGCGACGTCCTCGGTTGGCCTTACGTCGACGCTCACGGTGGCTGGCTCATCTTCAAGACCGGGCCGTCGGAGCTAGGGGTCCACCCGACCTCGGCCGGTCATGAGGACGCCGACTGGTCCACAACCGCCCGACACGAGATAACGCTCATGTGCGACGACCTCGAGGGAACGGTTGCCGACTTGAAGCTCAAGGGCGCCGAGTTCACCCGCGACATCAGCGATGAAGGCTTCGGGCGGACGATCACAATGAAGGTTCCCGGTTCGATTGAGATGATGCTCTACGAACCCCGCCACCCTCCCGCGTACGACCTCGACAGCTAGGAGCAGCCGTATGGAAAAGCTCACGATTGACCCGGCCGCGCTCTCAGCGCTAGTCACACGCTGCCAGCGCGAGATCGACGATGGTCTCCTCCCCTCCTGCCAGATCGCCGTTGCGCAAGACGGAGAAGTGGTGCATTTCGAGACCTTCGGAGATGCCGACCCGGACGGGCGATACGTCATCTTCTCTGCCACGAAAGCGTTCGTGGTTGGGGCGTTCTGGCTCCTCCTCGGAGAGGGGAAGGTCTCCGTCGAGGACCGCGTCGCCGACGTCATCCCGGAGTTCGGGACGAACGGCAAAGAGACGATCACAATCCGGCAACTCCTCCTTCACGAAGGAGGCTTCCCACTCGCACCGCTCGATCCTCTGTCGGAAGCCACTAACCCGGCAAGGCGCGAGCGCTTTGCCTCCTGGCGTCTCAACTGGGAGCCGGGAACTCGCTTCGAGTACCACCCGACGTCGGCCCATTGGGTCATCGCCGACATCATCGAGGCGCTTTCGGGTGAGGACTTCAGGGACTTCCTCCGTGAGCGAGTTCTCGAGCCGCTCGGCCTCCACAAGTTCCAACTTGGCGCTGCGCCAGAGACCCAGGGCAAACTCAACGTGCTCGAGCTGTGCGGAGAACGGGCAACGCTCGCGGAGCTCGCCGCGCTCGGGCTCCCTACCGAGCCAGCGGAGGCAGCCGTAAGCGACGAGTGGTTGCTCTCGCTCAACAGAGCGGACGTGCGAGCCTCCGGACTCCCGGGCGGCGGTGGCATGTCGGACGCCTCCGATGTCGCGCTCTACTACCAGGCACTCCTCCACAACCCCGACGAGCTCTGGGATCCAGCGGTGCTCGCCGCCGGCTCACGGGAAGTCCACGGGACTCTGCCAGAGCCAATGACCGGCGTCTCCTCCAATCGGGCGCTCGGTCTCGTCATCGCCGGCGAAGGCCGCGACAAAGCCATGCGCGGGTTCGGCCACACCGTGTCGTCGAGAACGTTCGGGCACGCCGGCGCCGGTGGCCAGCTCGCGTTCGCCGATCCCGACTCGGGCCTCTCGTTCTGTTACCTGACCAATGGGCTCGACGTGAACGTGATCCGTCTCAGCCGCCGCTCGACGTCGATCGCCAGCCACGCCGGCTCGCTGACAGCACCGAAATAGCTGTCAGCCGTCACCCGAAAGCACACCGAACCTAGTGAAGCTCGTCGCGTTCGCGGTCGACCTAGAGGTTGACGGCAGCCACCGGCAGCGCCAGGCGCTCGGGAGCGGGAGGCTGCAGTTCGGGCCGATGGAGGTCACCATCGCCGGGATCGCCGGGCTCGCCGGGCTCGCCGACCCCGACCCCGACCACGCCGGAGTCGCCGGCTGGGCCATCGCCAATCGTGGTGAGGTACCGGCGAAGATCCGCTCGGTCGCGATCGTCTACAAGATCGAGGGCGCGACGATGCCTCTGCGCATGCTGCGGCACGGCTACCAGTCCTGGAGCCCGAGCGACGTCGCGACACTCGGCGTGGACGTCGATCCGTCACGGACGCCCGGATCACTCGATCTCGTGCGAGGCGCAGCGCACGCCGATCAACGTCCCGCCCGGGAGGGTGAGCTCCGCTCAGAGTGGGTCACGGTCATTCAGGGGGCGGGCATTCAGGGGGCGGGCATTCAGGGGGCGGGAGAGGACGGCGGGCGTGATGGGGTACTGGTTGGTTTCGACGGGGGCGACACGCACGACGGCACCTTGCGTCTTTTGCAAGCAGCCGGCGACGCGCCAGAGCTCTCGTGCGAGGCGTTCCTCGGAGGTGCCCGCCTCGACCCGGGAGCCGAACGCGCCCTTCACGGTCTCGTCATTCTCACCGGCGATTCCCCGTCCTCCCTCCTCACCAACTGGGCCGGGCTCGTCGGCGCGCGAGGCCGCGCTCGCGTTGACCGGCCTTACCAAGTCGGCTGGTGCTCCTGGTATCACTACTTCCACGGCGTGACCGAGCGGGACCTCTTCAGCAACCTGGCCGAGGCTGACCGGGCCGGATGGCCCTTCGACGTGTTCCAGCTGGACGACGGTTACCAGCGGTCGATCGGCGACTGGCTCGAGACGAACGAGAAGTTCCCTACTCCCCTTTCCGGTCTCGCAGCCCGAATCGCGGCCAGCGGGCGCAGCCCTGGCATCTGGATAGCGCCCTTTCTCGCGGCACCGGATTCGCGGGTCGCGACCGACCATCCGCAATGGTTGGCGCGCCTACCGGGAGGCGACCCCTTGCCCGGCATCGTCAACCCACCCTGGGGTGGGGGCCGGGGCGGGCTCATGTGGACGCTCGACACGACACACCCGGAGGTGCAGGAGCATTTGGAAGCGGTCGCCCGGGCGTTGACAGCGATGGGCTTTTCCTACTTGAAGCTCGACTTCACTTACGCGGCGAGCTTCGACGGGCTGTGGCACGACGACACACTGACTCCGGCGCAACGTGTGCGCGCCGGTTACGACGCCGTGCGCCGCGGGGCCGGGCCCGAGGCGTTCATCCTCGGTTGTGGCGTGCCATTGTCGAATGTCGTCGGCGTCGTCGACGGGAGCCGGATCGGCACAGACGTGGCGCCCTCGTGGGACACAGAAAGGGACGACGCGATCATGGCCGGGTACTCCGGGATGCTGCCGGCGACATCGCATGCGGCGGCGAGCACGTTCACGCGGAGCTTCATGCACCGCACTCTCTGGCTGAACGACCCGGACTGTCTCATGTTGCGCGGTGTGGCTACGCAGATGAGCGCCGGACAAGTGGAGACGTGGGCGCGATCTGTGGCGCAGTCTGGCGGCATGGCAATCGTCTCCGACGACCTGTCGTTGCTTGACGGCGCTTCCCGGAGGTTGTTCGAAGACGTAGTCGCAACTGGGCGCCGGAGCGACGCCGAGGCCGCCCACGGCAACCCGGCGCGGTGCGAGGACCTGATGGAGGCGGTACGCCAGCCGAGCGTGCTCGCCGCCGCGGGACAGCGTCTCGTCGTCGACCCGGTATCCGGAGAGTCCCGGCTGGACCCGGCCTGACGCATCGGTCCGATACCGTTCCGTGGAATGAGGTAACGCGCCCTCACACCAACGACATGAAGGAGATGGTCCTCATGCCCGAGCCGGCTGTCAACGACTGGAACACCAAGATCATCGAGGAGTTCCGCGCCAACGACGGGAAGGTCGGCGGCCCATTCGAGGGTGCACCCGTACTGCTCCTCGGCACGACGGGTGCGAAGTCGGGCCAGGCACGCGTCAACCCGATGATGTACCTCGATCTCAACGACCGGATCTTCGTGTTCGCCTCGAAGGCTGGCGCCCCGACGAACCCCGACTGGTATCACAACCTCGTTGCGAATCCCGAGGTGACCGTCGAGCTCGGGTCGGAGAAGTTCACTGCCCACGCCGCTCCGTTGGAAGGCGAGGAGCGGACGCGCGTCTTCGACGAGCAGGCATCGCGCTATCCCGGCTTTCGCGAGTACCAGGACGGCACCGACCGAGTGATACCGGTGGTGGAACTAGTTCGGTCATGAGGTGAGCTACACCCACGGCCACGCCGATGCCGTTCTGCGCTCGCACCGCTGGCGCAACGCCACGAACTCCGCCGCGCACCTCCTGCCGCACCTAGTCGCGGGGCATTCCCTCCTGGACGTCGGGTGCGGGCCGGGCACTCTGACGGTCGACCTCGCGCGGAGGGTCGCGCCCGGGCGGGTCGTGGGCATCGACGCCGAGCCGGCTGTGCTCGAGGAGGCTCGCGGTGCCGCGGAAGAGGCAGGACTCACAAACGTCGAGTTCCACGAGGCCGACATCTACGCCCTTCCGTACGACGACGGCTCGTTCGACGTCGTCCATGCTCATCAGGTTCTGCAGCACCTCCAGCATCCGCACCGTGCGCTCGAGGAGATGGCTCGCGTGTGCAAGACGGGCGGTGTGGTTGCCGCGCGGGACGGCGACTACTCCGCCTTCACTTGGTTCCCGGCCGACCCGCTCCTCAACCGGTGGCTCGAGATCTACTGCACGGTCGCGAGGGCGAACGGCGGTGAGCCGGATGCCGGCCGCCGGCTGAAGGCGTGGGCACGCGAGGCTGGGCTCTCCGATATCGCGTGCTCGGCCTCGGCGTGGTGTTACTCGACGACTGAGGACCGAGCATGGTGGGCCAACTTATGGGCCGAGCGCATCACGGCGACGCGGCTGGCGAGCCGCGCTGTCGAACTCGGCTGTGCGACCGAGGACGATCTCGCAGAGATCGCAGTCGCCTGGCACCGATGGGCCGAGCAGCCCGACGGTTGGTTCGCCGTGCTCCACGGCGAGATCATCTGCCGCCCGTGAGCGACTAGCCCTCTATCACCTCGGCAAAGGCGCGAATCATGACGGGCCACGCGCTTTCGTCGGGCCCCGATGCGGGCTCGGGCCACGGGGTGTCCTCGGGGTGAGCCGGCAGCGGAACGAGCGGCCTTCCGACGAGCTCCTCGAGCAGCTGAGTGCCGGTGCTCGTCACAGCCAGACCTCCTCGTCCTCGTCGACGACCTGCTGGCATGTCGGGCACCAGTACCGCACCTCGAGCGCTGTCCCGCACACCGCGTGGGCGGGAGCCTCGAGGTCCCCGGTCGCTCCTGAACCCCAAGCAGCCAGCAACCGGAGCACACCGCCGAGCTCTGCCGCCCGAGCCGTCGCGCGGTACTCGAGGCGCATCGGACGAGTGGAGTACGGCTCCGCGATGACGAGCCCTTGGCGCTCGAGCTCTCGCAAGCGGCCGCTCAAGACATTGGTCGCTACACCTGGAACCGATTGCTGGAGCTCGCCGAAGCGCCTCGGCCCCTCCAGCAACGCACCTATCACGAGCAGCATCCATCGATCGCCAATTCGCTCGAGCGCGTCGGCGAGCAGTTTGCCGCTCACCCCGGCATTCTCGACGTTCGGTGCGTCCGACATCGTTGTGTGGTCTACACCTCCCCGGCGGTCGCGACCAGCACATTCGCCCGGCCTGTACGGGAGCTGGGTTGCGTCGACGCTATCCTCGCTAGTAGCTTGCTAGTTGCAAGTTACTATCTGTACCATCGGGCAGAGCGAACGCAGCCAGGAGGACTCAATGAGTGCATTCGAAGAGCTCACAGCAGCAGTAAAGAAGGTGGCCGAGTCGGTCGGCCCATCGGTGGTCAGCGTGAACCGTGGCGGCACCGGGGTCGTGATCGGGGAGAACCTCGTAGTGACGAACGCCCACAACCTGCGGGGTGGCGGAGACGCCCTCGTCCAGTTCGCGGACGGGCGCTGGGTGACGGCGACCGTGAGCGGCTCGGACTTGGACGGCGATCTCGCCGTGCTCTCGGTCGAGACCAATGGCGCGCCTGCCGTGACATGGTCCGAGAAGACCGCAGAGCTCGGCCAGGTGGTCGTTGCGTTGGCCAACCCGCGTGGAAGAGGGCTGAGGGCAACGGTGGGAACGGTCTCTTCGCTGGGACGTTCGTTCCGCGGACCTCGAGGGCGTCGCATCGGCGGAGGCCTCGAGCACACTGCGCCCCTCGGGCGCGGGTCGTCCGGCGGCCCGGTGGTCGACACCGACGGCGGGGTCCTAGGTGTCAACACCCACCGCCTGCAGGACGGGTTCTACCTCGCCGTCACGGCGGACGACGAGCTTCGCCGGCGGATCGCCAACCTCGCCGAAGGGAAGACTCCCGTCCGGCGCAGGCTCGGGGCGTCCATCGCACCGCCGCAAGCCGCTCGGCATCTCCGGTCGGCGGCCGGTCTGCCCGAGATCGATGGTCTCCTGATCCGCGGCGTCGAGGAGGGCGGGGCGGCCGATCGCGCCGGGCTGCGCCGTGGCGACGTGCTCGTCGCGGCCGGTGGGGAAGCGCTCAACTCGGTCGACGACCTGTACGGCGTTCTCGACGGCGAGGGCGGATCAGTCGAGTTCGACGTGGTGCGGGCTACCGACGAGATCAAGGTCACAGTCGACTTCTCGAGTTGACAAGCCGGCGCGGGTCATAGCGAGTGGAATGGCGCCACCGCCCATCGTGTTGCACCGCAAGTCGAAAGGGGTCATCCATGCCCATCACGCGCCTCAACCACGCCGTGTTATACGTCCGCAACGTCGAGCGCAGCGTTGCCTTCTACACCGAGATCCTCGGCTTCCGGGTGTTGGGCATCGGGGGTGGGATGCGCGGGGCTGCGTTTCTCCAGGCGCCGGGGTCTACGAACGACCATGACATCGGACTCTTCGAGATGGGCGAGGCCGCCGGGCCTACGACCGCCGGGCGTGAGCAAGTCGGCCTCTACCACCTCGCGTGGGAGGTCGACACGCTCGACGAGCTCGACCGTCTGGCGCATCGCCTGCAGGACGCCGGTGCGCTGGTAGGAGCTTCCGACCACTCGACGACCAAGTCGCTCTACGCGAAGGACCCCGACGGCATCGAGTTCGAGGTCGCGTGGGTCGTCCCGGCCGACCGCCTCGACGAGAGCGTTCTAGAGGGCCGCGCCGGCATCAAGCCACTCGACATCGGCGCCGCCAAGGAGAAGTTCGGCGCCGACACGAAAGGCGGAGTCGGGATCTCCCAGCCCGCGGTGCTCTAGCCCGCTCGGTTTACGGCTTGTCGTCGGCCGTGGTCTGGTGGGGAAGCCACTGCGCCGGGATCGTGCCTAGCCGCCCCGCCTTATAGTCCTCGACCGCTTGGAGGATCTCGTCGCGGGTGTTCATGACGAACGGCCCGTAGCGCGCGACCGGCTCGTTGATGGGCTGGCCCCCGAGGACGAGGACCTCCCAGTTACCGGTTCCCTTCGAGTCCTGTGTCACGTCCGCGGTGAGCGAGTAGGCGTCGCCCTCGCCGAAAAGCGCCATCCGGCCCTCGGGCACGGGTGCCAGCTCCGCGCCGGCGTAACCGTTGCCGGCGAGTGAGTACGCGAGCGCGTTGAAACCGGGCGTCCAGGGCAGGCGCACACGCGCACCGGGCGACACGGATAGGTGAGCAAGCGTGATGGGAGTCCACGTGTTGCCCGGCCCCTCGTAACCGCCAAGCTCGCCGGCGATTATGCGCACCAAGGTGCCGCCGTCCGGGCTCGAGACAAGAGTCACGTCGTTCGCCTCGATGCCCTGGTACCTCGGCGGCGTCCACTTCAGGCTCGCGGGCAGGTTCACCCAGAGTTGGATGCCGTGGAACAAGCCGCCCTTCATCACGAGCTGCTCAGGCGGCATCTCGTCGTGGAGGATCCCGGCTCCCGCCGTCATCCACTGGGTGGCGCCGTCGGTTATGAGGCCGCCTCCACCTGTCGTGTCACGGTGCTCGAACGCACCGTCGACGATGTAGGTCACCGTCTCGAAACCCCGATGCGGGTGCCACGGAGCCCCCTTGGCCTCTCCCGGTGCGTACTCGACAGCACCGAGGTGGTCGAGAAGCAGGAACGGGTCCGCCAGCTCCAGGTCCCTGCTCGGGAAGGGGCGCCGGACCGGAAAGCCCTCGCCCTCGAACGTCTTCACAGTGTCGACGACGCGGCGGACGGGTCGCCAGGCGGTGCCAGCCTCGGGCGGCTCTTCGAGTCTCGGCAATGTAAGGGTGTCGGCAGTTACCGCAGGCATGTCTGTCTCCTCTTCGGGTTCTACTGGCTCACCCGAGTCAACAGTAGTTGCCTACGCAAGTATTCCGCGGGCTGGACGCAGATCGTGCCCGGCATGTGGGCACTAAGTGCGTCCAGCTGTTGAAATTTGAGGGCTAGCGGCGCTGCGGAAGACCTCAGCCCCAGCCGTCGACGTCCGCGTCGTAGACCCCGCCGTACTCACGCGTGCCGGGCTCGGCTGGCTCAGCCGCCTCGGCCGGGGCCGGCGCGCTCTGCGCGTGGGCCGGGCGGCGCGTGTAGCTGGAGTAGTCGTAGCCGTAGTCAACTGCGTTCATCGGCCCTGTCGGGATCTCGTGGGCTGGCGAGGCCATCGTCTCGTCGGGATCCCACGCCCCAGCCTGCGGGCTCCCCGCAAGCCACTCACCCGCGGCGCGAGCATCCGGCTCCTCCACGTATTCCTGGTCGGCGTAGCCCGCCCCGGCTTCGCGGTCGGCTTCGGCATACGCGTCGCCACCAACGGCGCCATCAATGGCCGCCCCGGTCCCCATCGCCATCTCGGCCGCCATCTCGTCGGCGATGTCCTCGGCCACGGCCGGCGCGAACGCAGGCTCGAAGGCCCGCTCAGGCGCCGCCATCGCCTCTGCCCGCATCTCTCTCATCGCCACCGAGTCTGCGATGGCGGCCGACGGCTTGCCGAGCGGGCTGCGCACCATCTCCTCGACCGTCGCCTGGACGTTCGCCTGCAAGCGAGCCAGCTCAGAGAGGGCCATCTGCCTCTGGTCGTAGAGATAGGTGATCTGCGACACTGCCTTCTGCCTGTCTCGCTCGACCTTCTCGAGGTAGACCGCCCGCCGCCGGTCCATCTCGTCCCGGAGAGCAAGCGCCCGCTGCGTCGCCTCGTCGACGAGGTCGGCAGCTTCCTTGCTCGCCACTTGCCGGAGCTCCTCGACGTCCGCCTCGGCCTGCTCGCGCTGGGCGTCGACGTCGCGCTGGGTCTGCTCCTTCAGCTCGTTGACCTCGCGCTCGGCCTCCTGGCGAAGGTTGTACGCGCCCTCCCAGGCCTCCTGCAGGATCCGCTGTACCCGCTCGCCAAGAGTGTCCAGCGCCGGGGGCTGAGTGCTGCGCGCCTCGCTCTCGTAGGTGGCCACTCGGCGGTGCAGCTCCCGGAGCTGGCCCACGGCCGCCGCCAGCTTGCGCTCCGACTCGGACGCACGATGGGTCGTCTCGTCCAGCCGGCGCTGTTGGTCGGCGACATAGCGGTCAACCTGCTCGGGGTCGTAGCCCCGCCGGTACACGCTGAAGATCGGAGTGGCCGCCCCAAGGCCTTGCTGGTCTACTGCTTCGCTCTCGTCCATTGAATGGCCTCCCGGGCGCTTCCCCTTTGGCCGGATGGTACAGAGTTGGCCCAGAAATTTGGTGGATCCTCTGCGTAGGCTAGGCGTCGTGTCCACAACCCTCTCGGGCCATGGCGGCCTACTCGTCCTCGGTGCGCACCAGGCTTCCAGCAGCGGTATCCACACCATGTTCACCCTCTCCGGCGGTCACATCTTCCCCCTGCTCGACGCCGCTCACGAGCTCGGTTGGCGCATCGTCGACGTGAGGCACGAGCAGACGGCCGTGTTCGCGGCGGAGGGCATGGCGAAGGTAACCCGGACGCCCGGTTTTGCGGCGCTCACGGCCGGGCCTGGCGTCACCAACGGGGTGAGCGCCCTCACCGGCGCGTACCTGAACGGCTCCCCCATTCTCGTCCTCGGCGGCCGGGCCCCTCAGCACCGTTGGGGATCGGGCTCACTCCAGGAGCTCGACCACATCCCGATCGTCTCCTCGGTCTCGAAGTTCGCCGCTACGGCCACCGAGACGGCACGCATCCCCGAGCTGATGTGCCACGCCCTCCACCAGGCCACTTCGGCCCACCGGGGGCCTGTCTTCGTCGACTTCCCCCTCGACGTGATCGGCGGGCAGGCCGAAGTCGAGCTCGCCCTCACTCCCCCGGCCACTCCCACCGAGCCCGATCCCGACCACCTCGCCCGCGCGGCCGCTTTGATCGCGGCAGCAGAACGACCTGTCTGCATCGCGGGTGGCGACGTCTACTGGGCTGGCGGCGAGCACGCTCTCGTCGACTTCGCGGCGGGCTGTCGCGTCCCTGTATTCGTGAACGGCCTCGGCCGCGGCACGATCCCGGCGGATCACGAGCTGAGCTTCTCGAGGTCCCGGCCGCTCGCGAAGGAGGCCGACCTCATCGTCGTCATCGGCACCCCGCTCGATTTTCGCCTGTCCTTCGGGCGTTTCGGCGAGGCGCAGGTGATCCACGTCGTCGACCACGAGAGCAGGCGGGCGGTACACGCCGAGACCGCCGTGACGATCGTCGGCGACCCCCGCCTCGTTCTCGAAGCGCTCGCCGGGACCGCCCACCCGACCACGGATCACGAGCCCTGGATCGCCCGCCTGCGCGACGACGAACAGGCCCGCAGGCACGCCGAGAAAGCGGAGCTCGAGTCGGACTCCGATCCGATCCACCCCGCCCGGATCTACGGCGAGCTGCGCAAGCGGCTCGACCGCGACGGCATCGTCATCGGCGACGGTGGGGACTTCGTCTCCTACGCCGGCCGCCTCATCGACTCCTACGCACCGGGGTGCTTCCTCGAGCCGGGTCCCTACGGTTGTCTCGGGACCGGCCTCGGCTACTCCATGGCTGCCCGCGTGGCCGCACCGACGAGACAGGTCGTGGCGTGTTTCGGGGATGGAGCCTTTGGTTTCTCGGCGATGGACGTCGACACGCTCGTCCGGCACGATCTCCCAGTCGTCATGATCGTCGGCAACAACGGCATATGGGGACTGGAGAAACATCCCATGCAGTTCTTCTACGGCTACGACGTGGCGGCCGACCTCCGCCAGGCGACGCGCTACGACGACGTCGTGAAGGCGCTCGGCGGCGCCGGCGAGACGGTCAGCAGACCAGGCGCCCTCGGACCTGCGCTCGACCGCGCGTTCGCCTCGGGCGTGCCATATCTCGTCAACGTGCTGACAGATCCTGCCATCGCCTACCCGCGCACCTCCAACCTCGCCTGAGCGCGGCCTACTCCTTTTCGAAACGCGCCCGCCCCACCACAACCCGCCCCACGACCACTCGAGCGAGCTCCCGCCCGGTTAGCTCGTCGGTGACGGTCACGGCGAACGTCAGGCGAGAGCTGGTGATGTCCTCGAGCCGCGCCTCGGCTCGGACCGCCTCCCCGACGAACGACGGGGCGAGGTGGTCGATCTCCACTCGAGTCCCCACTGTCGTCATGTCGGGGCCGAGGCAGCCGGCCAGCGCCGCGACAGTCGCCTGCTCCGCCAGGGCGACGACCCGAGGGGTGCCGAGGACGCTGACGTCTCCTGATCCGAGCGCCTGCGCGGTATCAGCCGCAGTCACTACAAGGTGCACCGTGGCCACGAGCCCGATCTCGATCGCCGGGCGATCTGCTCCGTCACCACCTGGGGCTTGGTCAGTGTCCAGGTC
Source organism: Acidimicrobiales bacterium (assembly GCA_052146895.1). Classification (GTDB taxonomy): domain Bacteria; phylum Actinomycetota; class Acidimicrobiia; order Acidimicrobiales; family Bog-793; genus Palsa-601. The sequence goes on from JBKQLZ010000240.1 coordinate 48,072, forward strand.
CACGCCGGTACGATACGGCGGCTCGACCGGATCGGCCCTCGCGGGGTGCTCGAACAGGAAAGCTTCGAAGGAGCGACGCATGACCATGACCGATACCGCGCTCGTAGAGCCGGATGTTCTCGAGCGGGTTCTCGGCGCGGCGTTGGCTCGGGGCGGCGATTTTGCCGAGGTGTTCGTCGAGGACCGCAAGATGACCGGCATCTCGCTCGACGACCGTCGCGTCGAAGAGCTTTCGTCAGGGCACGACCGAGGAGCGGGGATACGGGTCGTGGTTGCGGACACGACCGGCTTTGCTCATACTGCAGACCTGTCCGAGCCGGGGTTGAGGGCGGCGGCTGAGGCGGCTTCGGCGGTTGCGCGCGAGGGAGGCGGAGGCACTCGTCGGGTCGAGCTCCGCGAGTCGAAGGCGGTCGCGCCGAATGAGATCCGGACCCTCCCGAGCGAGGTCGCAAAGGCTACGAAGGTAGAGCTGCTGCTGCGGGCTGACGACATCGCCCGGTCGAAGAGCGACTCGATCGTGCAGGTGAGCGCGGGCTACGGCGATTCACGGCGCCGAATCCTCGTTGCGAACTCACACGGGCTGTTGAGCGGTGACGACCGCGTACGCACGCGCTTCTCTGTCGTGTGCGTCGCGTCCGGCGACACTGGGATGCAGACCGGGTACGAGACGACTGCGCTGACGGTCGGGTTCGAGCTCTTCGACATGCGGTCGATCGAAGATGTCGCCTCCGAAGCTGCGCGGCGTGCCGTCACGAAGCTGTCGGCCCGGCCGGCGCCCGTCGGCGTCGTGCCCGTCGTCATCAAGAGCGGCAGCGGCGGCATCTTGTTCCACGAGGCATGCGGGCACGGCCTCGAGGCGGACCACATCGTGAAGGACAGCTCGGTGTACACCGGCCGGCTCGGCGAGCTGGTCGCAAGCCCGCTCGTCACGCTCGTGGACGACGGGACCATCGGCCCCAACTGGGGGAGCCTGGCGATCGACGACGAGGGCCGACCCGCCCAGCGCAACGTGCTCATCGAGAACGGCGTCCTCGTCGATTACATGTGGGACGGGCTGAGCGGGAAGAAGAAGGGCCGCTCATCATCGGGCAACGGAAGGCGCGAGAGCTATCAGCACTTGCCGATGGTGCGGATGACGAACACGTTTCTCATGGCGGGGGAAGACGACCCCGAGGAGATCGTCGCCCAGACCCCGCACGGCGTCTACGTCGCCCACCTCGGCGGCGGCCAGGTCAACACCGCGACGGGCGACTTCGTCTTCGGCATGACAGAGGCCTACCTGATCGAGGACGGGCGCATCACCGAGCCGCTGCGCGACGCCAACCTGATCGGCAACGGTCCAGATGTGTTGTCGAAGATCGACGCGGTCGGCAGCGACTTCGACATGTGCCCTGGCACCTGTGGCAAGGACGGTCAGTCCGTTCCGGTCGGGTGCGGGCAGCCGACTCTGCGCGTGACCGGGGTGACCATCGGAGGGACTGCGGGTGGCTGAGCTGATCGGCCTCGCCGAGGCCGTCACTCGCCACGCCGACGCTCGGGCGGGCGAAGAGGTCGAGGCGTACGTCTCCCGGGGTCGCGAGACATCGATCCGGGTCTTCGAGGGCGAGGTGGAGCAGCTTTCCTCGGCGGATTCGGCAGGGATCGGCGTGCGGGTCGTCCGGGATGGGAAGCAGGGCTTTGCCTGGGTCGGGGCCCTTGACGATGCTGCCGCCCGCGAGGCGCTCGCCGAGGCCCGCGACAACGTCTCGCACGCCACCTTCGACGAGCACGCCGGGCTGGGCCGGCCCGACGGCGTCCGCGCAGCGACGCTCGACCTCTGGCGGGAGGAGTTGGCGGCGTTCCCCACGCAGTCGAAGGTCGAGCTGGCGATGGAGCTCGAGCGGCAGGTGCGCGCTGGCGACAGCCGGATCCGCCAAGTCGTCAGCGCGGACTACGCCGACGCGATCGGCGAGTCCGCAATCGCGACCTCGACTGGCATCTCGGAGTCCACCAGGCGCACGACTTGCTACCTGTTCGTCTATGCGATCGCAGGCGATGCCGACGACACCCAGACGGGGTTCGGGTACTCGGTCGGCCGCTCAGCCGACGACCTCGACGTCTCGAAGGCATCGGCGGACGCCGTCGACCGGGCCACGCGCCTGCTCGGTGCGAAGAAACCCCGCAGTTCCCGCCTCACCGTCGTCCTCGACCAACGGGTGACGGCCACCCTGCTCGGGATCCTCGCCAGCACGCTCTCCGGAGAAGAGGTCTCGAAGGGCCGGAGCCTGTTCGCCGACCGCCTCGGCGAAGAGGTCGGCAACGGGCAGCTCACTCTCGTGGACGACCCGACAGACCCCGCGGCGTTCGGTGCCACGCCGGTCGATGCAGAAGGACTCGCTACGCGGCGCAACGAGCTGATCTCCGGCGGGAAGCTGATGGGCTACCTCTACGACACCCATGCAGGGCGCGTCGCGCGCACCAACTCGACAGGGTCTGCAGTAAGGGGTGGCTACCGCACGACCCCCGGTGTCGGAGCGCGGGCGGTCTCGCTCCTCCCTGGAGAATTGACGCAGGCCGAGATCATCTCGGCAGTCGGAGACGGCCTTCTGGTCCAGTCCATCTCGGGAGTGCACTCCGGCGTCAACCCGGTCAGCGGAGACTTCTCGGTCGGAGCGGAAGGTCTCATGATCCGAAATGGGGAGCTTGCCGAGCCCGTGCGGGAGATGACCATCGCCTCGACTATCCAGCGCATGCTGCTGCACGTCCGCCATGTCGGCTCCGACCTCGACTGGCTGCCGGGGTCCTCGGCCGGCCTTACCCTCGCGATCGACGATGTCTCGCTGGGCGGCGAGTGACCGCTGTGCATGGCCGCCAGCCGACCGACGAGGCGGTCGCCCGCCACCCCCATCTCGGCGAGGCCCGCTCGACCGCGCAGAGCTTGCGTGTCGACTGCCACATGCACACGATGTGGTCGGGCGACTCAACGACGACTCCTGACGAGCTGGCAGCCGCCGTCGTTGCGACCGGGATCGACGTCCTGTGCATCACCGACCACTCGACGATCGCCGGTGCCGTGCGACTCGCGACCGAATTGCCCTGCCGCGTCGTGATCGGCCAGGAGCAGCGCACGCCTGAGGGCGAGATCATCGGGTTGTTTCTCACGGAGCGGATCCCACCTGGTTGCAGGTCGGCAGCCGAGGCGGCGCGTGTGGTGCGCGATCAGGGAGGGCTAGTTTACGTGCCTCACCCGTTCGACCCGATGAGGCACCGACTTGGCCTGTCAGCCCTCGAAGTGCTGGCTTTCGAGGGGCTCGTCGACGCGATCGAGGCGCGCAACGGGAAGACCTCGCTCGAGTCGCTCAACGCAGAGGCCGCCGCCGCCTGTGTCCGGCTCGGGGTAGCGGCCGGAGGAGGCAGCGACGCTCACGTGCCTGACGCGATCGGCGCCGCTTATGTCGAGATGCCCCCGTTCGAGGGGCCATCGGACTTCTTGGCAGGTCTCAAAACAGGCCGAGTGATCGGGCACCACTTCGACTCGGCTCGCCCGTGGCGTGCCCGGGTCGTGCCATCGGTGAGGCCGGCCGCGGAGGGCTAGCACTTTGAGTAGCAGCAGTTGCCGGCCTCAGGAGGCTGCGGCAGCCGGCTTCGACTCGGTGGCAGTCGAGCTCGGCTTGGACTCCGCCTTGTCGGACTTCGCAGAGGTCTCGGACTTCTCGGCTTTCTCGGTCTTGTCCGCCTTGGCGGGAGCCGTGGAGCTCGAGTCGCCGTTCGAGGACTCGCCGACCGAAGCCGCCTCGGACTTGTTGGATGACTTCGAGGCGGAGCGACTGTCCGTCTTGTAGAAGCCGCTCCCTTTGAACACGATCCCGACGCTCCCGAAGACCTTGCGCAGGTCGCCACCGCAATTTGGGCATACGGTCAGGGAATCGTCGGTGAAGGCCTGAACGACCTCGAGTTGCTCTCCGCACTGCTTACATGCGTACTCGTATGTCGGCATTCTGGGTAGCACTCCCGGCGGGTGTGGGTGTTTAGCACTCTCGTAGGTCGAGTGCTAAGTATATCGAACGAGGCAGGAGGCGCTTTCGATGGTCGCTGACGAGCACGGGCACGTCCAGGAGCACGTGCACCCGGACGAGCCGATGATGACCCTCGAGGAAGTGCAGAAGCTTGTCCTCGAGCGGTGCGGGCCTCTCGGTGTCACAGCGGTACCCGTCGGGGAGGCTCTCGGGTGCGTTCTGGCCGAAGAGGTACTCGTCGAGTCCGACATCCCGCCGTTCGCGAACTCCGCCATGGATGGATACGCGGTGAGGTCTGCCGACACCGTTGACGGACCGGTCGAGCTTCGAGTTGTTGGCATCCTTCCCGCGGGGTCTCCTCCACCAGATGCCGCTATCGGCCCTGGCGAAGCGCTCCAGATCATGACCGGGGCGGCGATGCCACCTGGTGCGGACGGCATAGCGATTGTGGAGCGGACCAAAAGGGTGAGCGACGGCACCGTCCGGATCCTTGACGAGATCGACCCGTCGACGAACGTGCGGCCGGCGGGCTCGGACTTCCGAGCCGGCTCGGTCGCACTGCCGGCGGGCGCCTTGATCAGGCCCGCGCAGATCGGGATCCTTGCAAGCGTCGGCATCGTCGATGTCCCGGTCTGGAGGCGTCCTCGCGTCGGCGTGATGTCGACCGGAGACGAGCTAGTCGAGGGCGGCCGCCCGCTCATGCCAGGACAGATCCGCGACTCGAACAGGCCCACTCTGCTCGGGTTGGTGGTTAGGGACGGCCACGAGGCCGTCGACCTCGGGCGGGTCGCCGACAGCGCTGCCGATGTCGAGGCAGCGCTCCGGGTCGCACTCGCCAGCTGCGACGTCGTCCTCTCTTCTGGTGGCGTCTCCAAGGGCGAGTTCGACTTCGTGAAAGTCGTGCTCGAGCAGTTGGCCTCCGAGCTCTCCGGCGAGTACTTCGAGCTGGCGGTCGCGATCCGCCCAGCCAAGCCGCTAGCTCTTGCGTGGCTGCCCCGCTCGCCGGGAAGCGACGAGCGGGTCGCGTTCTTCGGCTTACCGGGTAACCCTGTCTCGTCGATCGTCAGCTACGAAGTGATCGCGGCACCCGCGCTCCGCTACATGTCCGGCATTACAAGCCCGCTCACCCGACCCGTCCGGGGAACCGCCGCCGAGGAGCTTCGAGCGAGCCGGGACGGGCGGCTGAACCTACTGCGAGTGGAGGCCGGTTTTGGGCCGGACGGCGTGCTCGCGGTTCGGTCGGCCGGCGGGCAGCAATCTCATCAGCTGTCAGCGATGGCTTCGGCCAACGCGCTCGCGATGGTCCCTTCCGGCGAGACCGTCGGCGTGGGTGAGTCAGTCGACCTGCTCATCTTCGGGCCACTCGCGTAGTCATGGAGTCGTCCGTCGGGCGTGCTGGAAGTGAGTCGGTGAACGTATCTCGGGAACGCAGGCGTAGGCTGACAGCGTGAGCGAGAACCAAGCGCTGGGGCCACTAGTCGACACCTTCGGCCGGACCGCACGCGATCTGCGGATCTCGATCACCGACCGCTGCAACTTCCGGTGCGTGTACTGCATGCCCGAGGAGGGCATCCAGTTCCTGCCCCGCGACGAGATCCTCAGCTACGAGGAGATCACCCGCCTCGCGCGCCTGTTCGTCGAGGACCTCGGCATCGAGTCGATCCGGCTCACCGGCGGCGAGCCCACCGTCCGCCGCGACCTCACAACGCTCGTATCGATGCTGGCGGCTTTGCGCACGCCGGCCGGCGCTCCTGTCGAGATCTCGCTCACGACGAACGGCTCGTCCCTCTCCCGGCTCGCTGACCCGCTCCGTGACGCAGGGTTGACGAGGGTGAATGTGTCGCTTGATTCATTGAGGGCCGATCGTTTCTTCGCGATTACGAGGCGGGACGCCCTCGCTGATGTGATCGCGGGGATCGACGCTGCGGTCGTCGCCGGACTCGAACCTGTGAAGGTGAACGTCGTCGCCGTCCGCCACAAGAACGAAGACGAGATCCTCGACTTCGCCATCTTCGGCCGTGAGCGTGGGGTGCAGATCCGCTTCATCGAGTACATGCCGCTCGACGCCGACGGATCTTGGACACTCGAGCAGGTCGTCTCCGCTGACGAGATCGTCGACACGATCGGGACGATCTTCCCGCTCGAGGAGGTCGCACACGGCGCTGAGCCCGCCACGAGATGGCGTTACGCCGACGGGGCGGGCGAGATCGGCGTGATCCCCTCCGTCACGCGCCCGTTCTGCGGCAGCTGCGACCGGGTACGGCTGACTGCCGAAGGACAGTTCCTGACCTGCCTCTTTGCGGTGGACGACCTCGATCTACGGCACCCCCTGCGCCACGGGGCCGGTGATGCTTACCTCGCGGAGATCATCAAGGAGGCCGTCTTCGGGAAGTGGTCGGGGCACCGGATCGGGCGAGTTGACTTTGTACGCCCGACTCGTTCCATGAGCCAAATCGGCGGCTGAACGCACAAGCGGCGCGTCGTCCCAGGTGGGAGCCGCGGCCCGACGGCCGCCGCCGTAGCCGCTTAGACTGCCCACCCGATGTCCGAGCGTGGCCTGACTCATCTCGACCCTTTGGGGAGGGCAAGGATGGTCGACGTCACCCCGAAGGAGACGACTCACCGCCGTGCGCTTGCGCGCTGCAAGGTGACGATGCTCCCGGAGACGACCGTTGCGATCGCCTCCAACGCCATCAACAAGGGGGACGTACTGGGGGCGGCCCGCATAGCCGGAATCCAAGCGGCCAAGCGAACTGCTGAGCTCATCCCGCTCTGTCACCCACTGCTCGTGGG
>JBKQLZ010000241.1:0-5752 GCA_052146895.1 Acidimicrobiales bacterium
GAGCTCGCAAGGAGACGCTGTCCAACCCGTCCCGACTCACTCGTCGCGAGCTGGAGGTTCTCCACCTGATGGCCGATGGAATGACCAACGCCGAGGTTGCCGTCCAGCTGTTCGTGTCCGTCAAGACCGTGGAGCACCACGTCGGCGCAGTGTTGTCCAAGCTCGGTGCCCGCAACCGGGCGGCTGCGGTCGCTGAGGCGCGGCGGCGGGGATACCTCTCGGGAGACCTCCAGGCAGGTAGCCGCGCGTAACTCCCACTGCCACAATCTTGGGGTTCGCGCCGCAATAAATAGGGGGCGGCCCCGATGTGGGCCGCAGGGCATCGTCGTACGGTGACAACCAGCAATACCGTCCGCTGGAGGCCAGCAATGCCCCGTTACCTCATTGAGCGCACCTTCGAAGAAGGCTTCCACCTCCCGGCCGCGTCCGAGGGCGCCCAGGCCTGCCGCGCGGTCGCGGACCAGAACGCCCTGGCAGAGGTGACGTGGCTTCACTCCTACGTGAGCGCCGATCGACGCAAGACGTTCTGCATCTACGACGGCCCGTCGCCCGAAGCCGTGCGCAGGGCAGCGGCCCTCAACCATCTACCGGTGGACGAGATCACCGAGATTCACGTTCTCGATCCCTACTTCTACTCAGCGCTATGAAGACCGTGGCCGCCGAGGACATGAACCGCGGCACGTCCGCCGCTCGAGCAAGAGGAGACACCATGCAACACCACATGATCCGCACCGGTGCCCGCGGGTGCCCAAAGAGCTCGTCTCGGAGAGCGCGCCTGCTCCTCCTGGTCGCAGTCCTGGGCACGACGGCGGCCGCCGGTGTCGCCGCCAGTCCTGCGGCAGCGAGTGGCTCCACCATCGTGCCCGCAGAACCGACTGCATGGATACTCGACAGCCCGGGCGGGTCCGCCTATCTCGAGGGGATCAACGTCTCTACCAACGCAGTCATCGCAACGATGCCGATCCCCAAGTCCATCGCGAAGAACCTCGGTGTCACCGCTGGCGCGCTCGCGATCAGCCCGAACGGCAAGACGGCGTACCTCGCTGTGCAGTTTGCCCGCGAGGTCGTCCCGATCGACCTCGGCAGCCAGACGATCGGCAAGGCCATCAAGGTCGCCAACCAACCGGTGTCGATCGCGGTCACGCCGAACGGGTCGCGCGCGTACGTCCTCGGGTTTGTGAACATCCATCACGCGAGCGTGGTCGCGATCAATACCTCGAACGGGAGCACGGCCAAGGAGATCCTGGTAGGTCCGCTCGAAAGCGCGGGCGCAGGCGGGATCGCAGTCACGCCGAACGGAAGCACCGTCTGGACGAGCAGCTCCGAGAACGGGACGGTCACCGCGATATCGACGACGACCAACAAGACCGGCAAGCCGATCGCCGTCGGCGCTTTCCCGACCGCGCTTGCCGTCACACCGGACGGCAAGACCCTTTGGGTCGCCAACAGCTTCGACAACGACCTCGTTCCGGTCGACCTGGCGAATTCGACCGTTGGCGGCAAGGTCCGGCTCGGCGGATCACCTAACGACCTGTCGATCTCTCCGAACGGTGCTTACGCCTTCGTTCCCCTCGGGTCCCCCGCCGGCGGCGCGGCTCGCGTCACGCTCAGCGGCTCGCACTCTGTGACAAAGATGAAGCTCGTGGACGGCACGAAGACACTCATGCAGACCGACGCCGTCGCCGTCGACCCGGCTGGTAAGACGGCCTTCTTCTGTGGCACCTCGGAGTCGACCGTCGCGCCAGCGGACGTCGCCAGCGCGAAAGAGACCTCACCGATCACGTTGACTGCGGGCGTCGCCGGTGTTTCCGCCATCGCGATCACACCGGATCAAGCGCCAACCGCAAAGTTCACCGTGGGCATCTCAGGCCGCTCCGTCACTCTCAATGCGGGTTCGTCGTCGGCTTGGTTCGGCACGATCGCCAAATACGCCTGGAGCTTCGGCGACGGGACGTCGTCGAGCCACGGACCTGCGACCAGCCACACCTATGCCAAGAACGGCAAGTACACGATCACCCTCGTCGTGACCGACTCGCTCGGGACCTCGACTTCGGTCGTGTTCACCGGCCAGACCGTCAGCCGCAACGGCGGACCGAAGGCTCAGAAGTCCACAGTGGTCGACGTCACCTGATCAAGCAGGTCCAAGACACAGCGCTGGCCTGCAGAACGTCTGGAATCAGTCGTCTCCGCGACAGCACACAACGGATTCCGCTGCCTGACACCATCTCCACTGCGTTTTTCGCGTGACTCCGAGGCGGACGCGAGCTATCGTGTCCGCAATCCGGGGGTGAACGGCGACGCTCGAGCAGGGACTCGGTCGTGCAAGAAGCCCGGTCTCACGTCGCAAGGGGAGGGGCTTAAGTGGCTTCGATCGTCGTGGAGCCTGCTAGTCAGGCACCGGAAAAAGGACTCAAGCGGGGTGCGCTCGGGCTGATCTCGAGCATCGTCATCGGCGTCGCCTCGACCGCGCCGGCGTACAGCTTGGCGGCGACGCTTGGTTTCGTCGTGGTCGCCATCGGCTTGCAGGCGCCGATCGTCACCGTGCTCGCGTTCATCCCGATGTACTTCATCTCGGTCGGGTACCAGGAGATGAACCGTGCCGACCCGGACTGCGGGACGACGTTCACTTGGGCCACGCGAGCGTTCACGCCGAGAGTGGGATGGATGGGCGGCTGGGGCATCATCGCAGCCGACATCCTCGTCATGGCAAGCCTTGCCCAGATCGCCGGTCAGTACGTCTTCGAGTTGTTCAATGCCAAGGGAATCGGCGGCGACGCCGCCAGCGGCTGGGTCCTGCTGGTCGGCATCCTGTGGATCGTGGCGATGACGTGGATCTGCTACGTCGGCATCGAGATCTCCGCCAACTTCCAAAAGGCGTTGCTCGGGATCGAGCTGACCATGCTGACCGTCATGTCAATCTGGGCCCTGGTGAGAGTCGGCAACGGCAGCGCTCCGGTCGGTCACATCGTCCCCACCGGCTCCTGGTTCAACCCGTTCGCCGTCAAGCACTTCAGCGACTTCGTCATTGGACTGGCGGACATGCTCTTCATCTACTGGGGATGGGACACCGCTGTCGCCTGCAACGAGGAGACCGCCGACGCCGAGACGACACCGGGCAAGGCGGCGGTCGCATCGACGTTCGTGCTCCTCGGGATCTACGCCCTTGTGATCCTTTCCGTCGAGTCCTTCGCCGGGATCGGCTCGACTGGCATCGGGCTCGGTAACGCATCTAATCAGAACGACGTGCTCTCCATCCTCGGCCCCGCCATCTTCGGGACCGGAACGTTCGCGTCGGTCCTCGACCACCTTCTCTTGCTGATGGTGCTCTCGTCAGCGGCGGCTTCGACGCAGACAACCATCCTGCCGACTGCCAGAACCACGTTGTCGATGGCGGTCTACAAGTCGATCCCGAGGTCGTTCGAAAAGATGCACAAGCGCTTCCTCACACCGACCGTCTCGACCGTGACGATGGGCGCCGTCTCGATCGCGCTTTACGCCGTCATGAACTACATCTCTGCCGGGGAGGTGATCAAGGACTCCGTCGACTCACTTGGAGTGATGATCGCGTTCTACTACGGGCTGACCGGCTTCTCGTGCGTCTGGTACTACCGCAAGAACCTCACGAGCAGCACGCGAAACCTCTTCATGCAGGGTGTCCTCCCGTTCATCGGCGGGCTCATCCTCTACTTCATTCTCGGCTGGTCCTTCTGGTACTACTGGCAGCCGGTCAACAGCTATACGCACTGGGGCATAGCCGGCCGTCAGATCGGGGGCACATTCATCCTCGACGTCGGGACACTTCTCATCGGCGTCATCTTGATGTTCACCATGCAGGCATTCCGGCCAGCCTTCTTCCGGGGCGAGACGCTGAGCCGCGACTCAGCGACGCTCGTCACCGAAGATTTCCTCGCCAAGCAGGCACTCGAGCAGCAATAGCTCAAAAGGAGCCAAACCCCAATGACCGATACCCAACAACGGCCGCGCATCGTCGTAGGCGTCGACGGCTCCCCTCAGGCCGCAACTGCCCTCGAGTTCGCCATCGACGAGGCCCGCCTGCGCGGTGCTGAGCTTCACGTCACCTACGCCTATCCCGCCATGGCCTCCCCTATAACCGGCGGAACCGCCCACGACTACTACGCGCAGGTCGAGGCGAGGGCGAAGGAGGTCCTCGAGGCGGCAGCTGCAGCAGCACCGTCGACCGAGGGCATCGAAGTCGAGTGGCTGGCCGTCCCGGGCAACCCCGCTGAGATACTCATCGAGGCCAGCAGGGTGTCCACACTGTTAGTAGTGGGTTCGAGAGGCCTCGGGGGCTTCATGGGCCTCGTGATGGGCTCGGTGTCGAGCCAATGCGTGCACCACTCTCACTGCCCGGTTCTCGTCGTGCGTGAGGAGCACTAAGCCGGGGTAGCCACTGGGATCCCGAGCAGTTCGCCCGCTTCGGCCATGCAATCGTCGTAAGTGACTAGCCGACGAAGGTCCGTCCCGAGATGCTGAGCGGTCGCGAGGTGGATCGCGTCGAGGCTCCGGAGCGAGACCGGCAAGAGCATGCCGGCGGTGTTCAGCACGCGATCGCTGATACGGACCAAGTCGATGCTGGATAGCACCTTCCGGCCCGCGGAGAGCGCATCGGCTCCAGCTGGGGCAAGCGCACGGAGAACCTCGGTCCGGGCCAAGCTGCTGGCGACGACCGGGCGCCGGCGCAGGAGGTAGCGGCGCAACGCTGCCGACTCAGGCTCACACACCGCGAGCTTCACGATCGCAGAGGAGTCGAGGTACGTGAGGCTCGTCAGCGTTCATCACGGCGCAAACGCGCCAGTGTCTCCGAGGGTGACTCCACCCCGGTGGGAAGAGTGAGCGGCGGGGGCAGGTCGTTCAAATCGACTGTCGCGGGCTGGACCTCTCCAGCCGACCGCAACCGCTCCCATGGGGAGGCTTCCGGAAGCGGTCCGAGCAGCGCGACGGGACGGCCGTGGTCGGTGATCTCGACCGTCTCGCCCTTCTCGACTAGACGGAGCAATTCGCTTGCCCGCTGGCGCAGCTCCCGGATCCCCACGGTTGTCATTATGCTATTAGTAGCACAATTACTTCCCCGTCAGGTACAAGAGACCGTAACCCTCGTCGCGCACCCCCACGCCCGCCTCAGCCAGAGCGAGGTCCCAGTCGCCGGTCACCTCGGGGTTGGCGAGTTCCATCCCGTGGTCGGCGACGATCACAAAGGCGGTGTCCTCCCACGCGCCCGACTGTTCGACGGACTCGAGGAGACGACCTATCCGGGCGTCTGTGTCTCGCACCGAGGCGGCCGCGATGTCGGAGTACGGGCCGCCCTCGTGGAAGGCTGCGTCAGTCAGCGTGAAGTTGACCCATGTGAACGTCGGCACCTGCCACGCCCGCCCGCCGTACTCGCCGCTCCAGATCCCGCAGAACTGATCGACCGCAGTGTGATCGATCAGTGACGACCAGCGATAGTCCTTGCTCGGCCGCACGAAACGTTCCGTCGCGTCCGGCAACTCCTCTGCCCGCGGCGGCCGATCGACGGGCTCGCCGGCACGCATCCGGTGAAAGACCGAGTAGTCGGCACCCGAGTCGCAGGGCTCGTTGATCGACACGGACACCGAGCCGGGCAACCCCCGGTGCACCGCGTGATGCACCGTCTCCACAGATGGGCTCAGCCAGTTCATTGCCGACAACCACGTCGCGGGCGAGTTCGTGATCACCTGGTCGCCGGTCAGACGGTCGACCCACGCGTTGTGCA
>JBKQLZ010000242.1:0-9227 GCA_052146895.1 Acidimicrobiales bacterium
CCAAGAGCCCGGCGCATGCCGTCGATCTCCCGCGCGACGTCGCCCGTGAGGACGAGGGCTACGGTCAGGCGGCGGCGTGCTGACACGACGCCCTAATCGAGCAAGGTCAGTGCGAGACGGCTGGCGCGAGCCCCTCGGCCACGCCGGCAGCCTCGAGACGTGCCGCGGCTCGCCGCAGCGCCACATCGGGGTCGTCGGGGAACAACATGGCCTTCATGGTCGAGGACTCCACGACAGGCACAGGAGTCTCTTCGCCCGAAGGGGTGGCTTCGGGCTCGCTCTCGCGACTCTCTCCACCCTCGCCCGCATCGATCGCCACCTGGGCAGCAGCAAGCGCCCGCCTCGCGCGCTCGACGTCGATCTCGCCAGCGGGCTCAGCCACCGAGGCCAGCAGCGTCACCTTGTTCTCGTCCACGTGGACGAAGCCTCCGTGGATGGCGGCGCGGAACTCGCCCGAGCCCTCTCCACCTGCAGCACCCTCGGCGCCCGCGCCGGGCTCCGCGATCCGGACGACCGAGATGTCGACGGCACCGATGAACGGAGCGTGGTTCGGCAAGAACATGATCTCGCCACCATCGGTCCGCAGCACGACGAACTCCGCTTCCCCGGAGAAGAGGATGCGCTCAGGGGTGACGAGCTCGGCATGAGTCGGCACTAGGAGGTCATCTCCTTCGCCTTCTTGTGGACGTCGTCGACGCCACCAACGTTCAGGAACGCTTGCTCGGGTACGTCGTCGAGGTCACCGCCGAGGAGTGCCTCGAACGAGCGCACGGTCTCCTCGACGGGCACGGTCACGCCCTCGATGCCGGTGAACACCTGCGCGACGTACATCGGCTGCGACAAGAAACGCTGGATCTTCCGCGCCCGGTTCACCGTCACGCGGTCGTCTTCCGACAGCTCGTCGAGACCGAGGATGGCGATGATGTCCTGCAGCTCGCGGTAACGCTGGAGAACGGCCTGCACCTGGCGCGCGCAGTTGTAGTGCCGCTCGCCCACGACCTCAGGAGCGAGGATGTTGCTCGTCGAGGCGAGCGGGTCGACGGCAGGGAAGATACCGAGTGCGGCGATCTGGCGGGAGAGCTCAGTCGTCGCGTCGAGGTGGGTGAATGTCGTGAACGGCGCCGGGTCTGTGTAGTCGTCGGCCGGCACGTACACGGCTTGCAGTGACGTGATCGAGTGACCCCGGACCGACGTGATGCGCTCTTGCAGCTCGCCCATCTCGTCAGCCAGCGTCGGCTGGTAGCCCACGGCCGACGGCATGCGGCCGAGCAGCGTCGAGACCTCGGAGCCCGCCTGCACGAAACGGAAGATGTTGTCGACGAACAGCAACACGTCCTGGTTCTTCACGTCGCGGAAGTACTCCGCCATCGTCAGTGCGGACAGAGCGACCCGCAACCGGACGCCGGGCGGCTCGTCCATCTGGCCGTAGACGAGCGCAGCCTTGTCGATTACGCCAGACTCCTGCATCTCGAGCCAGAGGTCAGTGCCCTCACGGGTGCGCTCGCCGACACCGGCGAAGACCGAGACGCCGCCGTGGTTGAGCGCCACGCGACGGATCATCTCGGTGATGAGGACGGTCTTGCCGACACCAGCACCGCCGAAGAGGCCGATCTTGCCGCCCTGTACGTAGGGCTCGAGGAGGTCGATCACTTTGATGCCCGTCTCGAAGACCTGCCGTTTCGGCTCGAGCGTGTCGAACGCAGGGGCATCGCGGTGGATCTCCCAGTGGTCGTCCGCCACGCCGATGTCGTCGGTGTCGAGCGGCTCGCCCGTCACGTTGAAGACGTGGCCGAGCGTGGCGTCGCCGACCGGGACCGTGATGCCGCGACCAAGGTTGTGGACTACTACCCCGCGTGACAGGCCGTCGGTCGGCTTGAGGCAGACCGCCCGCACGCGGCCTTCACCGATCTGCTGAGCCACCTCGGCCGGGACAACCGTGGTCACACCGTCGACGGTGAGCGGGATCTCGATCAGGTGGTTGATCTCCGGCAGGGAGTGCGGCGGGAACTCGACGTCGACGACAGGGCCGGCGATGGCTACGACGCGCCCGTCTTCAAGCTGCTTTCCCGCAGCATCGGTTCCGGTTGGGAGGGTGGTGGTCATGCAGTTCGCTCCTCGGCGTCGGTGTCTTGTTGTGGCGGGGCAATGTCGCGCTCGCCCCCGGAGCGGAGCGCTTCAGCTCCGCTCACGATCTCCATGATCTCGGTCGTGATCGCATCCTGGCGCGCCCGGTTCATCACGCGCCGCAGGGTCTTGATGAGCTCTTCGGCATTCTCGGTAGCCGCCGACATCGCCCGCTGGCGAGCGACGTGCTCGGAGGCGGACGCCTCGAGCAACGCTCCGAACAAAGCGGCCTCGGCGTAGCGCGGGACGAGCAAGCCGAGCAGCTCGGCGGCATCAGGCTCGTACTCGAAGAAGCCCCCATCAGCTTCGATGCTCGACCCCTCACTCTCGGGCGCCGGCGGCTCCACTGGGAGCAGCTGCCGGGTCTCGATGACCTGGGACCCTGCGGAGACAAAGCGCGTCGAGACGAGCTGGACCATGTCGAGCTCCCCCGCCATGAAGGCGGGCACGACGGTGCGGGCGATCGCGCGGGCATCTTCGTAGTTCGGCTGGTCCCCCATCAAGAAGGTCTCGTCCAGAGTGCGGCCCCGGAAGCGGAAGTAGCCAACAGCTTTCTTGCCCACGCCGATGGCGCGATAACGCCGCCCCGCGCTCTCGCCCGTGCGCATCAGACGATCGGCGGTCCGCAACACGAAGGCGTTGTACCCGCCGCAGAGCCCGCGATCCGAGACGATCGCGACGACACCGATGTTCTCCGGCGAGTGGGGCACACCGACGAGTCGCTCGGGGGCAGAGCCGTCGGCGACGACATCGATCAAGACTCGCTCGATGCCGCGAAGGTAGGGTTTCGAACCCGCGATCCGGCTCTGCGCCCGCGACATCCGAGACGCCGCGATGAGCTCCATCGCGCGCGTGATCTTCTTGGTCGACTCGACGCTGCGAATCCTCCGGCGGAGGATTCGCTCTTGCCCACCGGCCATGGCTCTTAGCTCGCCTCGCTGTCGGTCGCAGCCGCGGTCGCCACGTCAGTCTCCGTGGCGGCGTCGCTCGCGGCATCGGTCGCCGTGTCGGCATCGGTCGCGGTGTCGGTCTCGTCCGCAGCAGTCGCGAATCCGGTCTTCACTTCGTCGATTGCCTTGTCGAGGGTGGCCTCGTCGGGGAGCTGCCCGGTCGTCTTGATCTGCTCGAGCAGATCGGCGTACTTCGCACGGAAGTGCGCACGCAGCTCGCGCTCGAACCGCCGCACATCGTCGACGGCGATCGCGTCCACGTGGCCGCGTGTGCCTGCGTAGATCACTATGACCTGCTCTTCGATCGGTAGCGGCTCGTTCAGTCCTTGCTTGAGGAGCTCGGTCAGTCGGTAGCCGCGGTCGAGCTGCGCCTGCGAGACCTTGTCGAGCTCCGAGCCGAACGTCGCGAACGCCTCCAGCTCGCGGAACTGGGCGAGGTCGATCTTGAGCGTCCCGGCAACAGCGCGCATCGCCTTTACCTGGGCTGCGCCCCCGACGCGCGAGACCGAGTTCCCGACGTTGATCGCCGGCCGCACGCCTGAATAGAACAGGTCTGTCTCCAAGAAGACCTGGCCATCGGTGATGGAGATGACGTTCGTGGGGATGTAGGCCGAGATGTCGCCGGCTTTCGTTTCTATAATCGGGAGCGCGGTGAGCGATCCGCCTCCCATGGCGTCCGACAGCTTGGCCGCCCGCTCGAGAAGGCGGCTGTGGAGGTAGAAGACGTCGCCCGGGTACGCCTCGCGCCCCGGCGGGCGCCGCAGGAGGAGCGAGAGCTGCCGGTACGCGTCAGCTTGCTTGGACAGGTCGTCGTAGACGATGAGCGCGTGCTGGCCGTTCTCCATCCAGTGCTGGCCCATCGCGCAGCCCGAGTAGGGAGCGAGGTACTTGAACGGCGCCGGCTCGGAGGCCGGGGCGGCAACGATGACCGTGTACTCGAGCGCTCCGTACTCAGCGAGTGTGGCGACCGTCTGCGCAACGGTCGAGCCCTTCTGACCGATCGCCACGTAGATGCACTTCACGCCCTCGCCGCGCTGGTTGATGATCGCGTCGATGGCCACTGTCGTCTTGCCGGTCTTGCGGTCGCCGATGAGCAACTCGCGCTGGCCGCGGCCGATCGGCGTCATCGCGTCGATCGCCTTTATACCGGTCTGGAGGGGTTCCTTGACCGGTTGGCGCTTGACGATGCCCGGCGCCTGGATCTCGACTCGCCGGTCCTCGACGTTCGTGAGCGGGCCCTTGCCGTCGATCGGGTTGCCGAGCGGGTCCACGACGCGCCCGAGCAGGCCGTCACCGACTGGGACCGAGAGGATCCGCCCCGTCGCCCTGACGATGTCACCCTCCTCGAGGGCGTCGACGGAGCCGAGGACGACAGCGCCGATCGTCTCCTCGTCGAGGTTCAGCGCCAGCCCGACTGTGCCGTCGGAGAACTCGAGAAGCTCGTTCACCTGCGCGTTGGGCAGCCCGGTGACCCGGGCGATACCGTCTCCGACTTCGGAGATCCGTCCGATCTGCTCGGCCCTGACGTCGGGGTTGAAGTCCGAGATGTGGCGCTGGAGCGCTGCCTCGATGTCCTGGGGGGAGATCAGGAGTTCTGACATTGGCGTTGGTTCCTTGTCCTCTTCGTCTTCGTCTGGAAGGTCTGGGTCGGTCGGCTGCGGCCGGAACGCTCGGTCGGCACGTGTGTGATCAGCTTGGTTGCAGGATCGTCTCGCGGAGGAGATCGAGGCGGTGGCGGATGGTCCCGTCGATGATCGTGTCGCCGACGGAGACGCCGAGACCCCCTATGACCGAGGGATCGATCACGAGGCGCAGCTCGATGGTGCGCCTCGTCCTGCGGCCGAGGGCATCTGCGAGGCGGCTCCGCTCGTCGGCGTCGAGCTCGACGGCTGCCCGGATGTCGGCGACGCGCCGGCCCTGCTCAGCGGCGGCCAGCTCGACGAGGTAGCTCACTGCTCCAACGAGGTCACGGGATCGGCCGCAGCGGAGCACGTAACCGAGCAGCTCGAGCGTCTCGGGACGAACCTTGCCCGCCAGGAGATCGTGCAGAACGGCCTGGCGCGCGGCAAAGCCCAGCTCCGTCGAAGCCAGCGCCGACTTCAACTGCGGGCTCTGCTCGGCAATCCGAGCGAACCGGAAGAACTCATCCTCCATGGTCTCGACAACCCGCGGGTCCGAGATGCGCTCGAACACCCGCTCGGCGAACCCCCGGAGTCGCTCGAGGGCGCCGGCGCGCCCCATCGGGGACTCGGGTTCGACCAAGGCACCGATGGCAACTCCCTCAGCCCTGAACTCCGCGATCTCGAGCAGCTGCTCGCAGGTCTTCGGGATCTCTGCGGCGCGCTCATAAACGACAGGGAACGTGACGAGCGCCACGACCTGCGAAGGGACTTTGCCTTCGAGCAGGTCCGAGAGCACGGCCGAACGGTCGGAGCTTGGGATGGAGCCGTCCGTCAACGCGGTGCGCAGTGGCTCGGACGCGATGAGCAAGCCGCGGAACGCCGCGAGGGCGGAGACGGCCTCGCCGAGCGCTCCAGCTGCCTCGACTTCGTCAAGGACGGCGGCGGCGTACCCGCGCACGAGCTCGAGCATCAGCTATCCGCTCCGCCCGGCTGTGCCGCTGCGATCGCCTCGTCCACGAGGGCACGGTGCCGCTCGTCGTCGAGGCCGCCTCCGATGACACGCTCGGCAGCGCGCAGCACGAGGTCACCGACCTCGCTCATGACTTCGTCCCGCGCGCGCTGGCGCTCGAGCTCGATCTCGGCCTGCGCAGCGTTCACGAGTCGCTCATACTCCGCCTGACCCCGCTGGCGCCCTTCCTCGCGCGTCTGGTCGGCTGACTCGTTTGCCTGGTCGACGATCTGGCGTGCCTCGGCCCGAGCGGCCTCGAGCGCCTCGCGGCGCTTCTCGGCGAACTCGGCGCCGTCGCGGCGCGCCTGCTCGGCTGCATCGATCGAGTTGCGGATCTGCTGCTCACGCTCGTTCATTGCCCTGCGCAGCGGCGGAAGGATGACACGGGCGAAGAAGTAGAGCACCGCCAAGAAAGCGATGAGCTCGAGGACGAACGTGAAGTTCGGGATCAGGAAGATCGGCTGTGACGCCGCAGCAAGCATGGTTGCGCCGATCCCTACTTCTTCGCAGCCTCGACGAAGACGAAGAACGCCATGAACGCCAGGTTGATGACGTACATCGCCTCGCAGAGACCGACGACGAGGAACATCGTCGTGTAGAGGCGGCTCTGCGCCTCGGGCTGCCGGGCGATTCCCGCGATGGTCTGGCTACCGGCGAGGCCGTCACCGATGGCCGCACCGATGGCGCCACCGCCGAGGGCGAGGCCTCCGCCGACCATGGCGCCTGCCAGCTGAATCGCTTGCTGGGTGGTCTGTGCCATTTGGGTTGTCTTTCTCCTGTTTGGTAGTGGGGATTGGAAGGGATGGGAAGGGATTGGAAGGGATCGAGCGACGGACCTTGCGGATGGCGCGACCTGGGCCTAGTGACCGCCCGTGACCGCTGACTGCATGTAGATGACGGTGAGGAGGGAGAAGATGAACGCCTGGACGGGAGCGACGAAGAAGCCGTCGAAGAGCTTCCAGACGAAGTCGAGGGCGGGAGTCGGCAGGATCCACGACGGCGGGAATGCCGCGATCAGGGTGATCAGGATGCCGCCGGCGAAGATGTTGCCGAAGAGCCGGAGCGCCAGGGTGAGCGGCTTCACCATCTCCTCGATGAAGTTGATCGGGGCGAGGACCTTGTAGGGCTTGAAGTAGTGGCCCAGATAGCTCTTCAGCCCGTGCAGCCGGATCCAGGTGAAGTGCACGACGATGATCACGGTGAGCGCCATCGCGAGCGGCAGGTTGATGTCGCCAGTAGGCGACACGAGGATCGTGTGGCGACCCGCCAGGTTGCTGGGGATCATCTCGAGCCAGTTGCACAGGAGGATGAACATGAACAACGTGCACGCGAGGGGGACGACGAAGAGACCCTTGTCGCCCATCGAGGTCTCTACCTGCTTGGTCACCGCGCCGACGATGGTCTCGTACGCCAGCTGCATCTTGCCAGGCACGCCAGCGGTCACCCTTGCCCGCAGGACGAGCCCCAACACGA
Organism: Acidimicrobiales bacterium; assembly: GCA_052146895.1. Lineage (GTDB taxonomy): Bacteria > Actinomycetota > Acidimicrobiia > Acidimicrobiales > Bog-793 > Palsa-601. Next base: position 7,179 of record JBKQLZ010000242.1, read on the forward strand.
CGAAGACGAGTGCCGCCAGCAGGCAGCACAACACGTCGTCGAGGTTGTAGGTGAGGCCGAAGATCTTCGAGTAGACGTGGTCGCCAACAGCGATGTTGGCAGCGAGGATGCCGTGGGTCACGACGGCACCTTGTGCCGGACCATCATCGTGATGATGTTGCCGACGAAGAGCAGGTAGAACAGGCAGAGCCCGCAGGCTGTGCCGAATCCGAGCCACACCGCCGCGATGAAGAGGATTATCACGACGACCGTGGTCAGGCCGAGCCTCGCGAGCGTCATGGCCGCGAGCGCGCGCACCGGCTTCTCAGGCTGAAGCTGCGTCACTCGCGCTGTCTGGTTCGTGATCATCCGGATGTTCATCAGGCCGAGGCCAAGGCCGATGCAAACGCCGAGCCCGAACAGCGGTTGCGACACGAACAGCGTGGCGATCACTGCCACGACCCCGATCCCGAGCGCGGCAAAGACCGTGCGCTTAAGCACGCTCGATATCTCAGGCAGCGAAAACTGCTCGAGTAGGGGTCCCAATGAATTCATTTACAGGTCTTCATCTTCCTCGCAGCGATGCCGTCCGAGTCCGTCAACCGGGCCGGCCACGCTGCTGGCTCTCATGTGTATTTCTTGAGTTGCGCTCGGACCGTCACCACCGCAGCTGCGATGCCGACAGCCAGTCCTGCGAAGGTGAGCAGCACGCTCGCACCGACTCTCTCGCCGAGCCAGTACCCAAGGCCCATGCCCACTACGAGGCAGGCTGCGATCGAGACGCCCAGCCCGAGTAGCTCGAACGGGCTCGGCGAGGGCTTGCTGCTCACTTCGTCGATCTATCCTAGCATTGGAGGGTGGTGCCGGGCAAAACGGCGGCGGTGCGGCCGGCTATGTCCTTCGCCACCCCCGTCGCCGCCTCCACCAGCCCGCGACGTCGAGGGGCCGACCTTGGTGGCCGAGAGCGCAGGCGCACCGACGTCGAGGTCGTCACCTGCGGTGGAGCCTGTGGCCAGTGCACCGGTGGCCGTCCGGTTGCCACGGTGCCGACCGGACGGGCGGAAGATGGTCACGAGGGCTATCGCGAGGATCGCAGCTGCGAATGGGAGCGCCCCGTCCCAGTTCGGATAGAAGGTTGGATAAAGCACGAGGGCAGAGAGCACAAACGTCCAGATCCACAGCAGCACAACGGCCCTGCGGTGGCCGTGCCCGAGGCGCATCAGCCGGTTGTGCAGGTGCTCGAGGTCTCGCTCTGTCACCCCCGTCCGCCTCATGGCACGGCGCCCGATAGCGAGTGCAGTGTCGAAGATCGGCACGCCCAAGATGACGAGCGGCACTAGGAGCGGCGCGAAGAAGAAGTAAGTCGTGCCTGAGTAGACGGTGGTCGCCTGTCCGCCGATCTCCATCGTGGCCGCCGCCATGATGATCCCGAGCACCATCGCGCCGGTATCTCCCATGAAGATCTTCGCTCTGTGGAAGTTGTGCGGTAGGAACCCCAGACATACCCCGCAACACGCCGCAGCCAGCAACGGTCCGATGTTGTTCGACGAGAGCACCCCGAGGTGGACAAGCCGCAGCCCGTAGATGCACAACGCGCCCGCACCGATAGCAATCACCCCGGCTGCGAGGCCGTCGAGACCGTCGATGAGGTTGACGGCGTTCGCGATCCCGATCACCCACAGGGCCGTGACGAGGGGCAGGATCGTCGAGGACAGCTCGATGTACCCGGGAAGGAACGGCACCTTGAACTGGGTCATCGTGACGCCGAAGAAGACGAGGGTCATAGCGGCCAGGACCTGACCGGCCACCTTTGCAGGCGGGGAGACTGACCGGACGTCGTCGACGAGGCCGAGCAGGCACATCACGCCGACAGCGGCGAGCACACCGGCAGGCGCGGTCGAGTTGGCAAAGTCGGGATGGAAGACCCCGAGCTGGCCCGCGGCAAGCAGGGCGATCGCGAACCCGATCGCCATCGCGCCGCCGCCGGCAGTCGGGGTCGGCCTGGTGTGCACCCGATCTGGGTCGGGCATCACGATCAGGCCCCGGTCGACGGCTACTTTTCGGATGGGG
>JBKQLZ010000243.1:0-10272 GCA_052146895.1 Acidimicrobiales bacterium
GTTATCCGATGCGTGGCTAGTGCCTTAGCCGAGGCGCTCGATGATGGTGGCGTTGGCGAGCCCACCGCCTTCGCACATGGTCTGGAGGCCGTAGCGGCCGCCCGTGCGCTCGAGCTCGTTCAAGAGCGTGGCCATGAGCTTGGCGCCCGACGCGCCGAGGGGGAGGCCGAGGGCGATGGCGCCGCCGTTGACGTTCACGCGGCTCATATCCGGGTGGAGGTCCTTCTCCCACGCGAGCACGACGGAGGCGAAGGCCTCGTTGATCTCGACGAGGTCGATGTCGTCGATCGTCAGCTTGGTGCGCTCGAGAATCTTCTGGGTGGCCGGGATCGGGCCGGTGAGCATCGTGACCGGGTCGACGCCGACAACGGAGAAGCCGACGAACCGCGCGCGGGGCGTGAGCCCCAGCTCGGCCGCCTTCTCCTCCGACATGACGAGCACGGCTGATGCTCCGTCGGTGATCTGGGAGGAGTTCCCCGCTGTGACCTTGCCGTTCTCCTTGAAGGCCGGCTTCAGGTTGGCGAGCGTCTCGCTCGTCGTGCCGGGGCGCAGGCCCTCGTCGCGGCTGAGGACGTCATCGGTGGCGTTGCCCTCGGCGTCCCGCACGGTGATCGGGACGATCTCCCGCTCGAAACGGCCCTCCTCGGTAGCCCGCAGGCCGAATTGCTGGCTCCGCGCTCCGAACGCGTCGAGCTCGTCACGGGACAGGCCCCACTGGTCGGCGATCATCTCGGCAGAGATGCCCTGGGGCACGAGGCCACCGACAGGCTCATAGCGGGTACGGACTGTCGGGCCGAACGGGAAGCCGACACCAGAGCCTATGGAGGCGCCCATCGGGACGCGGGTCATGGTCTCGACGCCCGCGGCGATGGCGATGTCGTAGGCACCAGCCATCACGCCTTGGGCGACGAAGTGGAGGGCCTGCTGGGACGAGCCGCACTGGCGGTCGACCGTGGTGGCCGGGACCGACTCGGGCCATCCAGCCGCGAGAACAGCGTTGCGCCCAACGTTGACCGACTGGTCGCCGACCTGCATGACACAGCCCATGACGACGTCGTCGACGAGAGCGGGGTCGAGGTCGTTGCGCTCTGCGATGGCCTTCAATGTCTCGGCTGCGAGATCCGCCGGGTGCCAGCCCGACAGCTTGCCGTTGCGCTTCCCTCCGGGGGTGCGAACGGCGTCCACGATCACTGCGTTGGGCATTTGTTGTCTCCTCGAGACTTGTTGGCGCGGCGGCGTCTGGCCGACGCAAGCGGACAAACTGACGTGTCAATCAATAGCGTATCGCCGGTGAAACACAGGCACCACTCCCGCAATCCGCTCAAGGATCCCTAGCATGGCTGCCGTGACCAAACACCCGACCCCCGATGCCGCCGCTGTTGACGCCGAGGCGGAGGCTCCACCGAAGGACATGAGCCGCTGGCTCGGAGACGGCGGCATGGCGATTCTCGGTGCGATCGGAGTTGGCTTCGATGACTACGGCATCGAGGACGATGACCAGGCAGGATGGGCGACGGCGGTGTGGGAGCCGAAGCCCCTCGCGTGCAACCCGCACGGGATCGTCCAAGCCGGCGTGCACTCGGTCGTGCTTGATGCAGCGTTGAACTTCGCCGTCAACGCTGGCCTGAAGGGGAAGGACCGCACCAAGGCCACGATCGAGATGAAGACCGAGACGATGCGGCCCGCTTCCGCCGGCGACCGGCTCGCGGTCCGTGGGGCTGTGATGCGCGAGACGCGGTCGATCGCCTTCGCCGAGGCGCGGATCGAGGACGCCGACGGGAATCTTGTGAGTCGGGCGACGGGGACGTTTCTGATCCATCGGGCCTGAGCCCGAGCACGGTCAGCCCTGAGCGTGCGCCGCCGCGTCCGGCAACCGCTCCGAACGGGCGGCGACGAGATCTTCGACCGAGAGGTCCAACAGGCCAGCGACGACGAGGCGGTCACCGCCGCCTTGGCCCAACACCCGGGCGGGCACCCCAGCGCCGGCGGCCGCTCTCAACACCGCCTCGGGTTCCAGCGTCGCCACCATGACCCTGCTCGGAGCTTCGCTGAACACCTCGGCGGGCGTCGTGACCGCACCGGGGCTGGTGGTGGCGCCCACGCCGGACGCAGCGCACATCTCGGCAAGGCAGAGCGCCAAGCCACCGTCGGCCACGTCGTGAATGCCCACCACGCCGAGCTCGTGCGAGCGCTCCGCCGCGAGGGACCGGACGAGCTCGCACAGCTCGACGTGCGCGACAAGGTCCAACGGTGCGAGCGGCCCGCCTTGCTCGCGCAGCACGTCCAGGCACCACCTCGACCCGCCGAGTGCCGACGACGGCTCTCCCAGCAGCACCAATGTCGATCCGGAGGTCAGCCCGATCCCGGGAGGTCGCTCCGACAGGTCGTCGATGACGCCGACTATGCCGACCACGGGGGTCGGAAAGATGTCCTCCCCGTCGCTCTCGTTGTAGAGAGAGACGTTGCCGCCCACGACCGGTACCCCGAGCGCACGGCACGCCTCGGCCATGCCGTCGATCGCCTCTGACAGCTGCCACATGACGACTGGGTGCTCGGGATTGCCGAAATTCAGGCAGTCGACAGCTGCGACGGGGCGGCCGCCCACGCATGCGACGTTGAGGACGGCCTCGGCGACGGTCGCAGCGGTTCCCGCACGTGGGTCGACGGCGCACCAGCCGGGGTTGGCGTCCGTCGTCAGCGCAAGGCCCTTTCCGGTGAAGGGCACTCCCGGGGCCGCCAGCCGCAAGACCGTCGCATCGGCAGCACCTGGGCCGAGAACGGTGTTCAAGAAGAGCTGATGGTCGTATTGCTGGAAGACGAAGGCCGGATCGTAGGCCATCGACAGCAGTTGAGCCGACAGGTCCCAGGGCCAATCCGGAGCGGCCCCTGCCCCTGTGCCAGCCCCAAACCCCGCCAGCACGGCACCCGCGCCGGGCCGCTGCCTCTCCGCCAGATCGGCCGGCTCGGCGAGCGGCCGGTGGTACAGCGGCGCCTCGTCGGCGAGCGACTTCGCCGGCACATCGGCAACCACCACGCCCTCGCCGTCTCGCACGACGACCCGCCCGACGCCATCGCGGTCGGGTTCGGTGACCCGTCCGATGACTGTCGCTCTCACCTCGTGGCGAGCACAGGTGGCGAGGGCCTGGTCGAGCGAGGAAGGGCTGACGATCGCGAGCATCCGCTCCTGGCTCTCGCTCGTCATGATCTCGATCGGCGTCATTCCGGGCTCCCGGCAGGGCACCGCGGACGCATCGACGTCCATGCCGAGCTCAGCACGCGCAGCTGTCTCGCTCGTGGCGCAGCTGAGCCCGGCGCCGCCGAGGTCCTGGATACCCACGACGAGTCCCTGGTCGAGGAGGTCGAGGGAGGCTTCGATGAGGCGTTTCTCCTCGAAGGGGTCACCAACCTGGACGCTGGGGCGCTTCGAGTCCTCCTCTGCCTCATCCCCAGAGAAACCCGCCGACGCCAACACACTCACGCCCCCGATCCCGTCACGGCCGGTGAGGGAACCGAGGAGAACGGCGAGATTGCCGACGCCGGACGCCCTCCCGAGCACGAGGCGGTCGATCGGCAGCAACCCGAGACAGAACACGTTGACGAGCGGATTGCCCCTATAGGTCCGCGAGAACGTGAGTTGACCGCCGACGGTCGGGACGCCGACCGAGTTGCCGTAGCCCGAGATACCGCGGACGACTCCGTCGAAGATGAAGCGGCTGCGAGCGTCGTCCAGGTCACCGAAGAACAGGGGATCCATGAGGGCTATTGGGCGGGCGCCCATAGTGAACACATCGCGGAGAATGCCGCCTACGCCTGTCGCCGCTCCCTGATATGGCTCGACGGCAGACGGGTGATTGTGACTTTCGATACGCACGGCGATAGCGACGCCGTCTCCGACGTCGACTACCCCTGCGTTCTCTCCCGGCCCGACAAGGACGTCGGCTCCCTCGGAGGGCAAGCGACGCAAATGGATGCGCGAGGACTTGTAGGAGCAATGCTCGCTCCACATCACCGAATACATGGCGAGCTCGAGCGGCATCGGCTCCCGACCGAGGACACCCACAATGAGCGCGAGCTCGCTATCCGTGAGCCCGAGCACCCGGTGTACTTCGTTCGCGTCTGTGTTGCTCATCGGTGCTCCTCCGGGGCATCTACCGCTCGGCGGTGCGCCCGCTTGACGGTGCATGAGTGTCGCGTCTTGCGCTTGAATGAGTCGGCTCTCAACTGTTGCGCTGATTTGCAAATGATGGGCGCGAGAGTGACAATGGTGCTATGCCTCCCCGGAAGAGAACAGCTAAGTCGGCCCTGTCGAACGAACATAAGGACGCTCTCGCCGCCGGTCGCCGGCAGAGTCACGCGGTGCGCCGCTACCTCATCGCTCTCGAGCAGAACAAGCCTCAGCGTGGGCGCCAAGTGAGCGTCGAATCTCTGCAGGAGCGGCTGGCCGAAGTCGAGACTCGTATCGCCAACGCTGACCCATTGCAGCGGGTCCACCTGATCCAGGAGCGGCGCAACCTCGAGCGTCGCCTCGCGACCCGGAGCGAAGAGGTCGAAGACGACCTGCCAAGCCTCGAAGAAGCATTCGTCGAGGTCGCGGCGGAATATGGCGAGCGCAAGGGGATCGATTACGCCACTTGGCGCGAGGCAGGAGTCTCGGCTGACGTCCTCTCGCAGGCCGGTATCCATTGGAGTCGCCGCGGTTAGTTCGCGGCAGCGAATCGAGCAGTAACTCCCGGATCGGCAACAGAAGAGAGAGACACCGGCGGCTTGTTCATGAGCGAGCGGAGAAGGTCGAGGCCGTCCAGCGATCCCAGCAGAGCGCTGCTTGCTCGCTCGGGGTGAGGCATTAGGCCCACGACATTGCGACTCTCGTTGCAGATCCCGGCTATGTCACCGACAGATCCGTTCGGGTTGTCCACGTAAGTCAAGACGATCTGGTCGTTGTCGATCAAGCGACGGAGCGTGGCGTCGTCACAGGTGAAGTTCCCCTCGTTGTGGTTGATCGGCAGATCGAGGAGCTGTCCGTTCTCGCATCCGCTCGTGAGGGCCGACCGTGTGCTGGTGACGCGTACGCGGGTGGCTCGGCATAGGAAGCGGAGGCCTGCGTTTCTCCGGAGAGCCCCCGGCAAGAGGCCAGCTTCCGTCAGAACTTGAAAGCCGTTGCAGATGCCAATGACCGGGCCTCCGGCCTGCGCCAGATCCGACACCGCCGCCATGATCGGGGAGAACCGGGCGATCGCACCCGGGCGGAGGTAGTCGCCGTGCGCAAAACCTCCCGGGAGCACGACACCATCGGCGCCGCCCAGGTCACGTTCGGTGTGCCAGACCAGCGTCGCACCGATGCCGACCACCGCGAGTGCCGCAACGACGTCGTGCTCGCAGTTCGAGCCGGGGAACACCACGACCGCGAGACGAGTCATTGTGCCTTACCGGCCGGAGCGACGAACACCGCGGCCTGCTCGATGACGGGATTGGCGAGAAGCCGCCGGCAAAGCTCCTCCGAGGTCGCCCGCGCGGCATCCTCGTCGCCTGCGTCGAGCTCGAACCGGATGACCTTTCCGACCCGCACGTGCTCGACGCCCTCGAAGCCGAGCGCCGGCAGTGCCCGCTCGATGGTCTGGCCTTCAGGATCGGCGATGCCGTCCAACCCGGTCACCTCCACGATCACGGAGAATCTCACGAGGCGACATCGCTTCCGCCGAACCAGTCAGTCAGCTTCTTACCCGTGATGCGCTCGTAAGCCTCGACGTAGCGCTGTCTTGTGGCTGCCACCACTTCAGGCGGGAGTGGAGGGGGGTCAGAGGACTTGTCCCATCCCGTCGACTCGGCCCAGTCGCGGACCGGCTGCTTGTCGAACGACGGCGGCGCACTTCCGGGCTTCCACTCGTCCGCCGGCCAGAAGCGTGACGAGTCCGGTGTCAATATCTCGTCGCAGATCGCGAGCTCGCCGTCGATGAAGCCGAGCTCGAACTTCGTATCCGCCACGATGATCCCGTGCAGGTGCGCCCGCTCGGCGCCTCGCTGGTATGCGGTGGTGCAAATCTCTCGCGCCTTGCCTGCGACGTCGGCGCCGACGAGGCTGCTCGCCTTGGCGAACGTGATGTTCTCGTCGTGGCCTACGCCGACATCGGCCTTCGTCGACGGCGTGAACACGGGCACGGCGAGTCGCTCCGACTCGAGCAGGCCTTCGGCGAGTCGCGTACCGTGCATGGTCCCACTTGCCCGGTACTCCTTGTAGGCGGAGCCGGCGAGGTACCCGCGCACAATGCATTCGATCGGGAGCATCTCGGCCTTGCGAACGAGCATCCCCCGGCCCGCGACGCCCGCGATCGACGCAGCCTCGGGGGGGAACCCGCCCGGGTCCGCCGTCACGAGATGTGTCGGTGCGACGTCGCGCAGCGCCTCGTCCCAGAAAGCGGTCATCGCCGTCAGGACCCGCCCCTTGTCCGGCACCGGCTCGGCGAAGACCCGGTCGAATGCGGAGATCCGGTCGGAAGCGACCATCAAGAGCAGGCCATCGCCGGCGTCGTAGATGTCGCGGACCTTCCCTGAGTAGACGTGGGGCAGCGTCATTCGCCGAGCTCCTCCAGCTTCTCGATCGTCCTGTGTGCGTAGCGCAGCGCCCGGTCCAGATCGAACGCTTGGTCGAGCACGGCGAGCGTCTCGATTCCCGCTGCCGCGAGGGCATCGACAACGTCGGGGTCCTTCTCGAGGACCTCGCGGAAAGCGCGGCGCTCCTCGTATGCACGCCTGGCGTCGCGCTGCACGATCCGATAGGCGTCGTCACGGGTTAGCCCCGATTCCACGAGGCTGAGCAGGACCGGTTGAGAGAAGACGAGGCCGTAGGAACCTTCGAGGAGGTTCTCGAGCATCCGCTCGGCATGCACGACCAGGCCGTCGACCATCTTGGTCGCACGGCGCAGGGCGTAGTAAGCGACAAGGCTCGCGTCAGGGAGCACGATCCGCTCGACCGAGCTGTGCGATATGTCGCGCTCGTGCCAGAGCGCGACATCCTCCAGCCCGGCGATGGCGTACCCGCGCAGCACCCGGGCGAGGCCGCACAGACGCTCGGCCGTTATCGGGTTGCGCTTGTGCGGCATCGCCGACGAGCCCTTCTGCCCGGCGCCGAATGCCTCCTCCGCCTCGCCCACCTCGGAGCGCTGCAGGTGGCGCACTTCGAGGGAGATCGCTTCGATCGTCGTGCCGATCGCGGCGCACGCGTAGAGGTACTCGGCGTGGCGGTCGCGAGCGATCACCTGCGTGGCCGGCACGGGCCGGAGCCCGAGTGCGTGGCACACGTGCTCCTCGACCGACGGGTCGATGTTGGAGTAGGTGCCGACCGCTCCCGAGAGCTTGCCGACGGCGACGTTGGCGCGCGCGGCCCGCAGCCGGTCGCGGTCACGGCCAGCTTGCAGGCAGAACAACGCCAGCTTGTTGCCGAAGGTCGTCGGCTCGGCGTGCATGCCGTGAGTCCGCCCGACCATGGGTGTGGATGCGTGCTCGATCGCCCGCCGCTTGAGCGTCGAGATCAGGTCGTCGACGCCCACGAGCAGTAGGTCGGCCGCTTGGGTGAGGGTGGCGCACAGAGCGGTGTCGACGACATCGGAGGACGTCAGCCCGTGGTGGACCCAGTTCCCCTCCGGGGCGCCGATGGCGGCTTGCACCACGTCGACGAAGGCCGCGACGTCGTGATCGGTGACCTGCTCGCGCTCGAGGACAGCCTCGACAAAGGCCTGGTCGACCTTCGGCGCCCGCGCGCGGCACGCAGCTGCCTGCTCGGCCGGGATCACGCCGAGCATGGCCCAAGCGTCGATGGCGAGAAGCTCGATCTCGAGCCACAAGGAGAGACGTGACTCGTCGGAGAACAAACCCTCCATCTCCGGCAACGAGTAGCGAGGGATCACGAAGCAGTCCTCACGAGCCGAGCGTCGCGAGCGGCTTCGCAGCGATGTCGTCCCTGACCTGCATGCCGTCGAAGTGGATCCGGTCCATAGCTCGGTAGGCGAGCCGCCGGGCGCTCTCGATGCCGGCGCCGAAGGCGCTCACGCAGATCACTCGGCCTCCGGCGGTCCGCAGGTTGCCAGCGTCGTCGACCATGGTCCCGGCGTGGAAGACGATCACATCATCGAGGGTACCCGCCTCGGCCACCCCGGTGATGAGACCCCCCGTCTCCGGAGCCGTCGGGTAACCCGGCGTAGCGGCGACGACACAGACGCCGGCCTCGGGCGAGACGCGGGGCTCGGGGACGGAGATCAGGTCGCCGCTCGCGGCGGCGGCGAGCAGCTCGACGAGATCGCTCTCGAGCCGAGGCAGGACCACCTGGCTCTCGGGATCGCCGAAACGCACGTTGAACTCGATCAACCGTGGCCCCTCACTCCCGATCATCAAACCGGCGTACAGGACACCCCGGTAGTCCACGCCGTCGCGGCGCAGGGCAGCGAGCGTCGGCTCGACGATGCGGTCGACGATCGTGCCGACGAGGGCACTGCCGACGGCGGGGACGGGCGAGTAGGAACCCATCCCTCCGGTGTTCGGCCCTGTGTCGCCGGTCCCTATCCGCTTGTAGTCCTGTGCCGGGCTGAGGGCAACGATCCGCTTGCCGTCGCACACAGCGAAGAGCGAGAGCTCGTGGCCGGTCAAGCCTTCCTCGATGACGACCCGGCGCCCGGCTGCACCGAACGACGTGCCTGACAGCTTGGCTTCGACGTCGGCCTCGGCCTCGGCGAGATCGGTGGTGACGAGAACGCCCTTCCCTGCCGCGATCCCGTCCGTCTTCACGACGTACCGGCCGTGGAGACCCCTCAGGAACTCACGGGCCTGCGGCAGCTCCCAAGTAGCGAAGGACGCCCAGCGGGCGGTCGGGACTGAGGCTGTGGTTGCGATTTGCTTCATGTACTGTTTCGAGCCCTCGAGGCGCGCACCGTCCGCTCCGGGGCCGAAGACGAGCTTGCCCTTGGCCCTGAGCCGATCCGCCAAGCCGCCTATGAGGGGCGCTTCGGGTCCGACGATGAAGAGGTCGGCCTCGATCTCTTCGGGCGGCGCGGTCGTCGTCGCGAGGGCGTGACCGCTTCGAGCCAGACCGTTGATTCCCGGGTTGCCAGGGGTGACCACGACATCGGCCGAACGGGCGATGACCACCGCCAGGGCATGCTCGCGTGCGCCCGAGCCGACGATGCAGACTTTCACGCTGCGAAGGAGACGTACTGCTCACGGCCGGGGCCGACACCGACGAAGGTCACTGGCACGCCGGACCGCTCAGCCACGAGCTCGACGTATCGTCGGGCGGCGTCGGGCAGGTCCGCCACGGTCGTCGCGCCGGCGAGATCGCTGCCCCATCCCGGAAGCTCTTCGTAGATCGGCTTCACCGCGTGAAGCACGGATTGGTGATAAGGCATGTGCTCGTACCTTTGCCCGTCAGGTCCCTCGTACGCGACGCAGACCTTGATCGTCTGGAACTCGGACAGGATGTCGAGCTTCGTGATGGCGAGCTCCGAGAGCGAGTTCAGGCGGGCCGCGTGGCGAAGCATCACGAGATCGAGCCAACCCGGGCGGCGGCGCCTCCCTGTGTTGGTCCCGTACTCACCCCCCCGTTCGACGAGCAAGTCGGCGATCTCCCCGTCAACCTCAGTCGGGAACGGCCCCGAGCCCACACGTGTCACGTATGCCTTCACGATCCCGACGACGCGGGAGATGTCGCGCGGCCCGATTCCCGTGCCGACGCAGGCGCCTCCCGCCGTCGGGTTCGACGAGGTCACGAAGGGATACGTCCCGTGGTCGACGTCGAGGTAGGTGGCCTGTGCTCCCTCGAGCATCACCTGCTCGCCGACGGCGAGTGCCGAGTGGACGAGCGCGACCGCGTCGCCGATCATCGGTTCGATGCGCGGCGCGAGCTCCCTGAGGTAGAGGTCGGCTATCTCGTCTCCGTCGAGAGGCAGCCGGTTGTACACGCGGGACAAGATGGCGTTCTTCTCCCTGAGAACGACGTCGAGCTTCTCCCGGAAGATCTTCGGATCCTGGAGGTCTTGCACCCGAAGGCCGATCCGGGCGGCCTTGTCCGCGTAGGCGGGGCCGATACCGCGCTTTGTCGTGCCCAGCTTGTTGTGGCCGAGGAAGCGCTCGGTCATGAGATCGAGCTCGTAGTGGTACGGCATGATCAAGTGAGCGTTGCCCGACACGACGAGCCGGCTCGTGTCGATGCCCCGTCCCTCGAGCATCTCGCATTCCTTCAACAGCACGGCCGGGTCGACGACGACGCCATTGCCTATGACCGGGACC
>JBKQLZ010000244.1:0-52174 GCA_052146895.1 Acidimicrobiales bacterium
GGCGCGGATCTACTGGGAGAGCTTCAACAAAGGCAACACCGACCCCGTCAGCGTCCCTGCCGGTTGCTCGATCTTCCCGAAGGAGATCGTGCGCATCTCGCAGCGCTGGGCGGAGGGGCGCTTCACAGATCTGCGCTACTGGAACGAGCTAGACCGCGGCGGCCACTTCGCCGCCTTGGAGCAACCGGACCTTTTCGTAGGCGAGCTCCGCTCCTTCTTCCGGCTCGTCCGCTGACTGAGCGCCACGAAGGGCTACGGCCGGTACTCTGAGATCGTGGCTGTCTGCCCCAGCTGTGACAGCGCAAATCCCGATGCCAACGCGTTCTGCGGGCAATGCGGTTCGGCCCTGGCCGTGGCTACGTGCCCGTCTTGCTACGCGCCCAATCCTCCTGACCAGCGCTTCTGCGGCAAGTGCGGCGCCATTCTCGAGGGCGCCGTCGCCGCCTCCACCACGACCGCAGGCCAGCGGCTCGACGAGCGCAAGCTCGCCACTGTCTTGTTCGCCGACGTCGTGGGCTTCACGTCGCTCGCGGAGCGGACCGATCCCGAGGTCGTGGCCCACATGGTCGACACGGCCTTCCGGGAGCTGGGCGAAGCCGTAGAGGCGCACGGCGGGACAGTTGACAAGTTCATGGGCGATTCGGTCATGGCAGTGTTCGGCGTGCCCACAGCACATGACGACGACGCCGAGCGAGCGGTGGCAGCCGCGCTCGCCATGAGAGATCTCGGCGGAGACCTGGCGTTCTCGATCGGGGTCAACTCCGGCGAGGTCATGGCGACGGCGGTTGGCAGGGCCGGGGACATGACGGTCATCGGCGACACCGTCAACGTGGCTGCCCGTCTCGAGAAGGCGGCCGGTCCGGGCGAGGTCCTCTGCGGACGCCTCACCGTTGAGCTGGCCCGGGGAAGAGTCCGATTCCGTGAGCACCAGCCCGTGCTCCTGAAAGGCAAGCGAGAGCCCGTCGAAGTCTGGGTCGCCGAGTCGTTGCGGCCGACCGACACCGAGTGGTCAGCCAGTGGCCCGCGGCTTGTAGGGCGCGATGACGAGCTGGGTTTCTTGGAGGCTCAGTGGCGCCGCGCCCTGAAAGAGCGCCAGACCCGCGTGCTCCTGCTCACCGGTGAAGCCGGCTCGGGCAAGACCCGCCTGCAGAGCGAGCTCGCCAGCGTCGCCGCCGCAACTGCGGACGCCACCATCATCCGTGCGACCTATCCGGCCTACGGCGTGATGGGCGGTGCCCGTCTCGCAAAGGAGATCGCCCGCCAGCTCGGCCCCGCCATGGATGCGGCGGTGAACGCGCGCGTGCGATCGGTCGCGGGGGAGCTCGATCCGTCCCTCGGCTCGATCGAACCAGAGGGCATGCAGCAAGAACAGCTCTGGGCGTTCGTCCGCCTCCTGCAGGAGAAGGCTAAGCAGGGGCCGCTCCTCCTCGCCCTCGACGACATGCACAACAGCGATGACCGCACGCTCGAGATCATCAACGACGTCGCGAGCCGGCTTAGCGGCGTATCAGTGCTGATGCTGCTCTCCGGGCGTGCCGAGCCGGGTGACTGGCTCGCGCGCTTCCCCGACGCCACCTCGGTCCGCCTCGGCCCACTCCCTCGCGCTGACGCAGTCGCGCTCGCGGGTGAGCTCGTTCCGGAGATGCCCTTGTCGGGCGAAGCAGCCGAGTTCCTGGCCGAAAGAGCCAACGGCAACCCGCTCTACCTCCGCGAGCTCGTGGCGATGGCGCAGACGCGTGGGCTGTTCGTCGAAGCCGAAGGTTGCTACCGGCTGGCGGCGTACGAGGCCATTCCGGCGACCCTTCAGGCCGTCCTCGCGGCGAGGCTCGACGCGCTCGAGCCCCGCATGAAGCTCTGCCTGCAACACGTCGCCGTCATCGGCGAGTCCGCAACCGCCGAGCAAGTCACTCAGCTCGGCACACCTCAGGCTCAGAGCGTGCTGCGCTCGCTCGTCGATTCGGGCATGCTCCGCCACGGCTCTGACGGCTCGTACGAGGCGGCGGACTCGCTCTTGCGCGAGGTTGCCTACGAGACCCTGCCGCGCAACCTCCGCGGCGATCTCCACCGCCGCGCGGCAACCACAGCGTCGAACGGCGAGGAACGTGCCCGCCACCTCAGCCGGGCGGCCGAGTACCTCTCCGCCGACGCGGACCTAGCCCTTCAAGCCGCCGAAGCACTCGCCGACGAGGGCGAGCAGCTCTACAAGCTCTCCCGGCACCGTGATGCGATGCGCGTCCTCGAGCGAGCAGTCAGCCTCGGTTGCCGCCGTCCATCCGCGCTGTTCGCGCTCGCGAACATGCAAGCGCTCACTGGTCAGCATCCGAGCGCTCTTTCAGTGCTCGCCCTCATCGAAGATGACCCGGACGACCCTGAAGTCGCGATGGAGCGGGACCACACCGCAGCCAACTCAGAGGCATTCAACAATCCTTCATGGGCGGCACCGCGCCTCGAGGAGGTGGCGAAGCGGTGGCACGAGGCAGGCAACTCGAGCAAAGAGGCCTGGGCGTACTCGAACGCCGGCGTCTCCTATTTCAACCTGAGCCGGCTGCCCGAGGCGGTCGCCGCGCTCGAGCATGCGCTCGAGTTGTTCGAGGAGACCGGTGACGAGCCGGGCGAGCTCGCGACTACTTCGTTTCTCTGCTTGGTGAAGCCGACCGATGAGCGCGTGCCGATGTGGCTGGCGCGTGCCCTCGAGTCGGCCGACGCCGCCGGTGACCGCGCGAGGCAGCTGAACACGCTCTCGACCCTGACTTGGAATCACTTCTTCAGGTCCTTCTGCGGCGGCGCGGCCGACGTAGCCGACGCGGAGGGGTTCGCTCTTCGTCTAGTGGAGCTCGCCGAGGAGCTCGACGCCCGCGATCTGGCGGTTCAAGGCTGGAGCCTGCTCGTGGTCATGGCGCGCCTCAGCGGTCGCCTCGACGTGACGGCCGATCGGGGGGCCGCCCTCCAACGAGCGCTCGGCTCGGTCCAGCCAGGTGAGGCCTGGCTCGGCTGGGCTGCGAGCTACTCCGCCGCTGTGGCCGGAGGTGTCCCGGGCGCTACGCCGCCCTTCCCGCCAGTCTCCGCGACCGAGCCGATAGTGGCGATGGCACGGCTCATCATCGAGATCGAGCTGATCCTCGCCGGGCGGCCCACCGAGGCCCTCGAGCACGTCGAGAGGCCGAACCGGCCTGACCTAGGCGTGATGAGCGATCTTCTCGGCGTGTTCCGCGCGCTCGCTCTGATCCTCGCCGGCCGTGACAGCGAAGCCGACCCGCTGATCGATCGCGCCTACGACGCTGCTGCGAAGCTGAAGGCGACGGCGGCTACCACCGCGAGCGCGGCGCTCCGGGCAGAGATCCGGCGTGACCCCTCGCTGCTGCCACCACTGCCGCTGTCCGGCAGCCCCAACACGCTCAGCATCGCCGACGTGCTGGTCCTCCGGGCCTACGTCGCCTGCGGCGACTCGGTGTCCGAGAGCACCTATCACGCCGCGGTGACGGCCATCGCAGCTCCGGGTCTCGAGAGCGTCGCACCGCGCACAGGTGCAACTGACCACTAGGAGCTTCGAGCGGCCTCCCTTAGCTGATTACTGAGCAGCGGCGCCCTTCGCCTTCAACACTGCAAGCGCGTCCTCGCCATGCTTGTCGGTGTTGAACTCGCTCTGGATCACCGCCAGCACGCGGCTGTCGGTGTCGATGACGAAAGTCGCTCGTTTGGTGAAGGGAAGGCCCGGCCGCTTGACGCCGAATGTCTTGGCGACCTTTCCACCTTTGTCGGAGAGCAGCGGGTAATCGAGACCATGCTTGGCCGAGAACTCGTGCTGCTTGTCCACTGAATCGAGGCTGATCCCTAGCCGCCGTGCACCGAGGTCGGCGAACTCCGAGCCCCGGTCCCGGAACATGCAGCTCTCGGCCGTACAGCCTGGAGTCATCGCCTTCGGGTAGAAGAACAGGACCACCCGGCCCTTCGCGAGCTCGTCGGAGAGCTTCACCGTGCTCCCGTCGTCGGCAGGCAGTTCGAAGTCGTCTACGAGGTCTCCTTCACGCATGTCGGGAGTGTACGGCCGTCGCCACGGTTGGGTTCACCCGAGGGTTGCTGTGTCGAGAGCGTTGCTGCCGTCGTTCACGAACACGATCCCGCGGCCGTTGGCGGTCAGGGCCAGTCCGAAGAGGTCCCCCGCGCCGTCCTTGGCGAGGGTCACCTTGGCGATCTGCCGGCCCGCCGGGGAGATCTCGACAGCGTTCCCGTTGCCACCGTTCGTCACGATCAGGTCACCGTTGGGTGCAAGGACCATGCCGAGCGGGCCATCGAGGAAGTTGCCGGCGGTGAGGGTGCTCGTGCCGTCGGCGACCGCCGTGGTCCGCGTCACCGCGTCGGGAATGGCAGTTATGTGGTTGACGAGCGTCTGAGAGACGTACAAGGTCCCGTTGCGCCCGAGTGCGAGCCCAGTCGGGCCGAGAGCGAACGCCGACTTCTCCACCTCCCAGGGGAAGTGGTTCCCTATCACCGTCATGCCCGTCATCCGTGGCGGACCTGAGCCGAGCGAGACGTCGATCCGATCCACCATGCACAGGCCGGCTTGGGGAACGCCGACCACCGAGGCTGGCCTGCTCAGCACGTTCGAGACGAACAGCGCCGTCCGGCCTCCACTCACAGCAGCGGTGAGATCCCAGGGGGCGTCAAGTGCCGGGCTCGACCACGTCTCGACGACCTTGCCGGCACTGTTGAGTACGAGGAGGCACCCTTCAGGATTCGTCACCGCAGGAGTGCCCGACGGCCCGGCCGCGGGCGCGCTGCCGACGACCACCCATCCGCCGGGCAGGACGGTGAGAGCGGTCGACAGACCGATCCCGCCTGGACAGCGCAAGCCGGCAGCCAACGATCCGATCTTGGCGAAGAGCGTCCGCCTCCCACCGGGCGACACCTCCACGACCGTCGTGCCGGTGCCCTGCACGTTGGCCTTGTCGTTGAAATTGCTGACGAGGTAGTCGCCCTTTACGAGTGCGCCTGTGGTTGCGGGCAAGACCACGATCCCGTACGGGTTCACGTCACCGTTCGCCGGGACGGTCGAAGCCACCTGGACGATCTTGTGAAGCGACGACACGAACGGACGGACCGCAGGATCCGTGGTCCGGGGGCTACGGGGCACTCCCGAGGGATGAGAGCTCATGCAAGCGCTCAGACCCATGGCCGCCACCGCAGACATACCCAGCACAGCCAGTCTCGTTTGAAGCCGCGAACGTCCCACCTTCGACCTCCCGTCGAACCGCACTCCGCCCCGGCGAGCGCCGGTCGACGGTCCTACGGGCGGGAGGCCCGATTAGTTCACGGTTTGCCCGGCACCCAGCTTGTCGATGAGGTTCCGGGTGATGCGCTCGATGGTGGCATCGCGGTTCGCGAGCCCCCATGCCCACTCGGTTGTGCCCGCCGTGAAGACGGTGCCCCCGGGTTGGTGAACGCCCATCATCGCGTGGCCATGCTCGAAACGGGCTACGTCCTCAGGTGTCTCGCTCCCGAGCACCCGCCACGCGATGAACTCGCACTCCGAGCGCGCACCCTCGGGCACGCCCCGGGGCGAGTTGTCGCGGCCGAACAGGCGAGCCGGCGTCATCCCGAGGATCTGGAAGTCAGCAGGTGTGCCGTCTCTTCCGGTCGGGTACGGGAGGCCGTCGCTCATCGTGAACTCGCATCCGTCGCACTCGTAGCCGACAGTCACCGCAGGCGCTCCGATGAGGTCGCCGTACACGACATCAGTTCCCTCGAACACCCAGTGCTCGGGCCGGTAAACCGTATAGCCGCCCGCACCGCTGCCGACGGCCCGCCCGATCCGGTGGTAGCCACCACGCGAGAACGTCACCCCGGTCATCTGGTTCTCCGGGCGCTCGATGAGGTGGTCCGACCACATCGACGTCAGAAGGTGCTGACGATCGGTGCCGAAGACCGGGTCCTTGGCGAACTGGTCCTTGTAGCCGATCATCGTCGCACCGTCGTCCTCGAGTCTCACCTGCCAGAAACTCGTGTTCCCCGACAAGAACACGGCGTTCCCACCTGCGGCGACGAACGATTCGACGGCGTCGCGCATCTCCCAGGACCAGTACTCGTCGTGGCCGACCGACAAGTAGAGCCGCCTTCCGTCGAGCAGCCCTGGCACGAGCTCGAGGTCCGCGTTGATCGCATAGTCAAGCTCGTACCCGCACTCCTCAGCCCAGCGCACGAACGGCAGCTCGGCGTTCGGCCACCCCGCAGAGCCTGCCCACTCAGACTGCCCGTGCTCGCGCAGGTATCTTACGTGCGCCCTCATCCCGGGATCGGGGGCATCTACGACGGCGACGCGACTCCCCGGCCCTTCGGGCTTGCGCAGATACCCCGGTGCGAGCGGTCGTGCGAACGAGACGCGGGTCCCGCGGGAGTAAAGGTTCCGCCCGCCGAAGTCGTTGTAGGCATTCCAGGTATTCGTCGTCAGCACGAGAAGGGGCCGAGACTCGTCCGCCTCGGCCGCACGGACGACGAAAAAGCAGACAGCCTCGTGACGAAAGCCGGCCGAGGTGAGAAGGCTCACCTCGTAGTAACCGCTTCGCCACGAGGCGGCCACCTCGACGGTCGCGCTGTCCGGCCAAGGACAGCCATTTGGCGCAGCGTCCGCCGGCAGATCGTGCGGCTCGATCTCGATGTTGCCGGACCAGACGCGCTCGCGGTGCACGCCGATCCGGTGTATCCGGAGCTCGCCCGGTCCCGGAGGGCCGGAGACCCTTATCGCAACGGTCTCGCCCGCAACGACCGATTGCGGCCAGGCGTAGAGCCAGGGTTCGGTGAGCGTCGTCATCTGGCGGAGCGTAGTTGCACCGGTGCGAATCAGCGCAGAGAATCGGGGCAGTGGAACGGCCGATCACGGGAGAGATTCCCCTCGTGGGCCGCAACATCGAGCGGGACCGGATCACTTCCGCGCTGAGAGGTGCGGATGCGGTCGGTTACGTGCTCGCGGGGGCGGCAGGCGTGGGCAAGACAAGGCTGGCTGCCGAGGTCGCCCAAGTGGCAGTGGGCATGGGCCACGCGACTGCCTTCGTTGCCGCCACCACCGCCACTGCCACGATTCCCTTCGGGGCGTTCGCCCCCTTCATCCCGGCGATCGACATCGCCTCCGACGGCCTCCTCGGCTTACTGCGTCATGCGAGCCAGGCCATCGTCGAGCGTGCCGAGCCCGGACAGCGACTCCTCCTCGTCGTCGATGACGCCCACCTCCTCGACGATGGCTCGGCCGCCCTCGTCCACCAGTTGCTGCACTCGCGATCCTGCGACCTCCTCGCGACGGTCCGGACCCTTGCCTCGGCTCCGGAGCCGATAGTGGCGCTCTGGATGGACGGGCTGGCCGACCGGATCGACCTCGACCCGCTGAGCGAGGCGGACGTGGCGGAATTGGCCGTCCGGGCTCTGGGCGGGCCCGTCGCCGGGGCGAGCGTGCGCAGGTTGTGGTTGTCGAGCGGCGGTAACCCGTTGTTCTTGCGAGAGCTCCTCGTTGGAGCGTCCGAGTCCGGCGCACTCGTCGACGACGGTGGGATCTGGGCGCTTCGCCGGCCCCTGACGGCGCCGGACCGCCTGGCGGAGCTGGTTGACTCCCGGCTCCGCTGCTTGAGCCCGGAGACGGTGAGTGTCGTCGAGCTGCTGGCGGCGGGCGAGCCGCTCGGCCTTGCTTTGCTCGAGAGGTTGAGCACGCCGCACGCACTGGAAGACGCCGAACGGCAGGGTCTCGTCGAGGTACGGCAGGACGGCAAGCGATCCGAGGCCCGCCTCGCCCACCCGATCTACGGCGAGGTCTTGCGGCAGCGGCTGCCTCGCTCGCGACTGCGCAGGTTGTGGGCGACCTTGGCCGAGGTGCTCGAGACGACAGGAGCGCGTCGCCGTGAGGACCTCCTGCGCCTCGCCCGCTGGCAGCTGGATGCGGGCGTGGCGGGCGACCCGGCCATCCTCGGTCGCGCAGCACGTCGCGCGAGCCAGATGTTCGACACCGACCTCGCCGCTCGCCTCGCCCGGGCGGCCTTCGACTCGGGAGGCGGGGTGGAAGCAGGCTTGGCCTTGGGAGAGGCCGAATTCTCGTCGGGACGCCACGAAGAAGCCGAGCGAGTACTGGCAGGGCTCGTGCTCATGTGTGCGAACGACGAAGAGCTTGCCCTCGTGGCGAATGCCCGCGCTTACAACCTCGCAGTTCTGATCGGCGACCAGGCCAAAGCGGCCGACGTGCTCGACGAGGCGCTCGCTGTCGTCACCGACGTCAACGCCCGCCTGCGCCTGCTCGGTCGGATGGCGACGAACAAGCTGTTCGAGGGGGATCCCGAGTCGGTCGTCGCGGCGGCAACCGAGTTGCTCGGCAGCGGTGACGACATGACGATCGGGCGCGGTGCCTATGTCTCTTCCATCGCGAGCGCCCTTCTCGGCCGGACTGCCGATGCCGTAGCGACCGCTCGCCTCGGCCTCGAGGCTCACCGGCGTCTGACCGATGGCAACCAGCTCCCTCAAGTGCAACTGATCGGCTCCGTGCTGGGCCATGTCGCAGCTGGCGACCTCGCCAAGGCCGAGCTGGAGACGTTGACGGGTTACGAGGCTTGCCTCGCCGCGGGTGACAAGGAGGGTCAAGCCACCTTCTCACTGCTGCGGGGCTGGGTCGGCATCGCGCAGGGGCACCTGGCGGCTGCCTCGAAGGCGTGCCTCGAGGGAGCCTCACTGAACCGGGAGAGTCGAGACACAGGCGCACTTCGCTGGTGCCTTGGAGGATTGGCGCTCGCCGAGGCGATGGCAGGCCACTTGGCCCCTGCATCGGCCGCCATGGACGAACTGGACAGCCTCTCGCCGAGCTGGATGACCCTCTTCGAGGCCGAGCTCATCGATCGCAGCCGAGCTTGGGTGAGCGTGGCTGCCGGTGAGGTATCGCGGGGCTGCGACGAGCTGCGAAAAGCAGCAGAGCGGGCGGCCACCAACCATCAATGGGTAGCGGAGGCACACCTTCTCCACGACCTCGCGCGCCTCGGGGATCCCGCCTCGGTGGTCAGCCGGTTGGCCGCGTTGGCCGAGACCGTCGACGGCGGGTTGGTCGCCACGTTCGCCGACGACGCCGCGGCGCTGGAGCGGGGGTCGGGCGGCGATCTCGAGGCGGTCGCGCTGAGTTACGAGAGGATTGGCGCGTTCCTCCTCGCGGCGGAGGCCCGCTCCGCTGCCGCGACGAGATATCTCGCCGAGGGTCTCACCCGGCGGGCAACGGCATCGGCCGCGAGGGCTGCAGAGCTCATAGCCGAGTGTGGCGACGTCTGGACTCCGGGCCTCGGCGCCGAGCGCCCGCGGGAAGGCCGGCAGCTCGCCCTCACCCGGAGGGAGCACGAGATAGCCGCGCTCGCGGCCGGCGGCGCGACGACGAAAGAGATCGCCGCCAAGCTCTTCATCTCAGTCCGAACCGTGGAGAATCATCTTCAGGCCGTGTACGGCAAACTCGGGGTTACGAGCCGCGAGGAACTGGCCCAGGCACTGCGACCTCAGTGAGGCTCGCTCGTCGCGTGACACTCAGCCAGCGGTGTGACTCAGCCGTTCGGCGGCGCCGTAGTCGTGGTGGTTGACGTGCTAGTCGTCGTCGTGGTGCCTGAACAGCCGCCGCCACCATTGTGATGGTGGTGATGATGGTGGTGCCTGCCACCGCCACTGCCACCACCTTCCCAGGCTGGTGTCGCTTGCCGATGCACGCTCGACGCATCAGCTGCTGCCGCACCGAGGCCAACGGTCCCTCCCGCAAGAGCGAGGCTCGCCACGGCGATACTGAGGCGTCTGACAGTGATTGCCATCTCCGCCTGTCCTTTCTCGGCCGACAAACAAGGCGACCGAACAAAGACGACATTAGCCAGCTCGCGGTGCGAATCCAAGGGTCATCCCAAATCGTGGCCGCTGAATCCCGCTGGTGCCTCGGGATCGCCTCTGCTTTCTGCCTGCTGTTACCCTTCTCAGGAATCGAATTGCCTGCGTGGAGGGAATATGCGAAGTGACGCTGATCAATCGGTCGGACGCAGGGCGGGGCGGTGCTTGCGCGGTGCCTTCGGCGTCCTCTTAGCAATCGGCTTCTTCGCGGTCAGCGCGGCGGCTGCGACGACGGCCTCTGCCACGACGGACGTCACTCTGTGGGTCAGCACCGAAGGCACAGCCACGATGGGATGCACCGGCACCGGTACCTCGGCGTGCGCGACGATCTCAGACGCCATCACTGCGGCCGAGCAGCTGACGACCGACGACGTCACAATCGACGTGGCCGCGGGTACCTACGACGAGAACCTCGACATCGCCGACTCGGGCAACATCGGGTACACCCTCGCGATCGAAGGCGCCGGATCAGGCAGCACCATCGTCGACGGCGCGGGATCCGGTACCGATCTGTTCGTCCAGAACGACACGAACATCGAAGTGACGATCAGCGGCATCGATTTTACGGGTGGCACCGGATACGACAGTGACATAGGCGGAGCGGTGCTCAATGACGCCGGGCTCACTCTCAAGGACGACGAGTTCTCGGACGATTCGGCTAGTGAGGGCGGGGCCGTCTACAACGAGGACGGCGCTGACGTCAACCTCACCGACGACACGTTCTCTACTGTCGATGGGAGCTCTACCGTCCACGCGAGCTTCGGCGGCGCCGCCCTCTACAACCTCGGCACTGCCAACCTCACCGGCGACAGCGTGTCGGGAGTGTCCGGCGCAGAAGAGGGTGGAGTGCTGTACAACACCGCGTCCGGGTCCGCCACCCTCAACGACGACACCTTCGCCGACGACAGCGCGGGGTATGGCGGGGTGGTCGACAACGCAGGCACCGTCACGCTCACCAACGACACGTTGTCGGGCGACAGCGCCAGCGTGGACGGTGGAGGCATCTACAACACTTACACCGCCACTTTGCTCGACGACACACTTTCCAACGACACCGCGCCGTACGGCGGCGGGCTCCTCAACTACACCGAGAAGAGTCTCACGGTCACGGCCTCAATCCTCGACTCTGCCCCGTGCACCTACGCCAGCGGCACCTACCCGGTCGTTGACGGCGGCTACAACGCAGAGTCCGATGACAGCTGCGCATTCGACGGCTCGACGACGAAGGTCGACGACTCGACCATCGATCTCGCCTCGTCACTCGCCGCGAACGGCTCGACTGGCCCTGAGACGCTCGCTCTCGGTAGCGGAAGCTCTGCCATCGATCTCGTGCCGGCAGCTACGTGCACTGTGAAGACTGATGAGCGGGGCGACCACCGGCCGGGAGCATTCGGTCAGACTGCCTGCGACGCGGGTGCCTACGAGTTCCAGACGAGCGTGCCCTCGGCTCCACAGCGCGTGTCAGCCAAGAGGGGCGACGAGTCGATCACGATCAGCTGGAGCGCACCCTCGTCAGACGGCGGACTCGCAATCACGGGTTACCGCCTCTTCTGCGGCACGTCCAAGTCGGTGTCCACCAAGGGAACGCCCACGGCCAAGCCCCACGCTGACTCCACGTCGAAGAAGGTTGGCAAGCTCAAGAACGGCACCGAGTATTACTGCGTCGTCCTCGCGACGAACGCGGAAGGCGCCGGCCCGAAGTCGTCGACGGTTCACTCCACGCCCAAGGCGTGACCGTGAGCGTCGCCTGCAACCCCGGCCCGTGATCATAAGAGAGGCGGTCGACACCGACTGGCCCGAGATCTACCCCTTCTTCTCCGCCATCGTGACTGAAGGGCGGACTTACGCCGTTCCCGAGAACCTCTCGTTGGAGGAGGCCCGGTCGTGGTGGATGGAGCAACCGCCCGGCCGGACGGTCGTAGCCGTTGACGGCGACACGATCATCGGTTCGGCCAAGATGGGCCCGAACCGGTCTGGCCGCGGGTCGCACGTGGCAACCGCCAGCTTCATGGTCGACCCGGCGAACCAAGGTCGAGGGGTGGGTGCATCCCTCGGTCGCCACGTCATCGAGTGGGCTCGCTCGGCTGGCTACCGGAGCATGCAGTTCAACGCAGTAGTGGAGACCAACACTGCTGCCGTGCACCTCTGGCAGACGCTGGGCTTCCGGATCATCGGTACCGTTCCGGAGGCCTTCGACCACGTCGAAGATGGGTTGGTCGGGCTGCACGTGATGTACCTGGAGCTGTAGAGCGCCAAGCGCGGCGGCGCCAAAGCAAGCTAAGGCTCCCGGAGGCGCAGTCGCGTGGCAATCTCCTCGACCTCGGCCTTGCTCTCGGCGACATCGATGACGAGGCCGAACGCCTCGTCATCCGTAACGTCCGGCGCGTACCCGTTGAGGTCGAGGAAGACCACAGTTGCGAGCCAAGCCAGGCGCTTGTTGCCATCGACCAAGGCGTGGTTGCGCGTGAGCGAATGCAACAGCGCGGCCGCCTTCAGATCGAGCGTCGGATAAGCGTCATCGCCAAACGCGCTCGATCGGGGGCGCGCCGTCGCGGAGTCGAGCAAACCGAGGTCGCGTACAGGGCCGATTTCCAAAGCCCGAACCAACGCCAAGAGATCCTCGAGGTCGAGATACTCCGTCCCGCTCACGCGTCGCCGAGACGCGTCAGCACATCACCCCACCGATCCGTCAGCCGCCTCGAGCTCTCCTCGACTCGGGCGACATGCGTGGTGCGCTCGAAGCGCTCGAGCACCGCCCGACGGATGATCTCTTGGCGCGATGCACCCTCCGCCGTCGCCAGCGCCGTCAGGGCGCGTTCCAGTTCCTCGTCGGTCCGGAGAGTCAGGGCCATCTGCCGATGGTATCACTCCGATACCATGCGGCCGCGGCTAGGCACTGCCCAATCCGGTACGTTCACCTCGAGAGCAGGCGACACACGCAGGCGCCCGCCGGTGACCAATGTCAGAGACGAGGTTGCGCCATGACAACAGACCAGCCCACCTCCGCGAGGCAGTTGCGATCGCTCGTCAAGCCGGAAGGCACGCTCGAGGTATCGCTCGCGACCGTCGACGTCCCCGAGCCGGCGCCGAACGAAGTGCTCATCCGCGTTGAAGCCTCCCCCATCAACCCTTCCGATCTCGGCCTCTTGTTCGCCGGCGCCGACATGAGCACCGCAGCCGTCTCCGGGCCGGCGGACAACCCCCTCGTGACGGCCACGATCCCGACCGGGGCGATGAGGACGCTCGGGGGCCGCGTGGGCAGCTCGCTCCCTGTCGGCAACGAGGGTGCTGGCACAGTGGTGGCAGCGGGCGCCTCCGAGGCCGCCCAAGCGCTCATCGGCGCGACCGTCTCCATCGCGGGCGGCTCGATGTACTCCCAGTACCGGTGCGTGGACGCATCGCAGTGCTTGCTGCTCCCCGAGGGCACGGTGGCTGCTGACGGTGCATCGAGCTTCGTCAATCCGCTCACCGCGCTCGGCATGGTGGGAACGATGCGCGACGAGGGCCACACCGCCCTCGTCCACACCGCCGCGGCCTCCAACCTCGGCCAGATGCTCAACAGGCTCTGCATCGAGGAGGAAGTTCCGCTCGTGAACATCGTCCGCAAGGACGAGCAGGAGGACATCCTCCGATCCGGTGGGGCGACGTACGTGTGCAACTCGAGCTCGCCGACGTTCATGAAGGACCTCACGCAGGCGCTCGTCGCCACGTCGGCCACCCTCGCGTTCGATGCCATCGGTGGCGGCAGGCTCGCCGGGCAGATACTCGCTTGCATGGAGTCCGCCGCGACAGCGACGGCCGGTGAGTACAGCCGGTACGGGTCCACGACCCACAAGCAGGTGTACATCTATGGCGGCCTCGACAGAGGACCGACCGAGTTCAACCGCAACTTCGGAATGGCCTGGGGTATAGGGGGTTGGCTGCTGACACCGTTCCTCCAGAAGATCGGGCCCGAGGCTTTCCAGGCCCTGCGGCAGCGCGTCGCGAGAGAGCTGAAGACCACCTTCGCCAGCACCTACACCAAGGAAGTGTCCTTGCCAGAGGCGCTGCAACTCGAGGCGATCGCCGTCTATGGCAAGCAGGCGACGGGCGAAAAGTACCTCATCAACCCGAACAAGTAAGGGCAATGGTCGACCGCTTGACTGAAGCCTGGCAGAGCGGGCCGCTCACCGACCGAGGCGAGGTGCTGCGCCAGCGACCTGAGGCGCGCTTTCACTGCCCGGTGAGCGACGAGGACGTCGCTTGGGCGGCGAAGGACGTCTTCAACCCTGCTGCAGTCGTCCGGGACGGGCGCGTACATCTTCTCTTCCGAGGAGAGGACGAAGTCGGGCGCTACAGCGGGACGTCCCGGATAGGGCTCGCTGTGAGTGAAGACGGAATGAGTTTCGCTGTGGATCCCGAGCCCGTGCTCTTTCCGGCTGAGGACGCGTGGCAGCCGTGGGAGTGGCCGGGCGGTTGTGAGGATCCACGCCTCGTCGAATCGCCGGAAGGTGGCTACGTGTGCACGTACACCGCTTTCGACGGAAAGAGCAGTTGCCTGTTCGTCGCCACCTCTGATGATCTCCGCCACTGGGACAAGCAGGGCCCCGCCTTCGGAGCCTCCCCATACGTACGCAAGTGGTCGAAGAGCGGCGCCATGGTCACCGAGGTGCGAGACGGGCGACTCGTGGCCGCCAACATCGGGGGTCGGTACTGGATGTACTGGGGAGAGGGGACGTGTTATGGCGCCACCTCGACTGATCTCGTTCGTTGGACACCGATCGAGTTCGACGCCGGCGCCGACCGCTACCTTACTTACAGACCGCACAGCGAAGCAGGGTCGTGGGGCGTCAACCGGGTCACCAGTCAGCGGGTGTTGCGACCGCTGTTGCTCCCGAGACGCGGTCGCTACGACTCGCTGCTCGTCGAACCCGGTCCCCCGGCCGTGGTGACATCTCAAGGCGTCGTGCTGGTCTACAACGGTGCGCAGCTGGTGCCGGGTACGACCGAGGGCACTACGCCGTCGGTCGTCTACCAGCCCGGGCAGGTCTTGTTCGACCCTCTCGACCCCGCCTCCCCCATCGCCCGCGACAATGAGCCGTGCGTGCGCCGGGAGGAGCTCGGCGATCTCGACGGACAGGTCGACAACGTCTGCTTCGCCGAGGGGCTCGTGCTCTTCGAGGGCAATTGGCTGCTCTACTACGGCATGGCGGACTCCCGCATCGGCTGCGCAAGCGCACCGTCAAAGTTCTGAGGTCACCGGCGCAAGAGCTCAGAGAAGGCAGCTGCGGGCGCAGATAGGGGAATGCCTTGACGTGTCACGAGACCGAGGCTGCGGGAGATCGTGAAGCCCTCGATGGGGACGGCGCGGAGCTCGGGCTCGGAGTGAAGGCTCACCCGGCTGACGAAGGCGAGATGACCCGTCGTCGCGACCATGCGCAGGATCGAGGGGATCGAGCGGAGCTCCATCACGACATCTATCTGCACGCCCGCCGCCCGTAGCGAGTTGTCGATGATCTGGCGAATGGCGCTGCCAGGCTCGAAGGCGACGAACGGCTGATCTTCGAGATCGGTGACGGCGACGCGCCGGCTCGCGAACGCATGATCTGCTCGGCACACGAGCACGATCTCGTCGGTGAAGAGCTCGCTCACCTCGAGGTCGTGCGAGGGCACCGGGAGCGTGACGACTCCGATCTCGATCACACCCGCGCTGACGTCCGATGCGATCTCCCGGCTTCCGGCTTCCTTGACCTGGAACCTGACGCCGGGGTGAGCGGACTGGAACTCGGCGATCAGGGGCGGCAGGACGTACGACGTCACCGTGGCGCCTCCGCCGATCCGAACCGTCCCACGTTCGAGCCCGAGGTGCTCGGAGATGTTCTGCCTCAGCCGGTCGTAGCGGGCGACGATCGCTCGAGCGGCTTCGACTGCGTCGCGGCCGACCTCGGTCAGCTCGACACCGTGCCGGCCCCGCAGGAGAAGGGTCGCGCCGAGCTCGGCTTCCAGTTGCTGGAGGCGGCGCGAGAGCGCCGATTGGCTGATGTCGACGTCGTCAGCCGCTTCGGTGATTGTGCCGGCATCGGCGACCGCGAGAAACGATCGGAGGAGCACCATATCCATGATGCAATCATTGCATGTCCACTATGTGATCTATGCGCTTTACACAGGTATGATCCGTTCGTACCATCAAAGTCGTGCTCGATAACTACAGAATCGTCGAGGCCGAACGCTCCGCGCTCGGTCTCCCGCCACCAGCGCTCACTGCCGCGCAGACCCTGGAGCTGACGGCCCAACTAGGAGCCAACTCAGCCGCCGACGAGCCGGCTGAGTTGGTCGACCTCCTGACGCATCGCGTGCCCCCCGGGGTCGACGATGCGGCGAAGGTCAAGGCAACGTTCCTCGGGCGGATCGCACTGGGAGAAGACGCCTGCTCGGCCATCAGCGCCGGACAGGCCGTCGAGCTCCTCGGCACCATGCTTGGGGGTTACAACGTCGCCCCGCTGGTGGAGCTTCTCGGGAGCGACGCGCTCGGCGAACCGGCTGCCAAGGCTCTCTCCCACACGCTGCTGGTCTTCGATGCCTTCCACGACGTCGCCGAGTGCGCCGCGCACGGGAACCGCCATGCGGCGGAAGTCATGCGATCGTGGGCCGCGGCCGAGTGGTTCAAGTCGCGCCCGGAGCCGCCGTCCGAGATCCACCTGACCGTGTTCAAGGTGAGCGGCGAGATCAACACTGATGACATGTCGCCGGCACCGCTGGCGTGGACGCGACCTGATATTCCGCTTCACGCGCTTTCGTTTCTCGGCAATCGTCTTGATGTGCACGACGCGGTCGCCACCCTTGCCACCCTCAAGGCTGCGGGACGACCGATCGCGTTCGTCGGCGACGTGGTAGGTACGGGCTCGTCCCGCAAGAGCGCCGTCAACTCACTGCTCTGGCACATCGGAAACGACATCCCGTTCGTCCCCAACAAGCGTCAAGGCGGGATCGTGCTCGGCGCCAAGATCGCTCCGATCTTCTTCAACACGTTGGAGGACTCAGGCGCCCTGCCTATCGAGTGTGACGTCGACGGCCTCGCCACAGGTGATCACATCGTGCTGCGCACCTTCGACGGGAGGATCGAGACTCCAGCAGGCGAGCTGATCACGAGCTTCGCCTACCGATCGGCGCAGCTTCTGGACGAGGTACGTGCCGGCGGGCGGGTGCCACTCATGATCGGGCGGGCACTCAGCGACAAGGCGAGTCGCGCCCTTGGGTCCGTGCCAAGCGCTGTGTTCCGGAAGCGAGAGCAATCAAGTGAGTCACGCTCCTATACGCTTGCCCAGAAGATCGTCGGGCGGGCATGCGGGACCGATGGCATCGCTCCCGGCACGTACTGCGAGCCAACGGTGTCTACCGTCGGAAGCCAGGACACGACCGGCCCGATGAACCGCAACGAGCTGCAGGAGCTTGCTTGCCTCGGCTTCAGCGCCGATCTCGTGCTGCAGACCTTCTGCCACACGGCTGCGTACCCAAAGCCGATCGACATCGAGACCCAGCGAACGCTCCCCGAGTTCATGGCGAACCGAGGCGGCGTCGTGCTCCGGCCGGGCGACGGCATCATCCACAGCTGGCTAAACCGGATGGTGATGCCCCTTCAGGTGGGGACGGGAAGCGACTCGCACACCCGGTTCCCGATGGGGATCTCCTTTCCTGCCGGATCCGGGCTCGTCGCATTCGCCGCCGCCATGGGCGTAATGCCCATCGACATGCCCGAGTCGGTCCTCGTCCGGTTCGTCGGCGAGATCCAACCGGGGATCACGCTGCGGGATCTCGTCAACGCGATTCCCTACACCGCGCGCCAGCAAGGACTGCTCAGCCTCGACGCCGCCGACAAGACCAACGTCTTCAACGGTCGCATCATCGAGATCGCAGGGCTCGAGCATCTTGGCGTCGAGCAGGCATTCGAGTTGTCCGACTCGACGGCGGAGCGATCCGCCGGCGGCTGCACCATCTCCCTCTCGGACGATTCGGTCAGCCGCTACCTGCGATCGAACGTGGCGATGCTTCGGTGGCTCATCGAAGCCGGCTACGAGGACGCGCGGGCGATCGAGCGACGCGCCGGAGCGATGGAGAGCTGGCTTGCAGACCCGGTACTGCTGCGCGCCGACCCAGACGCCGAGTATGCGGCAGTCGTGGAGATCGACATGACCTCGGTCACGGAACCTCTCCTCGCCTGCCCGAACAACCCGGACGACATACGCCCGCTCTCCGATGTCTCGGGCCGCGCCATCGACGAGGTCTTCATCGGATCGTGCATGACCAACATCGGCCATTTCCGCGCCGCTGGGAGGCTGCTCGAGAGCCATGGCAGCCCCGTGCCTGGTCGGCTCTGGATCGCGCCGCCGACGAAGATGGACGAGGCACAGCTCCGCGAGGAGGGCTACTACGCCATCTTCGCCGCCGCAGGGGCGCGGACCGAGATCCCGGGCTGCTCGCTCTGCATGGGGAACCAGGCTCGGGTAGCGCCCGGTACAACGGTGGTGTCGACCTCGACCCGTAACTTCCCGAACCGCATGGGCCGGGATGCCGACGTCTTCCTCGCCTCTGCAGAGCTGGCCGCCGTCACCGCGATCAAGGGGAAGCTCCCGACCGTCGACGAGTACTTCGAGTACGCCCGCTCGATCGACACGATGGCGGTTGACATCTACCGCTACCTCGAGTTCGACACGCTCGCGGGCTACGCAGGCGCATCGGCGAGCGAGAGCGAGGGGTGTCAGCCTTCGATGTAGTCACACAAATAACGTGTAGCACGTATACCGTGTGATAAACTGTGCCCGATGAGTCGGAACCTCACTATTCATCTCGACGACGCGACCGTCCACAAGGCAAAGGTGCTCGCTGCCCGGCGAGCTACCTCCCTCAGCAAGCTCGTTGCGACCGAGATCGAGCGGCTGGTTGCGGAAGACGACGTGTACCAGCAGGCGCACGAGACCGCTTTAGCCCAGTTGCAGCGAGGCTTTCGCCTCGGAGGCGGTCAACCGATAGACCGGGACTCGCTCCATGATCGGTGATCGTGTCTTCGTCGACACCAACGTTCTCGTGTATGCGTACGACAGCGAGGCGGGCGAGAAGCACGAAAAGGCGCGGGCGGTGCTCATGGACCTGTGGGGATCCCGGAAGGGAGCAACCAGCACGCAAGTGCTCCAAGAATTTTACGTCACCGTCACTCGCAAGCTGCCCAAGCCGCTCACCCGGCGAGTGGCGCGGGAGGTAGTTGATACCTACCGGGCGTGGCCTGTCCATCGACCAGAGGTCGACGATGTGATCTCAGCCTCCGAACTCGAGGAGCGCCATCACATGTCCTTCTGGGACGCTCTCGTCATAATCTCCGCACGGCAGTCCGACGCCCAAACAATCCTGTCCGAGGACTTGCAAGACGGCCGGCGCATCAGCGGCCTGGTCATCTCGAACCCCTTTGCGACATCAGTCGCGGACGAATAGTGGGCGACTAGGCGGCGAGCGACCGTCAGCCCAGGTCCGGTGTTGTTGGCGATGACGTTCGCCTGACCAGCGCCGGTCCCGCCAATGACGTCGCCCGACTGGTTGGAGACGAACACTGCGCCATTCGAGCCGTTGGGCAACACCAAGGTTGCACTGGCATCGGTTCCGATGTCATTGCCCTCCACGCGGTTCCCGGTCGGAGTCGGGCTTCCGTTGCCGAGGTCCAACCCGCCGTAGAGGTTGCCGGAGATCACGTTGCCTGCACCGGCGGCAGCTCCACCGATCGTGTTCAGGCTCGTGTAGATGGCAACTCCCCACCCGTTGCCCGAACATGGAAAGCCGTTGCACGACGGGCACCGCCTGTAAACTCAGGCTTTAGTGCATCAGGAGTTGGCAAGCTTGGGTAGATTGGCTCGAAGCCCATTGCCTTGTCGTTATGCTGAAAGTTGTCTGTCGCACCTCGCGGCTAGGCGAGGAGTTAGGGGTTAACGACATGGGAATCCATCGGATCCCGGGTCCTCATCGTCTTTGGATCGCTTCCGCAGTGGCATTTGGCCTTGCGGCCATCATGGCCGTCTTCGGTGGAATTGGCATGGCGTTCGCCGGCGTAAACGCGCAGTCACCAGTGAGCTTGGGCAATGCGAAGCCCTTCGCGGTTCTTGCGGGCACAACGGTCACGAACACAGGTCCGTCGGTGATCTCGGGCGACCTCGGGGTATATCCGGGATCTGCCGTCACCGGCTTTCCGCCAGGGCAGGTCAAGAACGGAACGCAACACGCGGCCGACACGGTGGCCCGTGCGGCTAAGGCCGCTCTGACGACTGCTTACACGGACGCAGCAGGCAGAACTCCGTTCACCAAGGTGCCGCCCGCTCTCGGCGGGAAGACACTGGCTCCAGGTGTATACGAGTCCGCAACCGGGTTAGGACTGACCGGCACTGTCACCCTCAACGCGAAGGGGAACGCCAACGCCGTGTTCATCTTCCAGGCGGGCTCCACCCTGATCACCGCATCGCACAGCACCGTCAGCCTGATCAACGGCGCACAGGCGTGCAACGTGTTCTGGCAAGTAGGCAGCTCGGCAACCCTCGGCACCAACACCACCTTCGTCGGCAACATCCTTGCTCTGACGTCGGCCTCGCTCAAGACAGGCGCCACGGTGAACGGACGTGTGCTCGCTCGCAACGGCGAGGTGAGCTTGGAGGACAACGCGATCACCGCAGCTGCGTGCAGCTCCGGCGGCGGGACGACAACGACGACCTCGGCCGGCTCCACAACGACGACAGCCGCCGGCTCGGGCTCGACGACCACGACGAGCTCGCCCAAGGTCCCCGGCACCCACACAGGTGAACCGTGGGCCGGGTGGCCGTACTGGGCGCTCGCCGGATTCTTCGGCCTCCTCGGCATGGTGTTCCTCGACCGTGGAATTCACACTCGGCGCCAGACCTAAGGACAGGATCTAGACCGACGGTTGGCAATGCCTGACCCGGGACAGATCGTCATACTCAATGGCGTCCCCCGCAACGACGATGTGCTGTGTCACCGGGTGATACCGGTTGGCGACTCGGTCACCACTGGGCCTTAGCCGGCGGCCTCTCCGCGACTGCGGAACTCGAGGCCCTCGAAGTCGCCCGACTTGCGCCATGAGTCGATGTACTCGAAGTAGGCGACCGGGCCCTCCGGGTAGCCACTCCCGTTGAGACGCTCCCGGCGGCCCATCTCCCTGCCCTCGTTGTTGTAGTAACCGGGCGTGCAGTCGGAATTGCCGAGAAACATCCGGGTGCTGCTCTCCACGAGCGCGACCCATGCCTGCTGAGCCTCCAGCGTCACCTCGACCTCGTCAGCACCGATCTCGAGCGCGTGCGAGGTGATCGCGGCGATCGTCGTACCGGCCTCCGTGAGATTGTGCGTGATGTTCGAGATGAGGTTGCCGGCCTGGGTGTGCCCGACGATGTACAGGTTGGGGAAGCCGTGCACATGTAGCCCGTGCATGCTCTGCATCCCATCGGCCCAGACCTCGGAGAGCTGGTGCCCGCCGCGACCCACGGTCTCGTATCCGGAACGCCGGGAGTAGTCGGTCCCGACCTCGAAGCCCGAAGCGAAGATCAAGCAGTCGAGCTCGTAGTGGACGCCGCCGACGAAGACACCGGACTCGTCGATCCGCTCGACGCCCTTGCCCTCCGTGTCGATCAGATGAGCCCCCGGCTCGTTGTAAGCCTGGAGATACTCGTCGTGAAAGCACGGTCGCTTGCAGAGCTGCCGGTACCACGGCTTGAGAGCTTCGGCCGTGGCGGCATCCTCGACGATCGAGTCGACCCGGGCGCGGATCTCTTCCATCTTCTCGTCATCTGAGTCCTCGTAGGCGCGCATCATCGCCTCGGGAGTGAAGTCCGCACCGACGTCCGCGATGACGCGGTCCCGGATCCGCTGCGAGATGTCGGTCCAACCGTCCTTGACCAAGTCCTCGTCGGCGAAGCCACCCGTCTGCAAGGTGGCGAAGTTCATCAGCCACTTTCGTTGCCAGCCTGGCTCGAGGGTGGCGAACCACTCCGGGTCTATCGGGTGGTTGTTGCGGACGTCGATCGACGACGGGGTCCGCTGGAACACGTAGAGCTCTCTCGCGCCCCGGGCAAGGTGAGGAATGCACTGCACCGCAGTCGCGCCGGTGCCGATGATGCCGACGCGCTTGTCGGAGAGACGGTCGAGAGGAGCGCCCGAAGGGTTGCCGCCCGTGTACTCGTAATCCCACCTGCTCGTGTGGAAGCTGTGCCCGGCGAAGGTCTCGATCCCGGGAATACCCGGGAGCTTCGGCCTGTGCAACGGACCGGTTCCCATGGAGACAAAGCGCGCACGCATCTCGTCGCCACGATCGGTACGGATGATCCAACGCGACGACGCATCGTCCCACTCGAGGCCGGTGACCTCGGTCGAGAACAGGGCGTTGTCGTACAGGCCGAAGTGCTTGGCGATCCGCTGGGCATGGCCGAAGATCTCGTCGGCAGGCGTGTACTTGGCACTCGGGACGTGCCCGGTCTCCTCGAGCAGCGGCAGATAGATCATGGCAGCCGTATCGCACATGGCCCCTGGATACCGGTTCCAGTACCAGGCCCCACCGACGTCGCCACCCCCCTCGATGATGCGGACGGCAGCCACTCCGGCCTGGGTCAGCCGGGCACCGGTCACGAGCCCGGCGAAGCCGCCACCGATGATCGCCACGGTCACCTCGTCGAAGAGCGGCTCACGATCGATCGGCGTCGCATACGGGTCCTCGAGGAAGTGGGCGAAGCGACCGGCGGGCTCGAGGTACTGGTCGTTCCCGTCCGGCCTGAGCCGCTTGTCTCGCTCGGCGCGGTACTTGGCCTGCAGAGCCTCCCGATCGATGGGCGTGACGGCGCTGCTCGCTCCATGGGTATCGGTCGTGCTCATGGACTCATTCTTGCCAACTCGCGGACGGCTAGTCGAAACGACCCGTCGCGACAGCCCGCTCCCGCAACCGCGCGGGGTAGCCGGGACCGAGCCTCGTCCGGATCTCCTCCAGCCGGAGCGGCTCGTGACATTGGTCGCATGTCACCTCGGCCACTGCGTCGTGATCGCACTTCGTGTGATGGAACAAGATCGGCGCGCCCTTGCCGTCGTCCAGCCACCGGTCACCCCAGGCAGACATCGCTTGTAGCACCCCGAACAGGTCTTTGCCCTTGTCAGTCAGCACGTACTCGAAGCGAGCGGGGCGCTCGGCGTACTGGACCCGATCGAACAGGCCCTCTTCGACGAGGCGGGCGAGGCGCTGCGCGAGGACGTTGCGGCTCACCTTGAGAGAGCGCTGGAAGTCGTCGAAGCGACGGACACCGTAGAACGCCTCGCGCAGGACGATCGGAGTCCACCAGTCACCGAGTATGTCGACCGCCCGTGCGATCGAGCACGGCCAGCGGGCAAAACGTGTGCGCCTCACGCCTCCAGCATCTCCTTCACTCCCGCCAAGTTCGCCTCCATGTTCTCCCTGTGCTCTCGCACGCGCCGGTTGAGGATGCGTGATTCCTTCTCCGGCATCGAGTCGATCGCGAGGTTGATGAAGCTGCGCCCGGGCCCCATCCGCATCCACTGCCTGA
The DNA here is from genome assembly GCA_052146895.1 of Acidimicrobiales bacterium. Taxonomy (GTDB): domain Bacteria; phylum Actinomycetota; class Acidimicrobiia; order Acidimicrobiales; family Bog-793; genus Palsa-601. The sequence continues at coordinate 23,442 of JBKQLZ010000244.1, forward strand.
GACGGCTGCCTGTGCCTTCTGGCTCGACGACGAAACGCCAAGTCGACGAGACCTGACCGTCGAGGCCCTGGACCGCGTAGGCGAAGACACGCGGAGGGTCATGCTCGATGACTGTGCACGTCGTCTCCCACTCCCCCGCCGAAGGGTGGAAGTTGCGCCCGACGAAGCTCGCCCCCGCGACCGGCTCGGTCGAGGGCTCGATCCAGCGCGCTCCTTGGAACTCGGAGCTGAAGCGGGCCGGGAGGTTGATGTCCGAGATGACGGCGAAAACCGCCTCCGGCGCAGCCTCTACGAAGATGTCCGCCTCGACGCACGGGCCATCGTCATAGTGGAGGTCGGGGTAGCTCTCTGCCATTCACCCAAGGTATCGCAGTCAGTTCACTTGAGCAACTCACTCTGTTACGATTACGTCATGCAAGCAGGCTTCGCCTGGATGGTCACGAGCGCGCAAGCCGCCGACTTCGTCGTCGAGGCCGAGCGCGCCGGAGTGTCATCGGTCTGGATCCCCGAGATGTGGGGCCAGGACGTCTTCACCCAGGCGGCGTTCCTCGCGGCGAGGACATCGACGATCAGGATCGGGACGGCTATCGCGCAGATCGGCGCGAGGACGCCGGCAGCGCTCGCGATGGCCTCGATGTCGTTGCAGGCGCTCTCGGGAGAGCGATTCGTCCTCGGTCTCGGCACGAGCGGCCCGCAGGTGATGGAGGGCTGGCACGGAGTGCGGTTCAGGTCACCGATCGAGACGACTCGCGAGACGATCGAGATCGTCCGGATGATCGCCCGCGGCGACCGCCTCGAATATGACGGGCAGGTCTACCAGCTGCCGTTGCCTGACGGCCCTGGTCGCCCGATTCGGACGATGATGGCGCCTGTCGCCGTCCCGATCTACGTCGCCTCGCTCGGACCGCGGAACCTCCGGCTCACAGGCGAGGTCGCCGACGGCTGGATCGGGAATCTGTTCATGCCGGAGAGAGCTGGCGTGTTCCTCGAAGCGCTGTCCGCCGGAGCAGCCAATGGAGGGCGCTCGCTCGCCGACCTCGACTTGTTGATACCCGTGACAGTCGAGTTCACAGAAGATGTCGACGAAGCCTCCAAGCGTCACGCTCGCGGCTACGGCTTCACGATCGGCGCCATGGGGTCGAAGGACCAGAACTTCTACAACGACGCCCTCAGAAGGCTGGGCTACACCGATGACGTGCAGGCCGTTCAGGAGCTGTGGCTCGCCGGCCGGCGCGAGGAAGCGGCAGACCGGGTGCCCGTCGAGATCGGTTTCAAGACGAACCTGATCGGAACGCCCGCGATGGTGAAAGAACGCCTGCGTCTCTATCGCGACGCCGGGATCACGACTCTGCAGATGAAACCCACCGCTGAGAACAGAGGCAACATCGACGACTTGGCGCTGTTCGCGGAGCTCGTGAACGAGGTGAGCGCAGAAAGTTCGAGCGCGCCTCCGCAGCTTGGCTAACATGACCGGAGAAGTTCCCGACACGAGAGCGAGGTGACGCATGGCAACGACCACCTTCAATACGAAGTGCATGGTTCGCCGCGTCCTCGCTGGCGACGGGACCGGGCGTCGGGGTACTCCGATGCCGCACGCTCCCCGGGTCTGACGACCACCGGCTGGAGCACGAGCCGCTGAGCAGCAGCGGGCTCGCACGCTTCGGACGATTCAGTCCCGCTGGTTGCGCCCTCGCCACGACGGCGACCCTCGCGCACGCCGACGACCACTTGTCGAAGGCGGCAGTCGCATCACTTCTGCTCGATCACCACTTCTCGCACGGAGTCTCTTATGGGTACCGACACCCTCTTCCCCTCAGCATCGACAAAGGACACACTGAAGTTCTGCTGGAGCCAGCTGGGAGCTCAACGCGCCCCCTTCATCGTCTCGTGGGTGCTCGTCGTGATGGGCTCGCTTGCCCAATCAGTCGCGGCGCCGCTCGTGTTCGCGGCCCTCTTGACGCGGGTAGCCGCGCTGCCGCCGCACGCCAACCTCGCACACACCTTCGGGGCCCTCGTCATCGCGTACGGGGTCATCCTCGCGGTCTCGACGGTCATCTGGCGCATCGCCGGCTGGCTCGAGTGGGGCGCGACCTTACGGGCATTCGCCCAGGCGATCACGAACGGCTACGACCATCTCGTCGGCATGAGCCACCGGTGGCACACCGATCGTCCCTCGGGCGAGGTCATCTCTACGCTCGAGACGTTCTCGTGGGCGTACGTGGAGCTGCTCGACACGATGACGTGGGGTTTCTTGCGGATCATCGTCGCCGTCCTCGGTGCGATCGCGGTTCTCGCAATCGTCGCCTGGCCCGTCTCGGTCGTCCTCGTCGTCCTCGTCGCCCTGTTCGTCTTCGTCCTCAACCATCGGATGTCTCGAGTGATAGCCGCCGCGAGGGAGTTCTCCGAAGCGCACACGAGATCGACCGGCGTCATCGGGGACACGATCGCGAACCTGACGACTGTCCGGAGCCAGGCGACCGAGACGCTCGAGAAGGCGCACGTGCGCTCCCTCGTCGCGGAATCCGTGACTGCCGACCTACGCGCCCGCAAGGTGTTCTCCGCCACCCGCCTGCAAATGGAGTCGTCGCTCGCGGCCTTCAGCTGGTTGGCGGTCCTCGTCGGCGTCGTCCTGGCGCTGCACCACAGCGTCGCTGCGGGTGCGGTCTACCTGATCCTCTTTTACTCGACGCAGGTGGTCGGCTTGCTCGAGGAGTCCTTCGAGCACATCAGGTCATTCTCGAGAGGGCTCGGCAGGTGTGCGAAGTTCGCCGGGATCGCCGCCATGGTCCCAGAGATCACCGACCATCCCGGTGCTCCCGACCTAATAGTGGGAGACGGTGGGATCGAGTTCTCGCACATCGAGTTCGGCTATCGAGAACGCGTCCGTTTGTTCGACGAGCTGAGCCTGAGTGTGCGCCCAGGCGAGCACGTCGGCCTCGTCGGCTCATCCGGCTCGGGCAAGACGACTCTCACGAAGCTGTTGCTCCGGTTCATGGACATCCAAGGCGGTGCCATCACGATCGACGGCCAGGACATCGCCGCAGTCACGCAGCACTCACTCCGTCGCCACATCTCCTACGTGCCGCAGGAGCCGCAGATGCTGCACCGGACCATCGCCGAGAACATCTGCTACGGCCCTGCCGAGGCAGCCGATCACCCAGCGGGCATACCGGTCCTACCCGATATGGATCTTGTCCGGCGCGTCGGCGCGGCCGCGCACGTGGAGGAGTTCGTCGCGCGCCTTCCCGACGGCTACGACACCGTCGTCGGCGAGCGCGGGCTCAAGCTCTCCGGCGGCCAGCGCCAGCGCGTCGCGATCGCGCAGGCAATGGCGAAGGCTGCTCCGGTCCTCATCCTCGACGAGGCCACGTCGGCACTCGACTCGGAATCGGAGGTGCTCGTGCAGGACGCACTGTGGCACCTGATGGAGGACTCGACGGCTCTCGTCGTCGCTCACCGGCTGGCGACGATTGCCAGGCTCGACCGGATCGTCGTCATCGAACAAGGCCGCATCGTCGAGGAAGGCTCGCATCATGAGCTGCTGCGCCTCGGCGAATCCGGCGTCTACGGGAGGCTCTGGAGGCATCAGTCCGGCGGGTTCCTCGCCGCGTGAGGCCCGAGCGCTCGGCCGGTGGGGGCTCAGAAGGACACGTGCTTCCACGCGAGAGCGAACAGATACAGGTACAAGGCAAAGGAGCCGGCTTGAATCGCAAGGCCGGCGCCTATGACCGACCGGACAGCAATGCGGCGCCGTGACGAGGCGAGAGACCTGATCGCCCCGGCTGCCGCGTAGGCGAGAGCGACCTCGACCCAGAAGCCAAGGCCGATGATGATCGGCCCACCGTTGACGATGTCAGCCGGCAACCCGGTCGACGGTGCGTTGACGTTGTCCCACCACGCCCACATCAAGCCGAAGATGGCGATGTCACAACCGAGAAAGAGCGCGCTTGCGACGTAGAAGCACAGGACCCACTTGGCGTCTCCGCCGTACCACTCTCGCCACGACAGCCCGCTCGAATCAGGTGATCCGTCTCTCGCACTTGCCGCCACGAGCAGAGGCTACCGAGGCGGTGACCGACGGCTCGTCAGAGCAGTGGGACGAGGAGGGCCCGGGCTGCGAGGGCGGCTGCGTCGTCGAGGCCGTCGGTGTATTCCTTCGACAGGAATGGGTGGTCGCGAAGGCGCCAGAGGGCGTCCGCATTGATCCAGGCAGCCCGACGTGCTTCGTCGATGGCAAAGTTGCCGATCACGTTCTCCAGCCCGGCCGCCATGCGGTCGAGGTCGAGGATGATGCCGGTCTCGAACGACTCGCGGATCTGCTGGTCCAACGCTCCGAGGACCGCGTTCACCTTCTCGAAGTCAGCCGCGTGCGTGCCCTCATCCGGTGCCGTATCGAGTTCCTCGCAGGTCTTCACGACCGCGATGGGAAGGTCGTGATTGATGTGGGCGTTCATGCCGGCTAAGGCGAACTGCATCGGGGCTATGTGGGTGTCAGAACGACTTGCCAACAACTCGCTCCAGCATCTCGGTGCGTCCTGGGGCTCGGCTTGCCACGCTTCGATAGCTCCGAAATAGAGGTTGACAAAGACCACGTCGAGGTCGGACAGGAAGGCCGGATCAGCGTAGGCGCCGGTCGACACCTCGGAGAGCACCTTCTCAGTGACGATGAGGTACATCCTGTTGAAGCACGCCAACCCGTCGGTGAGTGGGAGCTCCCCCGCAATGGCGGTCATCTGAGCGATCGCGCCCTCGATGGACGTGACAGGTCCGGCTGGCAACTGCGGGAGCGAGGCGGCTTCGTCCATACCCCGCTGACCGTAGCCCGTCGGCGCGTCTTGCATCTCGGCAGTGTCCCCAACGCGATCGCACACAAGGCCCGGCACCTCTCGCGGGGGTGACCGTCTTTGGGTCAGACTGGGCGAGCCATGGTCAGCGCTCCCCGCTATCACGAGATCTCCGAGTCCACGCACCGGATCATGAACCCGCTCTCACTCGACAAGTTCCTGTTGCTCGGGGAGATCTGTCGCGTCGGCAAGGGCACCCGGATCCTGGACCTTGCGAGTGGAAAGGGCGAGATGTTGTGCCGATTCGCGAGCGACCTCGGTGCGAGCGGCGTCGGTATAGATATGCACGCGCCGTTTCTCGCGGACGCCCGAGCACGAGCTAGTGACCTTGGGGTAGAGAGAGCGGTCAGCTTCATCGAGGGTGACGCCGGGTCGCCACCCGATCTCGGGGACCGTTTCGACGTGGTGAGTTGCATCGGCGCCACGTGGATCGGCGGAGGGCTCCTCGGCAGCCTCGAGCTGATGGCTCGGTGGGTCAGACCCGGCGGCTGGCTGCTCGTCGGCGAGGTCTACTGGATCGAGCCTCCGCCTCCGGAGGTCGAGGAGAAGTACGGCGTCGGAGAGTTCGCCGATCTTGCCGGCACCCTCGACCGCTTCGAGACGGCGGGCGCGGACCTGGTCGAGATCGTGCTGGCCAGTAGGGACGATTGGGACCGCTACGCCGCGAGCCAGTGGCTCAACGTGTCGGACTGGCTCCTCGCCAATCCTGATGATGCCGATGCGGCAGAGGTCCGCGAGCAGCGCGACCTCTCCCGGCGGGACTACCTGGCGCACGAGCGGCGCTGCCTCGGCTGGGGTGTCTTCGTCCTCCGGCCACAAGCCTGACCCTCAGCCGCCGATCAGCTGGCGGGGACCACCTCGAAGCGGGTGCGCCCACGGATCCGGTAGACGTGGAACTCGCTATCGAGTGTGAAGATCCTGCGGTAGCCCCGCTCCTCGGCTAGGGCAACCAGGGTCGCGTCGGCGAGGTCCATTGGGCCGTCCGCGTATTGGTCCATGAGCCGGGAGGTGCGCTCCACTGCTGACTGTGAGAGGTCGGCTATTACGAGTCGGCCAGTGTGGACGAGACGCCAGAGCGCCTGTTGACCCGGGCTACCGCCGGCCCTCCCCAGTAGGTACATCGCCTCGGTGAACGCCGGCCAAGTCGTTACCAGCGGAAGAGGCAGCTCTTCGGCGGTCTCGAGGCAGGCGTCGTGATCAGGTTCGTCGCCGTCGATGAGAGCGATCAGCGGGCCGGCGTCCGTGAGCGTCACCGCTTGGCGCTGTCTTCGGCCAGCGCCTTCGTGAACGCTTCGCCGGAACGGCGAGCACGTCCGCCTCTACCGTGAACGGCACCGGCGACATCCGCGAAGCGGTCAGCCGGCGCTTCCGCCAACGTCTCGTCGGCCTCGCGCTCCGCAGCGCCGCGGATGAACTCGGACACGGACTGACCCTTCATGCCGGCAGCGCGCTGGAGCTTCGCGTCGAGCTCAGGATTGAGGCGAAGGCTTCTCACGGCGCAGTTGTATCACACTTGTTGTCGTTTGTATCACAGACGCCTACTCGAGCCGATGCGAACGTATTATCGCCGCGTGGCCCGGTTCACGATGCTGTCAGTAGCGTCGGTGTCTGTAGCCGTTGCAGCCCTCCCGTGTCTGCTGGGAGGCTGCTCGACTGCGGGGGCGAGCAGCTCCCCCACGACATCTCTCAACCATTCGGGCGCCGCCGTGGTTCTCGTTCAGTTGAGGGCCGACACCTCGGCAAGCGAGGCGAGCACGCTTGCCAGACATCTCGGCAACAGCCGCGGCGACGTCACCGGCTCCGACTGGAATTTCGAGACGCCGAGCGTCGTGCGAGTGGACCTCGGACCGTCAGAGACCGTGGCAGAGATCGACAGCATGCTCCCCACGATCAGGAAGATGCCGCACGTGCAAGGCGTCACCGTCCAGTTCAAGTGAGTGTGCGGTCCTCCGGTCTGACCCTCAGCCAGCGATCAGAAACGGATGATGCCGCGGATGTTCGCGCCGGCGTGCATGTCCTCGTAGCCCTGCGCCACCTCGTCGAGGCTGTACTCCCGAGTGACGAGCTCATCGAGCTTGAGCTTGCCGTCGCGATATAGCTGCACCTGGCGCGGTATGTCGTACATCGGGCTCGAGCCGCCGAAAAGCGAGCCCTGGATACGCTTTTGGTACATCGTCAGCTCGACGATGCTCACGGGGATCCCGATCTCGGTGATCGGGGCGATGCCGGTGACGACGACGGTTCCTGCCTTGCGGATCGCTGAGAACGCCTGGGCTATGTGCTCCCCGTGCACAATGCCGACTGTCACGATGGCGCTGTCCGCGCCCTGACCGTTCGTGACGCTCTTGGCATAAGCCTCGGCTTCGGCGATGTCGGCGAAGGCATGCGTCGCACCAAGCTTGAGCGCCTGGTCGCGCTTGAACGCGACAGGATCGACGGCGATGACGTTCGTTGCTCCCGCGTGAGCTGCGCCCTGAACGGCGTTGATCCCGATACCGCCGATGCCCATCACGATGACGGTGTCGCTCGGGCCCACCTGAGCGGAGTTCACGGCCGATCCCCACCCTGTTCCCACCCCGCAGCCGAGCAGGCACAGCCTCTCGAGCGGGAGGTCGGCGTCGACTTTGACAGCGGAGTTGACATGGACCGTGGTGTGCTCGGCAAACGTGCTTATCCCGGCCGCTTGCCCGACGCCCGTGCCGTCGTCGAGGTGCATGCGGAAGCTCTGATCATGCGCCCTGCGGCCGGACATGACGTTGGCGCCGGCGTCGCACAGGTTCTGGTGCCCAGTCGCGCACCACCGGCAGCGGCCGCAGCTCGCAAGAAACGAGAAGACGACGTGATCGCCCTCCTCCCACCCGCGTGTTTGCGGGCCGACCTTCGCCACGATGCCAGCACCCTCATGGCCACCGCAGAGCGGGTAGTACGAGGCAGGCAGGTCACCGGTGGCCATGTGGTCGTCCGAGTGGCAAAGGCCAGAGGCGACGAGCGCCACCAGCAACTCATCTTCCTGAGGATCGTCCAGCTCCAGGTCCACGACTTCGAACTTGCCCGGGGGCTGGCGCACTATCGCACCACGTGTCCTCATCAGAGTGCACCTCCTGTTGTGGGCCGGAAACTACCAGCTTCAGCTTCAGCCGGCTTCTGTCGCGCGCGCCGCGCGGCTCGCCTGCACCGTCGCGAGGCCGAGCCAGGAAAGGAGCCATGCTGTGGACACGCGGGACAGCACACGCTGGGAATCGGTGGATGGACGCTTCGCAGCGACGACAGCGGCGACCACTACCGGACCGAGTCCCGCGACCGTCAACGCCGTAGACGCAGCCCGGTGCCCGGCGAGCCACGCCTCATCGGTGCGCAGGGTCGACGGGATACGGATACCCGCGAAGAGATTCCTCGGCAACCGCCCCGCCGCCGCCATACGGCCCACCACGATCATGATCACGCCGCTTATTGCATACCTGAGCGCCTTCGTCACAATGCCAGGGTACCGCTGGTCAGTTGACGTTCTCCTCCGCGAGAGCCAGCCACCGGTTCTCGGCTTCGCTCAAGCGGCCCTGCACCTCGGTGAGCTCACGGCCGAGGTTGGCGAGGGCGAGATGGTCACCGCCAGATGAGACGAGCGCACCGTGCAGCTCGTCCCGCTGCCGGCCGAGACGTTCCATCTCCTTTTCGACTTCCCGCAACTGCCGTCCGATCGTGCTGGCGGACCGAGGCCGTGGGCCCTCTGTTGTGCGGACCTTGGCCGGTCGCTTGCCACGAGCGCCACTCTGAACGGGCTCGTCCATCTGAGCGAGCCAGCTGTCCAAGCTGGCTATCTCGGACAGGCTCCCTTGTTGCATCGATACGAGGCGCTCGGTCGTACGCTGCAGGAACGTCCGGTCATGGCTGACGACCACGAGCGCACCGGGCCAGTCCTCCAGGAAGTCCTCGAGGATCCGGAGCGTGTCGAGGTCGAGGTCGTTCGTCGGCTCATCCAGGAGAAGGACGTTAGGCCGTCCCGCGAGGACGAGGAGGAGCTGGAGGCGCCGGCGCTCACCGCCCGACAACGTCGCGGGTCGAGCGAACTGCAGCGCTCCGGTGAACCAGAAACGATCCATCAGCGCCACATCCGCCGGATTGCCTGGGACACCGGCTGGACCCGCGACGAGGTCGCGCACTCGGGCGCTCTCGTCGAGCGGAGTCGCCCTCTGGTCGTAGTAGCCGATGACGACGGTCGGGCCAACCTCGATCGTTCCGGATTCCGGAACCTTGCGGCCAGCTAGCAGATCGAGGAGCGTCGACTTCCCGCTGCCGTTCGGGCCGATCAGGCCAAGACGCTCCCGCGGACCGAGGATGAGGTCGACTCCCGACACGACGAGGCCGGCGCCCTCCGCGGCACCGTAGCCGTAGCCGTAGCCGTAGCCGTAGCCGTAAGAGACGTTCTCGCACTCGATGACCTTGTCGCCGAGGCGCGGCGTCGATCCACCCATGTCGATGTCGGCCGATCGCGCGGCTGCCTCCGCCCGTCCCGTGACGATTCGCGTAGCCGCGCCGATCCGCGCCTTCGGCTTGCGCGTGCGAGCCGGAGCGCCTCGACGAAGCCAGGCCAGCTCGCGTTTCGCGAGGTTGCGCCTCGTGGACTCTGCTGACTCAGCCTGCTCTTCGCGCTCTGCCTGCCCTGCGAGGTAGGCGGCGTATCCACCTTCGTGACCGTAGGCACGGCCGCGGTCGATCTCGATCATCCGCGTCGTCACCCGGTCGAGAAGATGGCGGTCGTGCGTCACGAGCACGAGACCGCCGCGGAAATCGAGCAGCCACTGCTCGAGCCAGGCGATGGCCCTGAGATCGAGATGGTTCGTAGGCTCGTCGAGGATCAACAACTCCGCAGGTCGCGCCAGTACCGCGGCGAGCGCCACGCGCTTGGCCTGCCCGCCTGAGAGAGTTGCGACGTCTGTGTCCGAAGCGCCCGCCATCCCGAGGCGCTGCAACGCGGCGGCCGCCTCCCACGACTCGCCGACAGCGGCGCGCACCAATCCTGGTGGCAGAACCGGGTCCTGTTCGAGGTAGCCCACTCTCACAGCGCGGCCGCGACGCACCTCGCCACCATCGGGTCGATCGAGACCGGCCAGGAGGCGCAACAGCGTGGACTTTCCCGTGCCGTTGATCCCGACCACTCCGACGCGATCACCGTCGGTGACGGTCATGGACAGGTCCGCGAACAGAACGCGGTCGCCGTGGCGGACCGACACGCCCTCGAGATCGACCAGCACAGCCACAGAGACGAAGGTACCGGACGCCCCGAGAGCGCCCGGGCGGCGCTAGGAGACCGACACGAGATCGACGACGAAGACGAGCGTCTCGTTCGGCTTGATTACGCCTCCCGCACCTCTCGCGCCGTAGCCGAGGTGTGGCGGGATTGTGAGACGCCGCCTGCCCCCCTCGCGCATGCCGGCGACCCCGCTGTCCCAACCGGCGATCACTTGCCCAGCGCCGAGACCGAAGCTGAAGTGCTGCCCACGGTCCCAGGACGAGTCGAACTGCTTCCCGGACGACCACGCCACGCCGACGTAATGGACAGCGACGGTTGATCCGGCGGTCGCCTCGGCGCCACTACCCTCGTCGAGATCCTCGATCAAGAGCTCGCTGGGCGGCTCTCCAGGAGGGATGGTCACTTCGGGTTTGGACTCGCCTGTCATCGCCGGAACGATAGTCGGACCTCGGCCTCCCAGAGCCCGGCGATCAAGCCTCGCACACCACAGCAGGACCGGGCATCGCGAGGGAATTCACCGCAGCGAGGTTGCGACTCGTGCAGCTCTCGAGCCAGGCGAGGGCCGAGGGCGAGAGCCGGTCGCACACCCAGTCCCAGTGCAACGACACCGTGTCTCCGGGCCGGACGTCGACAGCGAGACCGACTCCCTCGACGCTGCGCCGAGCTTCCTCGACCCTTTCGGGGCCGAGCACCAACCGCGAGCCCTCGAACGACAGAGGGCGGCTGCGCACCGCGACGAGATCCCCGAGCACCGCCTCTATTCGCCCCCATCGGATGCGGCACCTGTCGAGGACCTCGAGCGGCGGGCCCTCCATGCCGGCCCGCAACAGGCCGAGCCAGGGGTAGACGGCGAACACGTGGAAACTGTGCTGCGGGACGCCCCCGGCAGGAACCGCGGACACGAGCGGGTCGAATCTCCGGCCAGCGCGCTCTGCGAAGCGATCTCCGAGTGAGGCGATCAGGGCGGATGGCGGGACTCGGTCGACGAGCTCGTTTCCGACCCAGTAAGCCTCGACGACGCGGCGGTCGAGAGGATCGCCGATGTGGTTGCAAGCCGCTATCAGCTGCAAGTATGGCCAGGCCCCTTCGAAACGAGCCGCGAGGTGCTCCAGCTCACCGAAGTCCGTGCCGTCTGATGTCGCTTCGAGCAGCGCAGCCGGGTCCGACGGCCCGCAGTAGCCGAGCGAGTTAGGCGGATACGCGTAACGAGCGAACATGACCGGACCTGGCGTAAGGGCGTCCCGGACCCGATCGTCACTCGCGGGCCGGCTCGAGACAACGTCTTCGTCTGCGCCGGCAGTCTCACCATGGTTCATCGCTCAGCCGCCTTGCTCTGTGGCCACAAGGGCTGGCGGAGACTCATGAAGATGACCACACCGGCACCCACGACGATCAGAGCGAGGCCTAGCGCCTGCGGCGCGAGCGACCTCGTCCCGGCCGCCGCCTGCAACAGCGCGGTGATCAGCGCGCTCGCGACGAGGATCGAAGTCACGTCCAGTGCCCGGGCACGAGCTAGCGCGGTCATCCAAGTGCCGACGTAGGCCGCGAGCAGCGCTCCCGTCAGCAAGGCCCATCCGATCTGACGGGCGTCGAGCGAGACGAGGGCATGAAGCCCTCCCGCGAGTGCGAGGTAGACGATGAGCGCAAGTGTGCCCACCCCCATGCGCACCACGGCGATGGCGGCAGGGGCGATGTCGCGGAGCAGGACCTTCGCCACCACCACCTCCACCGCCCACAAGACCGTCGAGGCCAGGACGAGCATCTCGCCCCGGTCGGCGGCAAGGCCGCTCACTCCGCCGGCGATAGAGACCTGGCCGACTATCAGCAGGGCGATCGCCGCGACGTTCCACCACTTGAGGCGCTCTCGCAGGAACGGTAAGGCGAGCACCGCCACCCAGATCACAAGCGTGTCCCGTAAGAAGGCTGCCGGCGTGGCGGTCGTCCTCGCCAGGCCGTCGAAGAACAGCACGAAGGCGATCCCTCCACCGACGACGCCTACATAGGCAAGACCCACGTAGCGGCCAAAGCCCAAGTCCCTCCAGTCACGTGGCGCCGCATCGCGGGACTCCCCGGACCTGGTCACGGAGACGAACCTTGCGGCTGCGGGCGATGAGCGTCGGGAACGGGCGCGCCACGCCACGAGAGCGCAGCCGGCGAGGACCACGGTCGCGACGAGGTTCTTCGACGTCGTGTACACCGAAGGCGAGGTGACATCGCGCACGCCGTAGCTGTTGACGAAGACCGATAGCCCGCTGATGAGCGCCGTCATGCCCGCTATCACGGCGCCAGGCAGGCCTCCGTCACCGCGGCGCATCATGCCGGCACCTCCGCCGCAGCGGCTGGTCCGTCAGTCGCCGCGACACTGCGCATCGCTTGCCTCACCTGCGCGGCGACGCTCTCTGCCTCGGCGGCGTCGACCCTGTCTATGGCGTATCCGCTGTGGACGACCAACCACTGCCCGGGCAGAGGAGGAGGCCCGTCCAGGGCGAGCAAGGACACACGATGCACAGCGCCGTCGAGGTCCTCGACGTCCACCGCACCTGGCGCTGCGGTGCGCAGCACTTGATGCAGCCGGCTCATGCACATACCTGGACCTCCCTGATCAGTTCCGCTACTTGGTGGACAGCCCGCGGAACCGCGTCCGCGACCACAGGGCTGAGACCGCTCCCGTTGCCGAAGTCCTCTCCTTCGACACCGACGACAACCACTCGGACCGGAGCTTGGTCAATCGCACGAGCCAGGCGCCACACTCCGGCCAGCCCTATCCCATGCGTGCTGGTGGTCCTAAGGCTCTCGTCGAGGCTGCCGGGTGATCGGCCCGCCGGCACGAGCTCGACAACAGAGATGGCTCCTGGCGCTGCCCCCGAGCGCACCGCGTCGATGACGACAGCTAGGTCTGCGCCATCCCAGTGCCCGAGCAGATCGAGCGGGTCGGCGAATGGTCCGACATGGTGGACTTCGCCAATCTCGCGCGCAGCACGAGCCGCCACGATCGGCCCGACGCCGTCGTCGTGGCGGTACTCGTTCCCCAAGCCGGCAACCACGACTCTGGCCGTCACGTCGAGACCACCGAGACGTCGAGGAAGTGGGCGGCGCACGAGATGCAGGGGTCGTGGTTGCGCACGGCCTGCTCGCAACGCCACTGGAGCTCGTCGTCGCCGAGGTCGAGCGACTGCTCGACCACGCGGCGTAGATCGGACTCGATGGTGAGCTGATTCTGCGATGTCGGTGGAACTATGCGGGCTGCGCGGATAGTGCCCTCCGCGTCGAGCTCGTATCGCTGCAGCAGCATTCCTCTGGGCGCCTCGGTCGCTCCAGCACCGGAGCCAGCGCGAGGTCGCACCTCGGCCGCGGGCGGATCGGGCGGCTCGTACGACTCGACCAAGGACAGTGCCTCGTCGCACGCGAACACCAACTCGACTGCTCGCACGACAATGCTTCGAAACGGGTTGGTGCACACCGCGCCGAGCCCCGCGCCCGCTGCCGCCTCGGCGGCGACAGTTGGCAGCAAGGCCGAGTTGAGCGCGTATCGCGCGAGCGGACCCGTGAGGTACTGGTCTCGTCCACCGAGGCGCGCATGGAGAGCGGTGGAGCGCGCCACGTGCTCTTCGACGACCAGGTCCGAGAATTCCGCCGGGCTCAAGTCAAGACCTTCGGACGACGCCGGGCGCCCTCGCTCGATGGCGTAACGGCCCTCGTCGCGCAGCGCCACGAAACGGTAGTCACCCGCGACGTCGGGGAACTCGAACCCCGACACCCACTCGACCGTGGCGAGCGCTGCGTCGCGGGCTCGGCGGAGCGGGTCGGCCAGCGCCGCGACGGCGGCGCGCTCGGGAGCGCTGTAGAAGCCGCCTACCCGGACATTCACAGGGTGGACCGCCCGGCCACCGACCGTTTCCATGACGAGGTTGCCAGTCCGCTTGAGCTGCAAACCTCGCTGTACGGAGGAGGCGTCTCGTTCTGCCAGCTCAACCGCGTCTGCACAACCCAAGAAGTCCGGCGCGTGCAAGAGGTAGACGTGGAGGGCGTGGCTCTGTATCCACTCCCCGCAGTACAACAGCCGCCGCAGTAACGAGACCTTCTCGTCCACGGTCACACCGCACGCGTCCTCCATCGCCGCGCACGCACTCATCTGGTAGGCGACAGGGCAGATTCCACAGATGCGCGCTGTGATGTCGGGCGCCTCTGTGAAGTCACGGCCCACGAGCAGCGCCTCGAAAAAGCGCGGTGGCTCGAAGATCTCGAGGGCGACGTCGGTCACTTGGCCGTCGTGAACCGCCACGCGCAACGATCCCTCACCTTCGACGCGCGCGAGGCCCTCGACCCCGATCGTGCGAGCCGAGCGCGAACCGTGGGTCATCGGTGCTCACCCTGGAACGACGCGCCCACCTTGCTGACGAGGGCAACCGGGGCGGGAGCACCCTGGGCCACGGATTCCTCGCAGAACGCAGCCGTGTTGGCGTTGAACGTCCTGAAGAGGCGGTTGATCTCGAGCGGGGAGTGCCCGTGGCTCCGGAGTTGAGCGGCAAGAGAGGCAGTATTGGCGGTATCGGTCGGCCCGAAGCAGCCGAAGCAGCCCCGGCCGACCGACGGGCACAGACCACCGCAACCCGCGCGCGTCACCGGCCCCAGGCATGCCGTTCCCCCCGCCACGAGCAGGCACACCGTGCCGCGCCCTTTGCACTCCTGACAGACCGAGTAGCCCGGGATGACCGGACGCCGCCCAGCGAGCGAAGCGATGATGACCTCGAGCAGTTGGTGACGATCGATCGGGCAACCGTGGAGCTCGTAGTCCACGAGCACGTGATCCGAGATGGGCGTGGAGGTGTCGAGGGAGTCGAGATACTCGGGATGCGCATAAACGATCCCGGCGTACTCGCCCGAGGCGGCAAAGTTGCGCAGTCCCTGGATCCCCCCGGCGGTAGCGCACGCTCCGATCGTGATCAGCCGGCGCGAGCTCGCGCGGATCTCTACGATCCGCTCGAGGTCTTCTGCAGTCGTGATCGAGCCCTCGACGAGCGACAGGTCGTAAGGCCCGGATGTCGTGGTCCGGGACATCTCGGTGAAGTGGGCGATGCGGACTGCGCCAGCCAATGCGAGCAACTCATCTTCGCAGTCGAGCAGGCTCAGCTGGCAGCCGTCACACGACGCGAACTTCCAGACCGCGAGCGACGGCCGGCGATCGGGAGTGGGGCTCATCGCTCGCGCTCGCTCAGCAAATGGGCGGCGACACCGTCATAGGGAACTATCGGACCGTCACGGCACAGCAGGAACGGCCCGAGTTGGCAGTGCCCGCACCAAGCCAGCGCGCACTGCATGTTGCGCTCGAGAGAGACCCGGATGCGCCCGGGGTGGACGCCCCGATCGACGAGATCGCGAGCTGTGAACCGCATCATGATCTCAGGCCCGCATATCAAAGCCGTCGCCCCGACCGCGTCGAAGTCGGCCTCGCGCAGCCTTGCGGTGACGAGCCCGACGTGGCCGCTCCATCCTGGAGCCGACACGTCGACCGTGATGGTCACCCGTGCACCGGACCTCGACCACGCCTCGAGATCCTCGCCGAAGATGATCTGGCCGGGCTCGCGGGCACCGACGATCACGTAGACGCGACGACCCGTTTCCGGCGCTCGGCGCACCAGCTCATCCACCGCTCCTCGCAGCGGAGCGAGCCCGATCCCACCCGCGACGACCATCACGTCGCCCTCGGCGTCGGCCGCGGTGTCGTCGACCCCCCAGTCAGTGCCGAACGGGCCGCGCACGCCGACTACCGCGCCGACGCGGGCCTCGCACAGAGCGTGGCTCACCGCGCCCACATCGCGCACGGTGTGCCGGAGGAGATCGCCCGCACCTCCCGTGCTGCTCACCGAGATCGCAGCTTCGCCGACTCCGAATGCGGTCAGCATGTTGAACTGTCCGTGCCGGAAGGTCATCGGTCCGCTCGTCAGCGGTGCCAGCGTCAGCGTCGTCACGTCGCTCGTCTCCTCGCGGCGCGCCACGACGCGGTACGGGACCGGCGTCATCGCGATCTCAGCTGCCACCGTCTGCTCCGTACAGGTCGAGGAGTCGCACGCGCGTCGACTGGAGACGGTCCAAGAGCACCTCTGCCACCCTCATGAGCAACATCTGGCCGAGAACCGGGTCGGCCTCCGCCTTCGTGCGAAGGCAGGCCGCGTCGACTGCGATGGCGCCTACCGCATCGATTGCCCTCGCGTCGAAGTGCCAGCGGTAGGGAGGGAACAGCCAGCTCCAGCCGACTACGCCGCCGGGTCCAACGGTCTCGATGCTGATCGGCCCGCGGCCGGGCGAGTACACCTCGATCGCGACGCGGCCGCGGCGCACCAGGAAGAGAGTGTCAGCTAGCCCGCCCTCGGTCAGCAGGAGCTCGCCTGGACGGAACGCTCGGTTGAGCGCGCACCCGGCCACTTGCTCCACGGCATCACCCGGTAGGCCGGCAAGGAGCGGGTGCGCCGAGACGAGCTCAGCTACCGAGAGCTTCACGAAGCCTGCCTCTCAGAGTGGAGGAGCGCTCGGAGACCGCCGTCGCTGTCACGGATGGCGGCCGCCTCCTCCGTCAAGTCGATGCCAACCGGGCACCAGGCGATGCAGCGCCCGCAGCCGACACAGCCCGACGTGCCGAACTGGTCCCACCATGTCGAGAGTTTGTGCGTGAGCCACTGCCGGTACCGCGAGGACGTCGAGGCGCGAACCGCCCCGCCGTGGAGGTACGAGTGGTCGAGGTCGAAGCACGAAGCCCACGTGCGCTGCCGCCGGACCTCGCCGGTGAGGTCACTCGTGTCGCGGACGTCACTACAGAAGCAAGTAGGGCACACCAGAGTGCAGTTCCCACAAGAGAGGCATCTCTCGGCCACCTCGGCCCAACGAGGATGCTCAAGGTTGCGAACGAGGAGAGCTGCGAGGCCGTCTGTGTTCAGCCGGCGGTTGATGGCTGCTTCGGCGGACGAAAGCATCTCGCGACGGCTCGCGCGGTCAGCCTCCGACGCGTCTGAAACGGCGACTTCCGACAGGACCTCGGCACCGAGTTCGGAGCCGACACGGGCGACGTAACGGTGCCTGTCGCCGCCGATCTCGCTCAGCGCGAGGTCGAAGCCCTTCTCGGCGGAGGGTCCGGTTCCCATCGAGGTGCAGAAACACGTACCGGCTGGCGCGCCACACTCGGCTGCGACCACGAACGCACCGTCGCGCCGGGCGGCGTATTGCGGATCGGGCACCGCACAGTCCCTGAGGACCCGGTCGAGCACCGCCAGCCCTGCAAGCTCGCAGGGCCGCGCACCGATGATCGCTATAGGCGCAGCCGGGGGTGCCGGAGGGGTGAAGGTCACGCTCTCACCGTCGAGCTTCGCTCGCCACAGCTCCTGGCTGGGTGGGAAGAGCTCGGCTTTCCAGGAGCCTGGGCCAACGGCCCAGGCAAAGAGGGCGCTGTCGTCCCCGCGCTCGAGGCGGTAATGCCCTGGCGCCTGCTCGTCGTGGTAGCCGGCGGGCAGGTCAGCCACCCCGGAGATGCGCCCAGGCACGATCGCTCCGTCGCGCACGACGGGGCCTCTCGTGTCGTAGCCGCGGGCAGCCAGAACCTCGATCAGCTCGTTCAGACCGTCGACGTCGAGCGCGACGGCGTCACCGATCTGCATGGTCGCACAATACGGCTGGAGACCGCGAGGCAACAGGGCCAGAAGTCCCCTGTTGTGGCCGCAAGGCCTACCGTTGGTACCGATGACGTTCCGCGGCGACCCTGTCGACGTGGTGGAGACCCATGTCTCGACGCTCTTCTTCCTCGGAGAGCGCGTGTACAAGCTGAGGAAGCCGGTCCGATATGGGTTTCTCGACTTCTCGAGCCGCGAGGCACGAGAGGCCGATTGCCATCGTGAGCTGGCGCTCAACCGCCGATACGCCCCCGACGTCTACCTCGGCGTCTATGACATAACCGAGGCCGGCCGGCTGATCGACCATCTCGTGGTCATGAGGCGGCTGCCTCACGACCGGAGGCTCTCGACACTCGTGAGGGACAAGAAGGTCACGCGGGGCGACCTCGAAGCCGTCGTTCGCACGCTGCTCGACGGCGAGGCTGCCGCGGCCCGATCCGCAGACATCGACACAGAGGCGAGGCGGGACGCCTTGCAGGCACAGTGGCGGGCGAACAGCAACGAGCTCGCTCCGTTCGTCGGATCGATCATCGATCCCGCTTGTGACGCACGCCTGCTCGAGCTGGCGGACGACTACCTCGTCGGCAGGGAGCTCCTGCTCGAGGCGCGGATTCGAGGAGGGCGCGTTCGGGACGGCCATGGCGACCTCAGGGCGGAGGACATCTTCATGATGGACGACGGGCCTCGGATCCTTGATTGCATCGAATTCGACGACAGGTTGCGATACGGCGACGTGCTCGCTGACATCGGCTTTCTCGCCATGGACCTCGAGCGCCTCGGGGCACCGGAGCTCAGGCGAGCTCTCTTCGACTGCTATGCCGACACATCGGGTGACCGCTTCCCACAATCGCTGCCGGACTACTACTGCGGGGCCCGCGCGTACGTCAGGGCCAAGGTCAGCTGTCTGGCCGCGGCGGAAGGCATGCCAGGCGCCGACGAGGATGCGAGAGCCCATCACGAGCTCGCACGATCGTTTCTCGAGCGCGCCCGCGTTCAGTTGGTCCTGGTCGGGGGATTGCCCGGAACCGGAAAGTCGACGCTCGCTGCTGCCGTGGGCGATGCAATCGGTGCCACCGTGCTTCGCTCTGACGTGGTCCGCCACGAGCTCGCGTCCGCTGCACCGTCCCGCCCGGACCTCTACAGCGAGCCGATGACCGAGGCAACCTATGCCCGCTTGCTCGACGTCGCACGTGTAGCACTCGAGCTGGGCGACTCCGTCATACTCGACGCCTCCTGGAGTGACGAGCGCCGCCGGGCGGGCGCTCGGGCGCTAGCTGCCGCCACTCGGAGTGCTCTCGTGGAGCTGCGCTGCGAGGCTCCGATGGAGCTGACCGAGCGTCGCATCGAAGAGCGCCGGCGCCGCGGGCTCGACGAGTCGGATGCGACTGTCGCGGTTGCCCATGCGATGTCAGCCGTGGCTGATCCGTGGTCCGGCGCGACCGCGATCGACACGTCCGTCGCAGTCGGGGACTCGGTGGCGGCAGTCCTCTCGATGCTCGGCGGAGAACAAAGGACATTTGCCTCTACCGCACGGGGCGACGAGATCCCAGTATGAGCCTTGAGCAGTCGGGACGGCAGAGTGGCCACCCCATTTGGTAACGGAGGTCGTCTGATGGATCTCAAGAGTTCGCATACCTACGATGCCCCGATCGATGCAGTGATTGCCCTGCTTGGCGACCGCGAAGCCACCGTCGCCAAGTACGAGAGCATGAACCACCGGGACGTGACGATTCTCGAGTGCGAGGCGATGAGCGACACGTTGCGCATCGTCTCGACACGAGTCGTGGACGTCGACCTGCCAAGCTTCGCGAAGAGGGTGCTTCGGCCGACGAATACGATGCGCCAGACCGACGAGTGGACACATCGCGCCGACGACTCGTGGGAGGGCGAGTTCGACGTCGAGGTGAGCGGTGCGCCAATTCACATCTCCGGCAGGATGAGCCTCACTCCCTTGGACGGTCAGACAATTCATGACGTCAGCCTCCGCGTCGAAGTCAAGGTGCCGATCGTCGGCGGGCGCATCGCCGACTGGGCCGCCAAGGGAGACGTGCGCCGCAGCCTCGATGGGGAGTTCGCCTTCAACGACGGATGGCTCCACGACCACGCCTCACGCCGCCGGCGCACTCGCGTCAGCGGGCCGAAGTGGGCGTGACCTGATGGAGGACAGGAATTGACCGGCCTCGATCAGCGATAGGTTCTCCATTGGGGGTTATGGCCCCCGCCGGGGAGTGATACGGCGGAGCCGTCAGCCAGCCCGGACGACCGGAAGTCCTATATGGCCAAATCAACCAAATCGAAAGCGGCGCCAGGCGTGGGGGGCGCTTCCGTCCCTGGGCTGTTGAGGGTCCATATGACCCGCGATTCTGCGGGACTCATCACGTCGGTGGAGGACTCAGTGACCGAGATGCTCGGTTGGCGGGCCGACGA
The DNA here is from genome assembly GCA_052146895.1 of Acidimicrobiales bacterium. GTDB lineage: Bacteria > Actinomycetota > Acidimicrobiia > Acidimicrobiales > Bog-793 > Palsa-601. The sequence goes on from JBKQLZ010000244.1 coordinate 43,619, forward strand.
GTTGGTCGGCTTGCCCTCGACATCGTTGGTCCACCCAGATGACCAGGGCAGCGCCATCACGGCCTGGATGGCGATGATCACGTCTCCCGGCACGACTCAAGAATGGCGCGGCCGGTACCGGACGGCCGACGGGAGCTGGAGGTGGGTCGAGACGGTCAACCGTATGGACCTGGACGTTCCCTTCGTCTCCTCCACCTTCACCACCGTGACCATCGAGCAGGCCAGCGTGGAGGACGAGCTACGCGCTCGGGAGCAACTGCTGAGCCGGCTGAAAGACGCGCTTCCACTAGGCGTGTTTCAGATGGACGTACACGGCAACATCACATTCAGCAACGATCGGTTGCAGACCATCGTGGGCCAGGAATCATCGGACACGATCGAAGCCCAGATGGCCGCGGTCGACCCCAAAGATCGGCCCGTGCTTCAGGCCGCACTCCGCGCGGTGCTTTCAGACCAACCAGTCGATGAGATCGAAATTCGCCTGAGCCCTGCCCCACTGGAAACGCCCGCTCGGGGTCGCGCGCGTGTGTGTTCACTGAGCCTCAGAGCGCTCACCGACAGCACCGGTGTGGTCACCGGCGCCGTCGGAGTCTTGAGCGACGTGACCGACCGTGTCCGGCTCCGCGAGGAGCTCGAGTTGAAGGCGTCGGTCGACAAGCTCACATCATGCTTGAATCGCGCCGCCTCTCTTGAGCTCCTGGATCGGATTGCCTCCGCAACCGGGCCCACCGGAGGAGGGCTCGCCGTTGTGTTCATCGACCTCGATCGCTTCAAGTCGGTCAACGACCAGTTCGGTCACGCGGCAGGCGATCGGGTCCTGGTGGTCGCGGCTGAGCGCCTTCGTGGCGCCGTGCGCGGTCGGGATGAGGTCGGACGCCTAGGTGGCGACGAGTTCCTCGTGATCTGCCCGCGCGTCGACAGCGCGCGGCAAGCGGCCATAATCGCCGATCGCATCGCTGCGGCGATAAACGTGACGGTGGACGTGGGGTCCGGCGAGGTCCATCTGCGCGCAAGCATCGGGGTCGCTTGGGCGGCCGGAGCAATCGACGCCGACACACTCATAGCGCAAGCCGACAGCGCTATGTACGAATCGAAGCGCTCCGGCGGTGAGAGCGTGTCGATGTTCCATGTTCCCGAGACGTGACGGGATGGCTTGCGAGCCGTCAGCACATCATCGTCGATGACTACCGGAGTTAGAGCAGCCTGACGAACTGATTTCGGAGTCGACCCAGCAGCCTCGGTCCTGTCGTGACGTCGGCGCGCGCGACGATCGCTGCCGTAGTGGTCGTCGTGGTCCGCCCTTGCGCCCCAACGAGGGCGCCAGCTCGCGCCTGGGCCGAGATCTTTCGCCGCTTCGTTGCCATCCCGACCTCCCTTTCGGCCGTAGCGGCGCCGGCCGGCGTCGTCGCAATCCCTCCAAGACCGGCAGCCGCCGCTGACGAGGCGAGTGTTCGTGCTCGTGGCCGTACTTGGGCTTCTCGGCGTGGTCCTGCTCGCACCACTCATGCTTCCGGGCGCGTTAGGGCTGACAGAGTTAGTGAAGCATCACCAAGCGCAGGACCGTGCGTTCGCACTGAACCTTGTTCATGCGCGGTGACCGCCACCGCTAGACGCGTTGTCAGTCATCTACCGCGCTGTGCGGCTCGCGTGGCGCGGCCTCACTCGCTCGCGCTTCAACGTGGCGTCGACGCCCGACGACGGCTCCTGCGCTGCCGGGGCGACTCCGCCGCCCACACGCCGAATATCTCGGACTTGGCGGCTGTCTGACAGTCGCGCGCAACGGGGCAGCGCTTGCACAGCTCTCGAGCCGTTGTGTAGTTGCTCGCTTCGAAGAAGACGTTCGTACCGACGCCGCGACAAGCTGCCAACGCGTGCCAGGCCGGACGATCCGGCGTGTGGAAGACGTCGTCTAGTGCTCCGTCCTCGTACAGGCTTTCGGCTCGCAGGCGTTCAGCAGAGATCATTTGGACACCTCCTCTATCCAAACAATTCATCGGCAATCGCGCGCGTTTCCTGAAGCGCGCGTGGTAGGTGCGGAGTTACCAGAGAGTCAGCCTTCTCCAACATCAGGACCACCGGAGTCGCTTCCCGCGGACTCGCGGCTCTGAATCCGGTCTGCACCCCGGCGCTCAGCGGGTGGTCGGTGATCGATGAAGCGCACTGCCGCACCGCCCTCGAGCTTGGCTGCGCTGAGTGCCTGATCGGCCGCGCCGAAGAGGACGTCGCTGAGTCTCTTTATGTCCACGGCGATGCCGATGCTTACCCCGATTGTGATCCGGTTACCGCCGACCTCGAAGGGCTGCTCGAATGCCGACTTGATCCGCTCGGCGATGACGACGGCCTCGGCTTCCCGGGCGCCAAAGCAAATCAGCGCGAACTCGTCCCCGCCGACACGAGCCACGACGTCGCCCTCACGGCTGCTCGCGAGCAACCGGCGCCCAACGAGGCGAAGGACGTCGTCGCCAATCACATGCCCGAACTCGTCGTTGACCGGCTTGAAGCGATCCAGGTCGCAGAAGAGCACGGCGCCCCCGCGGTCTGATTCGGCCAGCGCATCGAAGAAACCGCGTCGGTTGCACAGCCCAGTCAACGCGTCCGATCTCGCCGCCAAGCCCAGCTCGCGTACTTGGTCCGCCCAACGCAGGATGAGCGCGACGATGCTCTTCAGCACGTCGACTCCGTAGCTGTGGACGATCGGGTCCCTTCCGCCGATCACCGTCCAGACGGTGATCGTTGCCGGCGGGTACTTGTCGGACCAGCGGATCGGGACGATCCAGAACTGGCCAATGCCCTGAGCCTCGGCTTCGAGTCGCCGGGACTCGTCGAGGTCCTCGAGGTTGCCATGGACCTCGGCTCCGTCGTCACGGCAACGCTGCCAGGGCGTGCCGGCTGCGCCGTCTCCGCCTCCGAGCGTGTCCGGCAACTGCCGCTCGACCTGATGGAATCCGGCGTCATCGCACCAGCTGACGGCGATGCGCGATTCGAGCCGTCGCCACTGCACGAGGTCGCAGACCGGATCTAGGGCTTCGGCGCTCGGCGTCCCCCCGAGCAGCATCTCCAGGACTTGCTGGATTATGAAGCCCTGGTGTGCCCCGCTTCGGATGTAAAGGCCCATCATCGCTTCGCCGCCAAGCGAGATGGGTGTCGCCATTACCTCTATCGGCTGATAGCTCCCGTCCGCATGTAGAACGTTGAAGCGCGAGAGCCCTGGTGCGGGCGATGAGTCCTCAGACGCACCGAGCTGGTACAGCGCGCGTTCCAGATCGTCAGGACGCACCCATTGGAGGATGTTCTCACCGACTGCCTGCTCCGGCTCGCGACCGAGGAGCTCGCGGAGGAACGGACTCGCGAACACGCAGGTACCGTCGAACCGAACCGCCGCGAACAGCATCTCGCCGTCCTCCACGAACGCCCGGTGGATCTCGCTGATCGGTTCCTCGTACATGGCGCTACCCCGATCGGGTCGTTCGTCCCGTTCGGACAAGCCCGCGGCAAAGCGACGCTCGCTCACGGCGACCGTTAATGGCCGTACTGGCCAGCGTTGATGATCGGTACCTGGGGATGCCTCGCACCTCCCCTTCTACGAACACTTAGAGTAGTCGATATTGTCACGGAGAGTGGTAACACCTGGGCCGAGCACGCGTTAGGCTGCTATTTACCTGGACGCAGGGTCGCCCGTCGGTGGCGGTACTTCGGGAGGTACCTGATAGCCCAGATTTGCTGCCCGCTGCGCATACTCGGTCCAGGTGATATCACCGCGAGCATAAGCGGAGCGAAGCTCGGTGATCACGGGATCGCCCGTCGACGCCGGCTTGGGCCACGCTGGCTCGGTCGTCGGCTTGTGCCCCTCTCGACGCCATCGGACAATCGCGATGACTCCGACCACGATCGCTGCGATCACGAGCAACAAGAGGACGCCTCGAATAAAGGGGTGGTGGAATCGATGAACGAATGCGAGCATGAGGAACTCTTCGAGGATTCTCGTCGGCACTGCGAGCGCGACTATGCCGAGGTGAGGATGGTGAGTGCTTGGCGCCGCTCTCGGAGATGTTACCGGTGCCAACTATCCGCGCGCGGCCCAACACCGGGGCTTTTTCTTCAGGAGGCGACGAGTCAGACCGGGCTGCAGGCAATCGGGCTCGGATCCCTCAGCTGGCGGCCCTTTCCGTGTCGCGTAGAGGCTCAAAGCGCGCCGTGAAGTGCCGCAACATCGCCGGTTCATCGACGATCCGGTAACCGCGAATCTCCGGCGCTCTTGCGACGACTTCGGCGCACACCTCGACTACGTAGTCGATGTGACTCTGCGTGTATGTCCGTCGTGGGATCGCCAAGCGAACCAGCTCCATCTCTGCGGGATGTTCGGACCCGTCGGCGTGGCGGCCAAACATGACCGTGCCGACTTCGCAGCTACGGATGCCTCCGCTCTCGTAGAGGGCGACGGCGAGCGCCTGTCCCGGGTACTCGAGCGGCGCGATCTGGGGAAGGAGCGCTCCGGCATCGAGGTAGACGGCGTGGCCGCCGGGTGGCTGAAGGATCGGCATTCCGACACGCATCACAGCATCTCCGAGGTAACTGGTCGAGCCAATGCGGTACCGCAGGTAGTCGTGGTTAACGACCTCTTCGAGTCCCTGAGCAATCGCCTCGAGGTCGCGCCCTGCAAGGCCTCCGTAGGTGGGGAATCCTTCGGTGAGGATCAAGAGGTTACGACAACTCGTGGCCAGTTCGTCGTCATTCATGGCCAGCCAACCACCAATGTTGGCAAGACCGTCCTTCTTTGCGCTCATCGTCATGCCGTCCGCCAGCGAGGCCATCTCGCGGACTATGTCCCGGACTTGACGGTCCTCGTTGCCCGGCTCGCGCTCGCGGATGAACCAGGCATTCTCGGCAAAACGGCAGGCGTCCAGGAAGAGGGGGACTCCGTGGTAGTCGCAGACTTCGCGCACCTGCCGCATGTTCTCTAGCGACACCGGCTGGCCGCCGTTCGAATTGTTCGTCACCGTCACGAACACCACAGGAACCGCTCCGCTGTGAGCGAGGAGCAACTCGCCCAGCCGCCCCACATCCATGTTTCCCCCGAAGGGGTTAGCCGAGCCAGGATCTCGAGCGACGACAAGATCGACGGCTTCGGCGCCTGTAGCTTCGACGTTGGCGCGGGTCGTGTCGAAATGTGTGTTGTTCGGCACTACCTTGCCCGCCCCGCCGAGCACCGAGAACAGGATCCGCTCTGCCGCACGGCCTTGGTGGGTCGGGATTATGTGCTGGAACGGGAAGAGGTCCTGGACGGCCTCAAGGAAGCGATACCAAGAAGGCGAGCCTGCGTAACTCTCGTCGCCGTGCTGGATGGCGGCCCACTGGTCCCGTGACATCGCTCCCGTGCCCGAGTCCGTGAGCAGGTCAATGAGAACGTCCTCGGAGCGAAGAGCGAAGAGGTTGTAGCCGGCGGCACGAACCGTGGCCTCGCGCTCGGCCCGCGTTGTCAGCTTCAGGGGCTCGACCGAATGGATGCGGAACGGCTCGATGATGGTGTGGAAGGCCATGAGATGATCATGCACCAGGACCCTGCCCGATACCCGCTCGACGGAGGTAGCTGTCGCTCAGTCCGCCCTTTTGATCCACCGTTCTGCCGCGACGCGGCTATGGAGTCACGGAGTTGGACGACGCCGAGCTGTGCACAGGCTGCCCCGTTGCACGTGACTGTCAGGCAGCCGCCCGGTCCGAAATATTCGGCGTGTGGGCGGCGGAGTCCCCGCGGCAGCGTAGGAGCCGTCGTCGAGCGTCGACGCCACTTTGACGCCCTAGAGACTGAAGCTCACGGCACGACTCTCCCGAGCCCGGCGCCATCGCGACGAGCTGCAGGATGCCGGACTTTCAACCGCTCACCGCAGCACGGGCCCACGCGAGGGGGTCCGATACCGAATCTCCAAGCCGTCCTTCCCAGCAACGCCGAGCGCCAGCGCTCGGCGTTGCGGCAAGTGATCAGACGGCGGCGGCGATAGCGACGGCGAGCAGGACGATGCCCGCCACCGCGCTGACAACATAGATGCTCTCAACGGCGCGTTCGCGGCTGCTCCGGCGTCCGGCGCCGACGCTGCGCCAGAACCGGGCCGAGAACCGCTGCGAGCGCTTGAGAGTGGCGTACTCGACGACGGCCAGCACTGCGGCCGCGGCGAGCCAACCCCAGGACCCCCAGAACAGGACGGTTGCTACGACAGGAGCGGCGAGGAGCAGACAGACGACGATCACGCGATTGTCGAGCTTACGGCGACCAGCCCAGGTGGGCACTCAATCTCTGAATGCAGTGTCTCACCCGGTCCTGACCCCCCTCCGGGCCTGGCTGCCCACGCGGTCGTCGGGTGTCTCGAAGAGCTAGGGCACCTCCTCCGACCCGCTGGTCAACCGACAGTCGCGGTCCACGGGCCGGTCGGGCGGTTCGCTCTCTCGACGAGAGCACCGAGCTTGTCCTTCCCGACAGCCACTCAAAAAGAAGCGGTCGGGCAGGCGACTGACGCCAGCTCGCTATCGGGGTGCGACGCTCCGAGCTCGCTGTTGAGATCAAAGCGGTGCCCGTTCCACCACTCGATCACTCCTTCTTCGGCCCCGTCTGTCTCCTGGGTGACGCCGACCGCCACACATTTGGTCGTCGCCAGGCAGCGGATTCCCATGAGAGTGAAGACTCCCTTCGGTTGCTCGACCGGGAGGGGGCGCCAGCTCGACCCGATCAACTCGGCTGCCCTTACGTAACCAATCGCTGTGCAGACGCTCGTTCCACGGCACGTAATCGACGTCCAGTTCGAAGCGCTCTGGTGGCTGAGGAGCGACCAATCTGTGCCATTCCACAGCTCGTTCAACGGAATTGAATGACGCTCCTCCGCGAAAACCCCGCCCACCGCGACGCACATGTCCGTCGATTGACAGCTGACAGCAAACAGATCGTTTTCGCCACCAGCCTCGCTCGGCATCGACTCTACGCTGACACTTGAGCCAGAGATGACCTCTGCACTCGGCGTGAAGCTGTGCGATGACGGATCTCCCACTGCCACGCAGTAACTCGGAGAGGCGCACGACACCGAGTCGACCACCATCGTTGACGACACATAGAACCAGTCCTGACCTGTCCACTCTGCGACGAGAGGCAGGAGGGAGGGGGGAGTACGAGTAGCGCCAAAGCCGACGGCGAGACAGAAGCTCGGGCCGGAGCACGAGATAGAGGTAAGGCGACCGCCTCCAGGGCGGTTCGGACTCGGTTGCCGTGTCCAATGACCGTCAGTGAGACTGGAAATCAGCGTCTTGCCATCAGCCCGCATCCCGACCGCAAAACAAAGTGATAGCGAGGGGCAGGCCACTGACGCGAAGTCGTCACCAATCAAAGCGCTTCGAGGAGACAGCCGGTTGGGCGACATGGCACTGGCTGACACCCCGAGGCTCGTCACCCCGCTTGTCGAGATCGACAAGAGCAGACACACGCTGGCACCGAGAAGAAGACGTGGCATTTTGCTCAGGATAGGCCACGCGATTTCTCTGCGCGGTTGGCAAAGTCCTTCTAGGCTCGTTCGGTCCGTTGGGGGCTCGTGTCCTACCTCGAAGCCCTCCGCCTCTAATCGCCCGTCTTCACGGAACTACCGAGTGAAGCTGAGCGCGCTCCGGCGTCTTAGGCCTCGAATACGTATGCCGCGCCCGTCTTCTCCCAGTGAAACGCGAAACTGGCCACGCGCCGCAAGGCTGCCGAGCAGCGCAACCGCGACCGCAGCGTCAGTTGGGCTTCTTCCACCTCACGCCGAACGAGGTGTCGGTCGCATTGAGGGCGCCCGGCAGCGCCATGACCGCCTTATTCGAGTCCACCATCGTGATCTCGTCCGTCGCCGGCGGATCCGTGGGTGACGTCCCGGTGACAGGGACCAGCGTCCCCGCATAGGTCGTCTTGGCGACGTCGACTCTCCAGTCTTTGAAGTTGGTCAGGTTGTAGACGGCGTTGTTGGCCTTGCAGCATGGCGCCTCGGCAATCCACTCGGCGCTCTCGTTCTCACAAGTCGTTGCTCCGCAGGGCTCTGTCGCCGAGAAGGTCGCTGCCGTGTCCGTCTTGTCGGTGACGCTCAGCGTGTATCCCGCAGCTCCATAGGTCACCTCCGCCGCGATGTGATCTCCGGGAGAGACCGCGTTCACGAGCTGCACGCTGTTGCCTGGGTAGGTCTCCCACCAGTCGAAGTAGAAGGCGACGCCAGCGATGCAGTCGATCAGCGTGCCGTCTTGTTCGACGGTCGGATCTGCCGACGAGATGCCGTCGATCCCGACCCAGAAGGCGGCGAGAGATTGAGCGGTGCCACACTTGGCCGTCGGCTCGATCCAGCTCGCATTGACCGTTGTGAAGGAGCCCGCCGCCCCGGAGTCGGCATATCCAGACCAGCTGGAGCTGATCAAGTCCGAGATCCCGGCAGTGACACGACCCTGTGGTGAGTGTCCGACGTTAAGAGGGCTTCCGATCCGTATATGGCTGAGGAACTCTCTCGCCTGGCGCAGGGCCACGGATCGAGCACGCGCAGCGCCTGTCGTCGGCGATGC
>JBKQLZ010000245.1:0-11476 GCA_052146895.1 Acidimicrobiales bacterium
GCCGGGGCCGCCGGGGCCGCCGGGGCGGGTGTGTCCAGATCTCCCATGATGGGTTACACCAACGCCCGAGACCTCGTTGCCATTCCTCGGTTCGAGTGGCGGGCTGGGGCTCAGCTAGGACGAGAGCAGCTCAACTCGAACGGGCGGGCAATGCCCGGTGCCCGGCGGCGTCGACCGCGCCTGGCAGGGTCTCCGGGAGCCGCACTCATGACGGCGCTTGTGACTCGGCCTCCGCGATCGCCCGCGCCCCGGCTACGAGGTAGGTGAAGACGCTCTCTTCGATGACCGCACGTCTCGCGTCCCGGCGCGCGTAGCTCTCGACCGCGCCGGAGAGCGATGCGAACGCGATCGTCCCGAGCACGATGGAGTGCTCGACATCCACACCGAGGGTGCGCCGGAGGAGGGACGCGATGTACCGCTGGCCGACACGGTGGCCGCCGTCGGCTCGCTCGGGGATCGCCGAGCGGACGAAGATCGACAGCACGATCCCCCGCTCGGCCAGCACGTCAAAGAGCACGTGAATGACCCTTCTGAGCTGCTCTTCACCGGTCCGCGAGTCGTCCTCGAGCTCGTGGTCGAGGCGAGAGGCGAGTCGCCTGATCTCGCGCCCGTAGAGCGCAAGGAGGAGAGCTTCGGCGTTCGTGAAGTGGGCGTAAGGGAGAGCCTTGGACACCCCGGCCTCCGCTGCAACAGCCTCCATCGTGACGGTCGCGGCGCGCGTCCGCACGACGATCGCCTCGGCCGCGTCGAGCAGCTGTTCCCGCCGCTGCGCCTTCGAGAGCCGACCGACGGTTCGCGCGACTGCTGCGACCCCGCCGGCGCCGTTGTCAGTGATCATTGTGGGAGTCCGTGCTCATTGCGGAATCACTGATCATTGCGGGAGTCCGTGATCCTTGCGGGACTCACTGACTCACGGCGACAGTTACTGATCATGGTGACGCCAGCGTAACTTGAGCGCAGCGGGCGAGCGCTCAGGCTCAGCCCAGGCCCAGGCCCAGGCCCAGGCTCAGCGAGCCTCTGCGTAGGTGAGCCAGCGGCCCTCGTCGAAGTCGTAGAGCTTGCACTGGCGGGTGTTGCTCACGAAGTCACGGAAGCGGAGCTTCCCCTCGTGCACGGTACCGGGGAACGCCTTCTCGATCTCAGCGGCGGCGGCCTCGAGGTTGTACATCGGGATCCGCATGTCCACGTGATGAGGGACGTGCACCATGATCCAGTGGATGAAGAAGTTCGCGCCCTTCGGAGCTTGAAGGACCGTGGTCCCTTCCATCTGCGCCTTGAACTTCGTCCACTCCGACTTCTTCCACCACCGGATATCGGGGCTGACGTGGTGGACATGGACAAACGACCCGAAGACGTACATGAGGCCGATCCACGGGATGACCATCACGCGGGCGATGAGCCACACGGTCCCACCAACAGTGCCCGTCATCGCAGCGCCGAGCCAGCAGAGCCCGGCGAGGCTGAGCAGCACAAAGCCGAGCACGAAGAAACGGTCGCGCCTGATCGCAGACCGCCACCGTGCCGGTGGGCGACCCACGACCATCTTCGTCCACCAAACCTGGTGGGTGTAGTAAACGCCTGCGCCGACCCACGACCACTCGAGGCGGTGGAGCGCACGGCGGAACCGGCTCATCTCGCGGTACTCCTCCGGGGTCGAGGGGTGCCACACGAAGTCGTAACCCTGGCGCACTGTGAACGCGTGGTGAATCCGGTTGTGACCGAGGATCCAGCCCTCGTAGACGTGCCATCCCGGCAGCATCGCAATATGACCTACGACGGAGTTGAGGCGCTTGGACTTGAACAACGCGCCGTGAGCGGCGTCGTGCCCGACCACGAACAACCCGACCCCGAGCACCGCCGCCACCGCGTCGAGCGCGAGGTCTGCAAAGACATTGCTCACGAGGATGAGCCCCGTGATGACCGCGATGTACAGCGCTGCATCCCTGAGGAAATACGCCATGCCCTTCCAGGTCGGGTTGTCGTAGACCGACGCAGGAAGGATGTCGAGCACCGGCTTGAGCGAGCCCTCCCTCGGCTCCCGCGGCTCCCTCGCGGCTCCTGGCGGCTGGGATTCACTCGGACTTTCTACGGAAGTACCCGCGGAGGCGTTGCCGGTCTCAAGGAGCATGGATACAGCCTACCGACCGGTAGGCAGTTTGTGAAGTCATCAGTGCAAAGATTCTGCGTAATCCTGCAAGAATTCGAATAATCCCAGTTGAGCCTACCTAACTCCCAAGCAAACGTGGCGCTGCCTCTTGTACCAGCCTCTAAGTTACGGTACCGTAACCGCCATGCCCGATACCGCACAACTGGTGCCCCATCGCAGGCTCTTCGACGCCGACAGCCACGTCCTCGAGCCCAATGGCTGGCTGGACGACTACGCCGACGCCGCCACGCGGGAGCATTTCAAGCCGTTCCGCCACCCGATCGCGCCCGACAAGGACGCCGCCCGAGCGATAGTCGACGCACGACACGACTCCCCCGCCCCGGACGAGCCGCAGTGGGGCCGCGGGTACGAGGCCTACGGCGCGTGGGACCCGACAGAGCGCCGCAATTTCCTCGACCAGCACCAAATCGAGGTCCAGTTGGTTTTCTCGACGTTCGCGCCGGCTGTGTTTCTCGGCGGTGACATCGACCTGCTCTACGGCGGGATCAGGGCGCACACGCGGGCGCTCGCCGACTTCTGCTCGAGCGACCCGCGCCTCGTCTCCGTGCCCCTCATCCCGCTGACCGATCTCGAGCGGGCGACCGCCGAGCTCGACTTCGCTCTCGAGCAAGGCGCCGGCGCGATCCTGCTCAACTCGACCGCGCCGTCGCGGGAGATGGGCCCGAGCCACGTCGACATCGACCCGTTCTGGGCCCGCCTGCAGGAGGCAGGCGTGCCATTTGTCACTCACGTCGGGACGGGCGGCCGTCTCATCCCGAGCGGTTACCGCAAGAACGGGCGCCCACTGCCGACCGACTTCCTCGGCGGCGGTGAGAACATCCGCTCGAAGGACTTCATCAACATCGGCTATTGGCCCGCGAACTTCCTCGCGGCGCTCGCTCTCGACGGCGTCTTCGACCGCTTCCCCGGCCTTCGGGGCGCGAGCATCGAACAGGGCGCCGAATGGGTGCCCGGCCTCCTCAAGACCCTCGAAGGCGCGATGCAGTTCGCCCGCACCGAGCCCGACCTTGCGGCGTTGTCGATGCCGGCCGCCGACTTCGTCCGGCGCCAGGTGAAGTTCGCGCCGTTCCCGAAGGACGACGTCGGGTGGGTGCTCGACAACGTCGGCCCCGATTTGCTGCTCTTCTCGACCGATTACCCGCATCCGGAGGGGACTCGGGATCCGATCGGGCGTTTCGAGAAGCATCTCGAGCGCTTCGACGAAAGCGTGCAGGAGCGCTTCTACGTGGAGAACCTGGCGGAGCTGCTCGGCCGCTGAGGCTGCCTTTCCTGACGGGACCTAGCGCCGGCAATCGGCGCAGAGGCCGAGCACGTCGAGGCGATGACCATGCGGCTCGAAACCCTCCCTGCGCGCCAACTCATCCACCGTCTCACTCACGTTCTCCTCGAACGCAGCTGAGGGTGTCACGTCGGTGACCTTCCCGCAGCCGACACAGAGCAGATGGTGGTGATGCTCGGTCAGGTCCTCGGCGAGCTCGAAACGGGCAAACTCGTCATTGGCGGCGACCCGCCGCACAAGGCCGGCGCTCTGCAGGTCCACGAGATGGCGATAAGCAGAGCTGCGCGGGAGATCCGGGAGACGCCCGGCGATGTCCCCGATGCTGACCGGGTGCCCGGCATCCGCCAGGAGCTCCACGACCGCGCGTCGACCTGGCGTGTACCGCTGGTCGACGCGGCGGAGGCGAGCCTCGGCCAAGTCGTGCAAGCCATCGGCCGTGCCGCGGGCTGACGTCATCAATGTTCTTGCCCCTGTTCTGACCTGTGGTGAGTGTTCTGTCGTTTAGTCAGTGTTCTGTCGTTCAGTCAGTGGTCTGTCGTTCGAGGGATACCTGGATCCTATTGCGCCGCCGAGCTACTTGTATTGAGACTCAGTCTCATGTTAGGTTCGGAGACATGATTCCCGGTCGCGCACGCCTCGCGACATCACTGACCCTGGTCGCAGCAGCTTGCGCCGCCTGCGGGGGCAGCATCGCCGCGTCGAACAAGCCGGGGGTGATCGTCGCGGTCGGAGCGGAGAACGAGTACGCGAACGTGCTCGGGCAGATCGGCGGTAAGTACGTCCGGGTCTCGTCGATCCTCGACAACCCCAACACGGACCCGCACACGTTCGAGGCGAGCCCGAGCGTGGCTTCGGAGGTGAGCTCAGCCGCGCTGATCGTCCAGAACGGCGTCGGCTACGACACCTTCATGAACAAGATCGAGTCAGCGGCACCCAACCCGAGGCGAAAGTTGATCGTGGTCCAACAGTTGCTCGGCCTCCCCGACAGCACCCCGAACCCGCACCTTTGGTACAGCCCGAAGACGATGCCCGTAGCGGCGAAGGCGATGGCTGCCGACCTGAGCGCGCTCGACCCGGGTCACGCGGGCTACTTCGAGGCGAACCTGAAGGAATTCGACGCCTCTCTCAAGCCCTGGTTCGACGCCATCGCCACCTTCAAGACGAAGCACGCCGGCACGCCTGTCGCGACGACCGAGCCGGTCGCCGACTACATGCTCCAGGCGATGGGCATGGACATCCTCACGCCTTGGACGCTGCAGGCCGACATCATGAACGGCGTCGACCCGTCGCCGCAGGACATCACGTTCGAGAACGGTCTCTTCTCCAGCCACCGCGTCAAGGTGTTCTGCTACAACCAGCAGGTGGTCGACTCGCTCACGACCTCGTTCCGAGCTGCCGCTGCGAACGACGGGATCGCTGTCGTCGGCGTGTACGAGACGATGCCGACGCCCGGGTACAACTACCAGTCGTGGATGCTGGCGGAAGTCAGGGCGATCGAGCGGGCCGTGACCGACGACGTCTCGACGGAGCACCTGTGAGCCCCGACGCGGGTCTGGGTCTGGCTCATGATCAGGACCTGGGTTCGGAGCTGGATCAGGAAGTCCTGAGCGTTTCCGGAGTCGGTGTCTCGCTCTCCGGTCGCCAGATCCTCGAGGATGTCTCATTCCAAATAAGGGCCGGGGAGTTCACGGGCCTGATCGGGTCGAACGGCGCCGGGAAGACCACGCTGCTGCGCGTGATCCTCGGTCTTCAGCGTCCGAGGGAAGGCGAGGTGCGTGTGATGGGCGCGCCGCTCGGTCGAAGAAATCGCTCGGTCGGTTACGTGCCGCAGAAGGTGCAGCTCGATCCCGACATGCCTATGCGTGCAAGGGATTTGGTGGCGCTCGGGATAGACGGGCATCGTTTCGGGATCCCGATGCCGTCCAAGCAACGCAAGGCGGCCGTCGACGAGATGCTGGAGGCCGTCGATGCCGAGCGCTTCGCCGACGCTCGCGTCGGCAACCTCTCCGGCGGAGAGCAGCAGCGAGTTCTGATCGCCCACGCGTTGATCAGCCGGCCGCGACTGCTGCTGCTGGATGAGCCGTTGGCGAACCTCGACCCGCGGAGCGCGCAGGAGATCATCGGCCTTCTGCACGATGTCGCAACCAGCCAGCACGTGGCGATCCTGCTCTCGGCTCATGAGATGAACCCCCTGCTCCCGGTGATGGACCGCATCGTCTACATCGCAGGGGGCCGGGCAGCGAGCGGCACCACCGACGAGGTGATTCGCACCGAGGTGCTGAGCACCCTCTACGGCCACCCGGTCGACGTCCTCCACGTGCGCGGGCGCATCATCGTCGTGGCCGGCCCGGGCACCAACGAGGATCACTGCCTTCCCGAGCACGAGTCGGTCGAGGTGAGCGGACCAGGTCGGGTGGGCCTGGCGAGCCGGGTTGGCCTGGCGGGTCGGGCCGGTCGCGTGGGCCGGGCCGGTCGCGTGGGCCGGTCCGGTCGCGTGGGCCGGTCCGGTTGAGCCTCGAGCATTGGGTGTTCGAGCCAGGTCTCTTCTCGAGTCAACCCGTTCAGACGGCCGCTGTCATTGGTGGCGTCGTCGCGGTCGTCTCCGCCGTCGTTGGCGTGTTCACCGTCATGCGCGGCCAGTCGTTTGCCGGCCACTCCCTCGCCGACGTCTCGACCGCGGGGGGTTCCGGGTCGCTCCTGGTCGGCTTGAGCCCACTCACCGGATTCCTCGGAGCTGGAGTCCTCGGAGCGTTCGCCATGGACATGATCGGTGTACGCCGAGCACGAGGTAGAGACCTCGCGACGGGCATAGTGCTCGGTGCAGCGACGGGGCTCGCGGCGCTGTTTCTCTATCTCGACACGACGTCCGGGGCAGTGACGGGAGCCACCCAGCAGATCCTGTTCGGGTCGATCTTCAGCATCGACTCCTCGACGGTTCCGATCGTCGTCCTGTTCAGCGTGATCGGCCTAGTTCTGATCGCTGCGGTCTACCGGCCTCTGATGCTCAGCTCGATGAGCAACGACGTCGCCGCTGCCCGAGGGGTGCCCATACGCCTCGTGGGGCTGGTGTTCATCACAGCGCTGGCTGTCGCCGTCGGGCTGTCGGCCCTGGCCATCGGCTCGATCCTGTCGACCGCATTGCTGATCGGGCCGGCAGCCGCAGCTCTCAGGCTCACGACGCGAGTCGGCAGGGCGCTGCTGCTCGCTTGCGCTCTTGGCGTCGGCTCGACGTGGCTCGGGATCCTTCTCGCCTACGACAGCTACTACTGGGGATCGAGTCGGAGGGGGTTGCCCGTGAGCTTCTTCATCGTTGCCGTCATCTTCGTCTCGTATCTGGCCTCCGGCCTGCCGGGGTTGCGAGCCGCCGCCGCCGGCCGGCGGGTGAGCACGGGTAGCGGACCGAGCCGGCTAGGCGAGCCCAACCGGCTAGGCGGGCCGGAGGTGGCCTAGCCATGTTCTCGTCGTTCATGACGAACGCCTGGGTCATCGCGACGATCGTCGCCGTGATTGCGGGAGTAGTGGGCTTCTTCGTCGTGCTGCGCGGCTCCGCCTTCCCGGCACACGCAATCCCCAATGGAGCGTTTGCGGGTGCGGCCGCGGCCAATGTTCTCGGCACCAACGAGCTCATCGGTCTCGGCAGCTGCGCTTTGCTCGCGGCACTCGGGATCGGCTCGCTCGGTCGGCACGGCCGGAAGGACGTTGCCACCGCGCTCGCGCTGGTGATGATGCTCGCACTGGGAGCCGTCTTTCTCAGCCTCAGTGGTCAGTACGAGCCGGAGGTCTACTCGCTGCTCTTCGGTGAGGTTCTGGGGGTCAGCACCACCGAGATCCTGCCGGTGGCAGCGCTCGGCGTCGCTTGCGTCTTGGCCGTCGTCGTCCTGTACCGGCCCTTGATGCTCTCCTCGATCGTGCCGGAGGTCGCAGAAGCGAGTGGGGTGAGGACGCATCGTATGGAGATGGCGTTTCTCGTCGTGGTCGCCGGAGCGACGACGATGACACTGCCCGTCGTCGGCGCCCTCCTGATCTTCAGCCTGATGATCGGCCCGCCGGCAGCTGCGCGGTCGTTCACGGACCGGCCCCCGCTCGCCATGCTGCTGTCGGTGGCGATCGCGTTGGTCACGGTGTGGGTCGCCATCGCGATCTCGTACAAGTCGAACTGGCCGATCGGGTTCTTTGTAGGCAGCATCAGCGCCTTGTCCTACGGCGTCGGCCGAGCGTGGGCCGCATGGCGGCGGGCTCGTTCGGCCCGGCTCGACACTGCCGTCCCGCTCCCGAACTCGCTTTCGGCCCAGCCAACGGGCACAATTCGGTTGTGAGCCAGGTATCAACTCGTGAACCCGGGTGTCAGCCCGTGAACATGCCCAGAATCAGGCACCTGTGACCGCCCGGCGGTCCCTGGAGCTCGCTGCGAGTGTCCTCGCGCCCTTCGCGCTCGCCTTGATACTCGTCCCGTTCCGGGACCACCTCGCCAATGCCGCCGCCGCCCTACTCCTCGTCGCGGTCATCGTAGGCATGGCATCGGTGACGGAAGGCCACCGGGCGGCGGGGTTGCTCGCGACCGTGTCCGCCGCCGTCTGGTTCGACTTCTTCCTGACCAAGCCATACGAGACGTTGAGCATCTCGCAGAGCCACGACGTCGAGACTGCCATCGCTCTCGCAATTGTCGGCGTGGCGGTGACCGAGATCGCAGTGCGGAGCCGGAGGCGCTATGAGATCGCCTCCAACGAAGGTGGCTATCTCGCGGCGATCCGGGACGCTTCCGATCTCGTCGCGACCGGAGCTCCGCAGAGCGCCGTGACGAGCGCCGCCTGCGAGGCGCTGACCGACGTTCTCTCACTCGAGTCGTGCCGATTCGAGCCGGCTCGCCCGGACCGCGCCAGTGATCCGGTCTCGAGGCCACAACTCGAGCGGACCGGAGAGGTGGAACTTGGTCCCACGAGGTACCCGGTGGGCTCGAACGGCTTCCCCGACGAAGAGGTGGAGCTTCAAGTCCGGCACCGGGGCGTTATCGTCGGGCGGTTCATAATGACACCAACACCGGGCACGCCCGTCTCGATCGAGCAGCGCATCACAGCGATCGCTCTCTCCGACCAGACCGGCGCCGCCTACGAGGCAGAATCAAAGATCGCCTGAGATCGGAGCGCAGAGCAGTGCCAGTAATCGGCTTCCCCAATCCCGTGAACGAGACATCGGCCCGCGTGGTCGCCGGCGGCGTGGTCACCATGTCGGCGGCCACCATCGCCCTCGATCAGCCGTGGATCCTTGTGCCGCTGACATACGGTTTTGCTGCCAGAGTCCTCACGGGGCCGAAGTTGAGCCCGCTGGGCCAGTTCGCCACGAAGCTGGTCACGCCGAGGCTGGACATCGAGCACAAGTTCGTGCCAGGCCCGCCGAAACGCCTAGCTCAGGGCATCGGACTCGCCTTCTCCGCTACCGCGCTGCTGCTGTACTACGGCCTCGGTCGTAAGAAGGCGGCGTACGGCGTGCTCGGAGTGCTGATGGCGGCGGCCTCGCTCGAGTGTTTCTTCGGGTTCTGCGTGGCCTGCAAGCTGTTCCCGCTTCTGATGAAGACGGGACTTGTCTCCGAAGAGACCTGCCGGGAGTGCTCCGACCTGTGGTCCAGAGCGCCAGCCGGCGAGACGGGCGGCGCGAACGAGACGGGCGGCGCGAACGAGACGGGCGGCGCGACTCCCGGTAGCGAGGCAGCCGCCTGACAGAATCCCCGGGGCAGCGCCCGAGCCGTCGCCGAGCCGCAATCCCTCGGCACGCTCCCCCCGTATACCCCGGCAAGCGACACAGCGAACCGACACGGGAGGACCTCGCATGCCAAGCCACGCCCGACACACCCGCCTTGCCAGCCACGCCGGGCACACCAGCCGCGCGACGGGAGATGCCAACGCCGGGCGGCACCGCCGTGCCGTCGTGGCAGGCCTGATCGGCACAGCGGCAATCGGCGCCGCAGCGATCGGCGCCGCGTTTGCGATCCCGTTGGCGGCAGGTGCCGAGCACATAAAGCCCGGGATCAGTAAGAGCTCGGCGACGGTGCAAGAGCGCAAGGTCGGTAAGTACGGCGAGATCCTGGTGAACTCGACTGGCTTCTCGCTGTATGTGCTCAGCACGGAATCGAAGGGGAAGCTGCACTGCACCAGCAAAGAGTGTCTGGCGAACTGGCCCCCGCTGCTCGTCGACAAGAACGCCAAGATCACCGTTGAAGCGGGCGTGAAGGGCAAGATCGGCCACGTCGTGCGTGGCTCGAAGTGGCAGGTCACGTTCAACGGCTGGCCCGCCTACCGCTTCATAGCTGACACGAAGGCCGGGCAGACGAACGGCGAGGGGATAGTTGCGTTTGGCGGCACCTGGTACCTCGTTCACGCAGGCTCGAGTACCAACTCCGGCACGCCGATCACGAACACGACCAAGGCGGGCGGCGGCACCACGACGACAACCACGAGCGCGGGAACCACCACCACGACCACGGGCGGCGGGACTACCACCACGACCGCCCCCTGGTAATCCGGCTAACCGGGCTCACCCGCTGAGAGCTGGACTCAGCGGCGGCAAGCTGGGCTCAGCCGAAAGCTGGGCTCAGCTTGCCTTGAGCTGGGGTGCCCTGTCAGCGGCTCAGCGCCCCAGTCAGCCACTCGATCACCTGCTGCTCCATGAAGGAGCGATCCTCCTCGCGCCTCGGTAGGTGGCGCTCGTCCGGGAAGCACAGGAGCTGATACGTCTTCCTCGCGGCGATGAGGCGATTTATCAGCCTGGCGGTGTGGCGGAAGTGGACGTTCTCGTCGATCAGCCCGTGCACGAGAAGCAGCTCACCAGTCATCTCCGGGACGTGAGAGAGCGCGCTGGTGTCGTCGTAGGCGGTTGGGTGGCTAGCGGGAGTGCCCATGTAACGCTCGGTGTAGTGGGTGTCGTAACCGTCCCAGTGCGTCACCGGCGCTCCGGCAACGGCGGCTCGAAACAAGTCGCCCGCCAACCCGAGGCACCGCAACGACACATACCCCCCGTAGCTCCAGCCGTAGATCCCGACTCTCGTGGGGTCGGCGAGGCCCTGCGAGACCGCCCAGCGGACGCCTCGCACCTGGTCGGCGACCTCGATCACGCCCATTTGGTGCCATATCGGGCGCTCGTGACTCAACCCTCTGCGTGCGCTCCCCCGTCCGTCTACCACGAGGACGCTGAAGCCCAGCCGCCGGAACGCTTGCGCGCGCAGGTTCGCAGTCGAGCTCCAGTCGTTGACCGCGAGCTGCACATGAGGCCCGCCGTAGACGTAGACGATCAGAGGTGGTGGGTTTCCTGGCACTGTCGTGACGATGGCGCGGTAGAGGAGGCCGTGGAGGAGTGTCCCGGTACTGCTCTCGGTAGTGGTCTCGGTAGTGGTCTCGGTCGTGGTCCTGGTCTCGGTCGTGGTCCTGGTCTCGGTCCTGGTCGTGGTCTGGGCGCCACCGTCGGCTTCGAAGGACACGAGCTCGGGGGGCTCGAGACCGAGCTCGTCGATCCGAGGGTCCCGCCGGTCGTGGAGCGTCGCGCGCACTGAACCGTCGCTGACCGAGCGCACGCGTGTGGTCGGCGGGCAGTCGATCGCCGAATGGCGGTCGACAAAGAGCCCGCTGTGCTCGCCGACGACCACGTTGTGGGTGCCCCGTTCGGTCGTGACTCTCCGGATCCGGCTGGGCTCGGGTACGGACGAGGGCTCGGGTACGGGCGAGGGCTCGGGTACGGGCTCGAGTGGCACGGAGTACAGGTGCCGCTCGGTCGGCCCGTCTTTCGTTCCGGTGAAGTAGACGAGACCTTCGTCCTCGTCTACGCCTTCCAGGCGGTCCACTTGCCAATCGCCTGACGTAAGCGTCCGCACGAGGTCACCCTCGGCTGACCGGAGTTCGAGGTGGCGGAAACCCGTGCGTTCTGAGCTCCAGATCCAGCTGCCCCGGTCCCGATCGCCGTGAAGTGCGCGGAAGTCGTGGTGGAGATTGACGTACGGATGGGATGTCTCCGTGTGAAGCAGCGCGGCCTCACCAGTCGCAGGG
>JBKQLZ010000246.1:0-3745 GCA_052146895.1 Acidimicrobiales bacterium
CCATACCGGACACTCCCTCGTCCAGGTCTACGGAAGACGGAAGGCCACAATCGACGAGTTCACCACACAGAACAAACGCCTCTATCAGGCAAGCTTTCGCGCGCAGTTCCTCTCCGGGATCATCCAGCCGTCGATGCAGTTCATCGCCAATGTGAATTACGTCGTCATCGCAGTATTCGGTGGTTACCGGGTGGCGTCGGGTCTCCTTTCGCTCGGTGACGTGACGGCGTTCATCCAGTACTCGCGACAGTTCACGATGCCGATCACCCAGATCGCGAGCCAGATGAACCTGCTGCAGTCCGGCATGGCATCCGCCGAGCGGGTGTTCGACTTCCTCGACGCCGAGGAGGAGTCGGCCGAACCGACATTCGAGACGCGCGCGTCGCTTCCGACAGGAGGTGCGGGCTCCGTAAAGCTCGAACACGTCAATTTCAGCTACGCACCCAATGAACCGCTGATCGAGGACTTCAACCTCGAGGTGGCACCCGGTGAGACCGTCGCGATCGTCGGTCCGACGGGTGCCGGCAAGACGACCATGGTCAACTTGCTCGTCCGCTTCTACGAGATCGACAGCGGTCGGATCTCCCTCGACGGGGCAGACTACAAGGACCTCACCCGAGACGAAGTGCGAAGGTCGTTCGGCATGGTGCTCCAGGACACCTGGCTCTTTGCCGGCACGATCCGCGACAACATCGCCTATGGAAGGCCCGGCGCAAGCGAGGGGGAGATCATTGCGGCATCGCAAGCCGCCCACGTCGATCACTTTGTTCGAACGCTTCCGGACGGCTACGACACGCGTCTCGACGAGGACGCTTCAAATATCTCTTCGGGGCAACGACAGCTGCTCACAATTGCGCGGGCCTTCCTGGCCAACCCGAGCATCCTGATCTTGGACGAGGCAACGAGCAACGTCGACACGCGCACCGAGGTGCTGATTCAGGAAGCCATGGCGACGCTGCGCCATGGCCGCACGAGCTTCGTCATTGCCCATCGCCTCTCGACGATTCGCGATGCCGATGCCATCGTCGTGATGGACCATGGCCACATCGTCGAGCAGGGCAGTCACCTTGGTCTGCTCGCGCAGCGGGGTTTCTACTTCTCCCTATACAACAGTCAGTTCACCGAGGCTGCAGCGAGTTGAAATGGCGCACGTCGGGACAATGGGTACTGCTTCAGAGCGCCGCAACTACGCGCAGTGATATTCGTTCGCCGTTCGTGATCGAACGCGGCGGGTGAGGGTTGACGCACCCGGTCGGAGCTGTACCATACTGCGTATGATCAGCAATTGCGTAGCGCCATGAGCGTCCGCCACGCGATCCTCGCGCTCTTGAGCGAGGGCCCGAAGTACGGTCTCCAGCTCCAAAAGGAGTTCGAGTCGAGCACAGGTGAGGTGTGGCCGCTCAACATCGGTCAGGTGTACACGACGCTGCAACGCCTCGAGCGCGATGGGCTGGTCGAGTCCGACGAGCCGGAGAACGAGGGCCCACAGAAGGGGTTCCACATCACCGAAGCCGGCTCCGAGGAGCTTTCGTCCTGGCTCAATACGCCGCCGGACATGACCTCGCCACCCCGGGACGAGCTCGTCATCAAGGTCCTGTCAGCGCTGCGGGTACCGGGTGTCTCGGTTCACGACGTGATCCAGGTCCATCGCCGCTACCTGGTCGAACTCATGCAACAGTGGACGCGACTCAAGGAGGACGAGGCCGACTTCGATCTCAGCTTTGCGCTCGTGGTCGACGCCGAGCTCTTCCGGCTCGACTCGGTCGTGCGCTGGCTCGATATGGCTGACGGGCGGCTGAAGCGCGCCGCCGTCGAGCCCCCCGCCACCTCGACGATGCCGCGCCTCGCGCGCCGGCTCGTCGTACGTCGGTGAGCTTCCTCGAGCTGCGCCAGGTCTCGAAGTCTTACGGCGAGGGGCCGACCGAGGTTCACGCCATCAAGCACGTCGACCTTGCGGTCGAGCGTGGATCGCTCGTGGCGGTTATGGGCCCGAGTGGGTCGGGGAAATCGACGCTGCTCACGATCGCCGGCAGCCTCGAGGATCCGACGAGCGGCGAGGTGTTGATCGATGGATCTGCCCTCTCCTCGATGTCGCGCAACGACAAGGCGCGCCTCAGACGTCGGACTATCGGCTACGTCTTCCAGGACTTCAATCTATTGGCTGGGCTCACCGCCGTCGAGAATGTCTCACTCCCGCTCGAGCTCGACGGGCTCGCAGCGAGGAAGGCTCATGATGCAGGCATCGCCGCGCTCGAAGAACTCGGACTCGCAGATCGAGCGACGCACTATCCCGATGAGCTCTCCGGCGGCGAGCGCCAGCGGGTCGCAATCGCCCGGGCCGTCGTTGGAGAGCGCCATCTGTTGCTTGCCGACGAGCCGTCTGGCGCTCTCGACTCGACGAACGGCGAGGCCGTGATGCGAATGATCCTCGGGGCATGCAAGCAGGGGGTGGCCGCGGTCGTGGTCACTCACGACGCGCAACTCGCCTCCTGGGCCGATCGCGTCGTATTCCTGCGTGACGGCCGAGTAGTCGATCAGACGGTGCCACCTCCGAGTCCGGAGGCGCTGCTTGAGGAGAGCTTCCGCCCGCACCGCTGACGGGTCGTGTCCGACTCTCGACCAGCGGTGAGCTCACGACTTGACATGATTATCAGATGCGTTACTATACGGCGTATGGTATTCAGCGTTCTGCCGCACAGGATGCCGCGCTCCACAAGGGGTTGGTGACATGAGCTGCTTCCTTGAACTCCGCAACGTCTCGAAGTTCTATGGCGAGGGGGAGACAGCTGTCTGCGCGCTCGAGGGCATCGACCTCTCCGTCGACGAGGGCCACCTTGTGGCGGTGATGGGCCCGTCCGGCTCGGGCAAGTCGACGCTGCTCACGATTGCCGGCAGCCTCGAAGAGCCGACGAGCGGCGACGTGCTGATCGACGGCGCGCCGCTGTCGCGGATGTCGCGAAACGACAAGGCACGTCTTCGTCGCCGGACGATCGGCTACGTCTTCCAGGACTTCAACCTCCTCGCCGGGCTCACCGCCCTCGAGAACGTCTCGCTGCCGCTCGAGCTCGACGGCCTTTCCGGGAAGCCGGCACAGGCTGCCGGCATGGCAGTACTGGAGGGGCTAGGGCTCGCCGACCGGGCAGGACACTTTCCCGACGAGCTCTCGGGCGGCGAGCGCCAGCGAGTCTCGATCGCCCGCGCATTGGTTGGCGAGCGCCATCTCCTCCTCGCGGATGAGCCGTCCGGAGCGCTCGACTCGACGAACGGCGAGGCGGTCATGCAGCTGATCGCAGACGCGTGCAAGCGCGGCGTCGCCGCGGTCGTCGTCACTCACGACGCCCACCTCGCCTCGTGGGCGGACCGGATCGTCTTCCTTCGCGACGGCCGGATCGTCGACCACGTCGCAGCCGAGGCGTCGGACGCACTCCTCGCGCCGTCGCATCGATCATGAGCACGTACTGTCGCTCCACGCCAGAGGAGTACCGATGAGCACTGCCCTCCGCACCCCCCTCGCCAATGTCCGCCCGGCCGACGGCGGAGCCCCCGCCCGACGCGCCGTTGTTCGGTGGGCGTGGCGGCTCTTTCGCAGGGAGTGGCGTCAGCAGTTCCTGATCCTCGCCCTCATCGTCTTCGCTGTCGCGGCGACGATCGTCGGCTCGTCGGTCGCGACGGACACACCGCCGCCGAGCAACTCCGGCTTCGGCACGGCCGGGGATTCCGCGACCTATTCGAGCTTGAACGCCCA
>JBKQLZ010000247.1:0-2679 GCA_052146895.1 Acidimicrobiales bacterium
ATGGTTCGCTTGTGACCGGTTTTCGTTTAGGCGAGGTGTCGGGTCCAGGAGGATCCGTCTCATCTGGCTCGGCTTGCTGGCGGATCAGAAAGACCTCCGTCCCCCCCTGTGCCGCCAGGGTGGCGACCGAGACGAACGCCAGCGCGCCTGCGTACAAACCGTAGGACGACGGCCCGATTACCCGGACCACGACCGTTACGCCCACCAGCCGTACCACCATGCCCATCGCCTCGCGCGCCATCAGGTAGGCGCCTCCGCGGAGAGCGCGCTGGCGGATCGACCCGTCGCCGGCCTCAACTGCCAGCTGTGCCTCCGTCGGCTCGAAAGTCGGCTCCGGCGGCAGCATCAGCGGCGCGATCTTCCTTCGATCAGCCGGAAAGGCGGGCAGTCCTGGACCCGGGCAACCGCCATCGCAGCGGCACGTTCCAGCACCTCCGCTGTCAGATCGTCAGCTTCGCAGACGACCGCTAGCCCGCGCCGTGCGAGCTCGTCCGCCACCTCTCGCTGGTGGTTGTCGACGTGCTCGTTGCGTTCCGCCCTTCGCGGCACGAGTACTGGGCAGCGCCCGGCTGATAGGGCCAGAAGAGCGAGACCAACACCGGCGTGGGTGACCACGACGTCGGCAGCCGCGAACTCCGCCGCGAGCTCGGCGCTCGGAACTCCGGGTCGGGACTCGATCGGGAGACCGTCGACGGGTGTGGAGCCTGTCTGCCAGGTCGCTTCGGCTCCCGCGGGAATGGCGCGGAGAGTGACTTCGAGCAGCCGGCGGAACCCATAGGACTCCGACGAGCCGGCCGCGACGGCGACACGTTTGACGGGCCGCTCGACAGGATTGGTTACCTCGTAACCGTCGAAGACGCTGCCTCGGTAGTGCCAAGGCGGGTCCCTCCAATCGGGCACCTGCGAGTAGAGGTGGATTCCAGGGATACGCGCCAGTATCCGCCCTGTGGTCGACGGCGCCAGCCTGCGCGTGGCACTCTCGATGTAGTGAGATGGCATGCCGCGCACGCGTGCGAAACTCAAGAACGGCAGGCCGATGCTGCTCCCAGTGCTGATGACGTTGGAGAAGGGTGGATGACTCCTGAAGACCTGCCGTGCGATGGCGGCATGCCGCGCCGTGACGGCGAGGTCCCGCGGTCTCGGATATGGGGCATAGATGACGTCGGAGCCAGCGAGCAGCGACCTTGCCTGGGCGGTGTCGAACGTCACCCAGGTCAAGTCGGCGTCGGCGAGCTCGAAGCGCGGGACGAGCTCGAAGAGCTCTTGGAGATGGCCGCCGGCGTTCGCCACGAGCAACGTCGCCACCTCGATCTCCCTCGTGACTGGAAGGTGCACAGCCTGCGCGGCCTTTCCCACGATACCCGCGCCGGTCGGCCCAGTCGGCGGCTCCCCAAGGCGCACAAGAGCGTCCTTGGTGTCGCGGCGGTGGCTCTCTTGTGCGCAGCTTGCGCGGGCGGGAGCTCGGCGCAGAACCCGTCCAAGACGACGCTGAAGACGCCGTCGAAGCCGACCGATCTCGGGCTCGCCCCGCCGAAGACGACGGTCGCGAGCAAGAGCTCCACCCTCCCAGCTCTCAAGGTTGCCGGGAGCACGCTCGAGCTGACCTCCGGTCAGCGTCTTGTCATGCGGGGTGTCGTCGTCTACGCCGTTCCGTTCTACGAGACCCGCGGTGCCCCGGATCCTGAGCTCGCCGCTGTGACGCGAGCCGCCGACGGCGATCCGCAAGCCATGTTCGCCCGCATAAAGGCACTCGGGTTCAACACGGTCAAGATCCCTATTTCGACGGCGGTCTACTCGAACGACCCGTACGCTCCAGGCGGCGCGGCTGGGTACCTCGCTCGCTTGCAGGCGATTGTCGACACCGCCACAGCGCAAGGCCTGTTCGTCGACTTGAGCTGGTGGGACGCGCTAGCCGAGCGTCATTCGGTGATCACCGAGTACTCGAGCCAGTTCCCGATGATGAACGCAGTCGCCGACACCTTCCGCAACAACCCCAATGTCATTTACGAACCACTCAACGAGCCGAACGGGATAACGCTCGAGCAGTGGCTCGTGACCTCCGAGCGGGTGATCGAGTATTGGCGGGCGACGATCGGCTATCGGGGCGTACTCATCGCCGATACGCGGAACTGGTCGTGGTCCTTCAATCCCACCTACGTGACAGCGCTCATCCGCTACGACAAGGCGCTCTTGGGCCAGCCGGAGCTGCTCATCGCTAACAACCGTTTCCCGAACGGCAATCCGTGCTTCTGCGAGACCGAGCGAGCCGTCTGGGACTCACTCGTCGGGCAGTACATCGGCAGGTTCCCTCTGGTCGGCACGCAGTACGGCATCGCCGACAGCGTGGGCAAACCGGAGCTGCGATGGGGACAGGACTTCGCTGCCTACCTGAAGAGCTACGCGATACCTTCCGGCTTCAACGGCGCTCTCGCATTTGTCTGGAACTGGGTTGGCCCGAACACGATGACGGTTGCGCTGACGGGCGAGCTCACGCCATGGGGCAAGGCAGTCGTGCAGTCCTTGGCGTCGCCGCCGCGACTGTGAGGTCAGCCGTCGCAGGCCTCCTGCGGCGCGACGACCGGCTGCACCGGTGGGCAGGCCAGCTTGGCGCTCTGGCGGCCGGCGCGCCGAGATGGTCACCGTTGCGTCTCCTGTCACTCGTACGTGCCTCGATTCGAG
>JBKQLZ010000248.1:0-3529 GCA_052146895.1 Acidimicrobiales bacterium
CCCACCTACCCGCAAGGTCCGCCGCTCGGGTGACTGAGCGACCACGTAGGCTCCGCGGCAGGCGACAATTGACCCGGATGCGGCGATGAGCGACTCCCCCAACAATCCAGAACCGCCAGGCGAGAAGCCGTCCGCGCCCGGTGATCAACAAACCGACTGGTCTCCGCCGGGCGCCTGGGCGCCGCCGACTGCCTGGTCGCCACCCACTGGCTGGCCACCAGCGCCGGCCCTCACGCCACCCACGTCGTGGCGACCACCACCGCCTCCTCCCGGCCCGCCGCCGCCTTCTGACTGGCCGCCGCCTCCACCAGGCTCCTCACCGCCATCCGCCTGGCCGCCGCCTCCACCAGGCGCTCCAGGTCAGTTCCAGTATCCGTACGTCCCTCCGGTGGAGTGGCCCGCGTCAACCACCAAGAAACGACCGCTACGAACCCTGCTGTCGGTGGTACTCGTCGTCGCACTCATCGGACTCGTGCTGCAAGGGACAGGCTTCACTTTCGGCGGGGCGAGCACGGCTCAACCGCAACTGGGGTCGTTTTCCGGATACTCCTGGAACGGCGCAGTCACACAGGTGAGCGCCAGCTGGGCCGTGCCCGCGATCCTCGGGGCCGCCGGGTCGACCAGCGCGTCCACTTGGATCGGTGTTCAGGGGCCGCAGCAGGGCGCCTTCTTCCAGATCGGGATCATCGAGGAGACCTTCGACGGCCAGTCCAGCTACGAGGCATTCTGGTCGGACACGGCTCACGGCTTTCACCCGCAGATTCTCATGAACGTGGTCCAGAACGACCAGATCCACGCGTCAATCTCGGACTTGAATGGGTCGTGGTCAGCCCGGATCACCAACCTGACGCGAGGTGAGACGAGCACCGCTCCGACACCGGCTGCAGATTTCGCCGACCTCGACCAGGCCGAGTGGCTGCAGGAAGACCCGAAGCTCCCGCACGGCCCTTCTCCCTACCCCGACATCGCCCAGACCTACTTGTCCCAGATCGAGGTGAACGGCAGCGCCCCGGCGTCCGCCGATCTCGTGCCCGAGTGGATGGTCTTACCGGGCGGGCGCAGGGTCGAGCCCAGCCCGCTCAACAACGACGGCTTCTTCACTCAGCTCAAGAAGTAAGCCGGTCGGTGGGGCAGCTGGGGCGACAGCCGCCTACGGGCGCTCCGGACCCCTAGGCTTGTCTCGGTGACCGTCCATCGTGCCGCTCTAGCGGTTGGCTGATCGGTCATGGCTGCCGTGCTGCTCGAACGGGATGAGCCCGCCGCCGCGATCGCAGACCGTCTGGTGTCGGCCGCCGCAGGTCGCGGTTCCCTCGTGCTCGTCGGAGGGGAGGCGGGCGTTGGGAAGAGCTCCCTTGCGAATGCGGTCGCCCGCGAAGCACAAGGGCGGGGCACCCCGGTTCTCGTCGGCGCCTGCGACGCGTTGGCCACTCCAAGACCGCTCGGCCCATTCCGCGACATAGCTGCATCCCTCGGCGACTCCCAGCTGCTACAGATCGTCGACGGCGCACCGCTGCGCCACGAGGTCTTCGTCGCGTATCTCGAGCTGCTGTCGACAGACACATGGCTGGTCGTGATCGAGGACTTGCACTGGGCGGACGAAGCCACGCTTGACCTGATCCGGTACCTCGCTCGCCGTATCGGATCGACGTCGTCCGTTCTCGTCGGCACGTATCGCAACGACGAGCTCGACGAGCGTCACCCCCTCCGTTCTCTGCTCGGGGAGCTCTCGGGAGCCGAGAGCCTTGTGCGCCTCTCTCTGCACTCACTTTCGGCTACGAGCGTCGCTTCGCTCGCTGTTGGGCACGACATCGACCCGGCGGACCTCTACCGAAGGACTGGGGGGAACCCGTTCTTCGTCACCGAGGTATTGGCGGCAGGCGGTCAAGAGCTCCCGGAGGCAGTCCGTGACGCGGTGCTGGCCCGAGCGGGCCGGCTCTCGGATGGCGGTCGCGCCGTCCTCGAAGCCGCCGCCGTCGTTCCCCTTCATATCGAGCTCGAGCTGCTCCTGTCGATGTGCCCGGGCTCCGAGAACGAGATCGACGAGTGCCAGCGGCGCGGCATGCTCGTGGCCGACGGGTTCGGCCTGCGCTTTCGGCATGAGCTTGCGCGCAGCGCGATCGAGTCCGACCTCCCCGCCGCACGCCGGTCCATGCTGCACAGGCAAGTGCTCGCGTGGTTGCTCGCGGGCGGCGACGACCGGGGGCTGGCGCGGGTCGTCCACCACGCAACAGCCGCTGGCGATACCGATGCCGTGCTCCAGTTCGCGCCGCTGGCCGCGGACCGGGCCGCCGAGCTGGGGGCGCACCGAGAGGCTGCCGCGCACCTCGGCGCGGCCGTTGCCGCTGGTGAGGGCCGCTTGGCCCCTGCAGACCTGGCGCCCCTGCTGAGCCGCCGGGCTCTCGAGTGCAACGTGAGCGACCAGCACGCGGCGGCGCTCGCTCTTTACCGAAGGTCTCTCGCGATCTGGCAAGACTTGGGGAACGCCCGTGAGGCCGGCGATGTACTTCAACGGCTGTCTCGCGTGCTCCTAACCGCTGGCGAGGGCTCAGAGGCGAGAGCGGCGGCGGACGCCGCCATCGCCGCACTCGCGACACTCCCCGCGGGCCGTGAGCTCGCGATGGCGCTGAGTGCCCGCGCTCAAATCGCCATGCGCGCGACGGAGTACGTCGAGGTCATCACTTATGGGGAGCGCGCCGTTCGCCTCGCCGACGAGCTCGGCGAGGAATCGATCCTTGTGTCCGCGCTCGTCAACATCGGATCATCGGAGTTCGAGCGGACGGGGGGCGATGTGGGGCGGCATCGGCTCGAGGAGGCCATCCGTCGCGCGAGGGCGGCGGGCGAGGAGGACCAGTTGGGCCGGGGCCTTCTCAACCTTGGAGTCGTCCACCTCCTTCACCGCGAATACGGGCCCGCTCGAGCTGCGTTTGACGAGGGGATCGCTTTCAGCGAGGAGCGCGGGCTCGACGCCCTGTCGCTGATGATGCGGGCCGAGCGGGCGCGGCTCGACCTCGAGACCGGGAATCTCGACGCCGCCGCGACCGCCGCGACCGACTGCTTGCGGCGAACCGAGGCTCAAGACACCAGGGTCTCGTCGCTCACGGTGCTCGGACGGGTGCGAGCGCTCCGGGGTGATCCCGGGGTGTGGGAGGTCCTCGACCAGGCGGCCGAGATAGCTGCAGGACAGGCCGAGGTGCAGTACCTCGGCCCCGTGGCCGTCGCGCGGCTCGAAGCCGCGCTGCTTGCCTCCGTACCGGTCGACGACATCGCCGACGCGGCGAAGGCAACCCTCGCGCTCGCTCAGGAGCGAGCGACACCCTGGTTGACGGGTGAGTTGCACGTCTGGCTGGCCCGGGCAGGTCATCCGGTCGAGGTGTCGACTCCCGTCGCCGAACCGTGGCGACTCGAACTGGCCGGAGACAGTCACGGGGCATCAGAGGCCTGGCACTCGATCGGGTGCCCGTGCGAGGCCGCCATGGCACTCGCGTGGGCTGAGACCAGCCGCGACGCCGCCGACGACGACGGCGGCGGC
>JBKQLZ010000249.1:0-18485 GCA_052146895.1 Acidimicrobiales bacterium
CGATCGGGATGAACTCACAGAAGACGAAGACAGCGATTACGAGCGCGATGTCCCCGCGCAAGTTCGTCTTGTCGAGACCGATGGCCCTTAAGCCGCCCTCGCCCTTGGCCTGCGGCTCGGTCCCGAATGGCCCCCGGACCGACAGGAGGTACCAGACGAGAGCGGCTGCTCCGAGCGGAAGCAGTATCAGGAGAAAGTCGAACGGGAACGATGCGGCGGCGTGGCCCGGGATAGCGAGGGGGGTCCGCTGTCCTACTCCCCTGCCGAGGAGATCCGCGACGAGAGACACGACCGCCGCGATGGAGTACTCGAGCGGAAATATCGCAAGGACGATCAGCAACTCCATGATGAGTCGACGGCGCTGGTTCGCCGGCACCGGGGCCGGAGGCAGCGCGGCCGGCGGTCTCTGCGTCGCCCTCAAGGGGGGATACGGATAGGTCGTCGGGTAACCGGGGTACGCGCCGTACCCGCCGGGCGCTTGGGGCGCGCCGTACCCGCCGTACTCGTGCGGGACGGACCTGACTTGGTACCCGTGATCGGCGGTCTCAGTCTCGGGCGGCGAATCAGGCCGCGCGGAGGCGGGTGCAGCCGGCAGCGGGTTCTCGGCTGGCGCCGGCCCCGTCGTCGGCCGTTGGACGGCTTGCGACACCGCTTGGGCGACAACGTGGTACGGCGCGGAGACAGGAGGTGAGAGCCACCCTGACCACTGCCATCCGTCCCACCAGCGCCAAGCCGACTGGCCCCAGGGATCCGTGTACCAACCTGGGTTCGCTGGGCCTCCGCCGCCGGGCGGCTGCCTCACGTCACCCACGAACGCGATCGTAGACGGCGCACGCTGTGCGCTCCTTCGCGCGACTCGATGTATCGCGTCGATATGTCGACACGCTATGATCTTCCACAATGTTGGAACTGGCGATCCTCGGTCTCTTGAAAGAACGGCCGATGCACGGCTATGACCTGCGCAAACGTCTTCGCAGCGGCTTTGGGCTGCT
This sequence comes from Acidimicrobiales bacterium, assembly GCA_052146895.1. GTDB lineage: Bacteria > Actinomycetota > Acidimicrobiia > Acidimicrobiales > Bog-793 > Palsa-601. The sequence continues at coordinate 993 of JBKQLZ010000249.1, forward strand.
CGCGAGCCTGTCGTTCGGCTCGCTGTATCCCGCTCTCGCTCGCTTGGAGCGAGGAGGCGCCGTGCGCGAAATCGAGCCGCGGGCGCACAGCGCTGCCTTCGGGCAGTCCGCCGACGTGATCCCGTTGACGGGGTCGTTGTCCGGGGAGAAGGCCGCGTTTCGAGCGAGATTGGCCGCGCGCGCAGCGACGACCGCGAGGACGACCGCTCGGACCGCCGCCGGAAGCACACGGGGACGGAAGGTGTACGAGCTCACCGAGCTCGGCGACAAGATGTTCTCGTCGTTGCTCACCGACGACGCTGACCGTCAGGGTGACGACAAGTCGTTCGCCCTCCGCTGGTCGTTCGCGCGATACCTCACGAGCGACGGCCGAGTGCGGCTGCTCGAGCGACAGCGGCGGCGTATCGAGGATCGGATCGCGTCGGCCGAGCGCGGCCTCGAGATCCCACATGGCGCTCTTGATCGCTACGAGCGCCAGATCGCCGAGCACACCATCGACTCGCTCAACCAGGACTTGTCCTGGCTCGAGTCATTAGTCGCCATCGAGCAAGCGAGTTCAGTAGCTGCCAATACCGAGACGGATGTCTCTTGATTGTGAATGCGGAGAAGGAGAGTCCCATGACATCGCAAGGCAAGATCAGAGTCGCCATCGCCGGCGTCGGCAACTGCGCGAGCTCGCTCGTTCAGGGCATCGAGTACTACCGCAACGCGGATCCGTCGGATTCGGTACCTGGCCTCATGCACGTCGTGCTCGGGGGTTACCACGTCGGTGACACAGAGATCGTGGCCGCCTTCGACGTCGACGCGGAGAAAGTCGGCCTCGACGTCGGCAAGGCTATTCACGCTGGGCAGAACAACACCGTGCGTTTCGCCGATGTCCCCGAGCTGGGCGTCACCGTCCGGCGAGGGCCGACTCTGGATGGGCTCGGCCGCTACTACCGGGACGTCGTCGAGGAGTCACCAACCCTGCCGGTAGACGTCGCAGCCGTGCTGCGCGAGACGAAGGCCGACGTCCTCGTGTCCTACCTCCCCGTCGGCTCCGAGCAGGCGCAGAAGCACTATGCCATGGCAGCAATCGAGGCCAAGGTTGCGTTCGTCAACGCCATCCCCGTGTTCATCGCGAGCAATCCTGAATGGGCGAAGCGTTTCGAAGATGCGGGCGTGCCGATCGTCGGCGACGACATCAAGAGCCAGGTCGGATCGACCATCGTCCACCGCATCCTGACCCGGTTGTTCGAGGACCGCGGCATGGTGCTCGACCGGACCTACCAGCTCAACGTCGGCGGGAACATGGACTTCCGCAACATGCTCGAGCGCGAGCGGCTCGAGTCGAAGAAGATCTCGAAGACGCAAGCGGTCACGAGCCAGATCGACCACGAGATGGCGGAGGGGAACGTCCACATCGGGCCGTCCGACCACGTGCCGTGGCTCGAGGACCGCAAGTGGGCCTACATCCGCATGGAGGGCCGCAACTTCGGGGACGTGCCGCTCAACCTGGAGCTGAAGCTCGAAGTGTGGGACTCGCCGAACTCAGCTGGCGTGATCATCGACGCGCTCCGCTGCGCCAAGATCGCCCTCGACCGCGGCATTGGCGGCCCGCTCTACGGCCCGTCCGCTTACCTGATGAAGTCCCCGCCCATCCAGTACCACGACGAGGACGCCCGCGAGATGGTCAACCAGTTCGCGGCAGGCGAGCCCGGAGCTCGCTAACTCCAGCGCGCCCTAGGTGTACAGGTAGTCAGCCTGAGAGACCGGCTTGGTCTTACCGGCCCCGGTGACAACGGTAACGACCACCGTTGTCGCAAGTGAGCCAGCCGGCGCTTTTACGGTGATCGCGTAAGGGTTGCCGTCCGGGTAGCCGGTGCCGGTCTCGATGTGAGACGCCCGGTGCGAGCCGAACAGCACGCGAAGCGCGCCATCGAGGTTGTTCCCGTAGATCGTGACCGAGTTCCCGCCAGAAGAGCTGCCCGACGACGGCGACAGCCCGGAGACCGAGGGTGAGCCGACGTTGAACACGACGAAGGTGTCCGCCGCGCGGGCAGCCTGGCCATGTGCTGCGGAACAACCGGCGTTCGTGCACGGCTCGACGAGATCGACACTCGGCAGGTCCGCCGGGGCGGCAAACGTGAGCGACGTCTTGCTCTTGTGCGTGATGTCGTAGACGGTGGAGTACCCGCCCCCGGCGAAGAGCACCGACGTGACGTCGTCGAGGCCGGACCCGGCGATGGTCACGCTCTCGCCCCCCGTGTCACGGCCACCCCGTGGGCTGAGGGCATCCACCTTTGCCCGGCCTGCATAGGAGAAACGCTCGATGTTCGACATCCCACCGAGACTCTGCACACTCACGCCCCCCGCTAAGCGGGTGGGCTCGGAGCTGGATGGGCCCGCCGGCGGCGACATCGTGATCTCGTCGGGGCCGATCGAGTCCAGCGCTGACTGCTCGCTGTCGTAGAGCCCGGGCTTGCCGAAGTTCACCCAGTCGAAAGTGAGGACATTGAACCCCGTCCCCTTGATCGTGACCGGCGTCGAGCCGGAGGGATCAGCCGGCGTCGGGGAGATCGACTTGATCACCGGCTTCGGCGCGTAGTCGTACTCGCTCGGCCCGGGAGTCACCTCCGTCCCCGGTGAGGGCTCGAGGATGCCGTTTCCTCCGGTCACCGCTGAGCCCACATAAGGCGGCAGGATGGTCTCGGATGGGCTGGTGCCGTGCGCGCCGCTCACCACGACCTCGACCTGGCAGTCATTCGCCGGATCGAACCCCGCTCCCGTCGTGCACACCGTCGAGCCCGTCTCTGCAGGTACGACGGCCGTGAGCAACAGGTTGTTCACGACACGGATATCGGTCGCGGGCCGACCGCCGAAGGTGACAGACGAGATTGGTCCCGCGGCGCGAAAGCCGCTGCCGTAGACGATCACGTCGTTGCCGCCGGAGAGAGGGCCCCCATAAGGGCCGACACCCCGCACGGTCGGCAGGGGAGAACCGGCAGATACGGGCAGGTAGTTGAACACGGCAGAGGGGCCCGGCGGGCTTGTGAACGTCTGGCTGCCGACGACAGTGACCGTCACGTCTACGGGCCCACCTGGCTGGCCGATGGTGCCCTGTGGCGTCGACTCCACTGGGGCCGTCGCCGTGATGGTCGTGGCCGAGTTGACTGTGACCGAGGTTGACGGCTTGCCGCCGAAGTCGACGACGACCGATCCGCGGCTGAATCCCGTGCCTGTGATGGTCACGGTCGTGCCTCCCGAAGCTGACCCGTGCGACGGCGCGAGGTGGGTCACCGTTACCGGGCGGGCGCTTGTCGGCCTCGTGCCGCCGAGCACCTTGCAGAGAGCCGCAGCAAGGCCGGGTTGGCCCGTCGGCCCGGTGACGATGGGAGACCCGAGCCCGGACGCCAGGTTGTAACCCGTCGTCGCCGGGTAACCCTTGCCGAGGTCGTAGATGTCGTTGTTGCCTCTGGTGATGTTGTTGAACGAAATCGCGTACGTCGAAGGGTCCGCAGCGACCTGGTAAAGGCCGGGCGAGACGAACCCGAGATCTCGCTGGCCCGAAGCGTCGGCAGCCGGCAGCGCGGCGCACGAAGCCGACGAGGTGATCTCAGCCGTGATCGCAGCCCACATCGGCGCAGACGAGGAAGTGCCGCCGAACGTCGTCCAGCCGCCCGCGCTCGCCATGTAGACACTCGGCCCTCGGTACTCGTCCGCGTCGAGGGTCACGTCGGGCACCTCCCTACAGGGGGGCACGTACGCTCCCGAACGGACAGCTCCGCAGAAGTCGTAACCGGAGCTGGCCTCGTAGGAGTTCCCGACGCCTGAGACGCCAGAATCCGCTTGCCAGGCAGGGCTCGCCCAAGTGTTCGAGATCCCGCCTCCACCGCCTCCGCCTTCGGCGCCGTCGTTCCAGACCGTCTCCGAGGGCGGTTCGGTGTCGTCGAGCAGCGACGTCCCACCGGCACCCACCACGAAGGGCTGGCTGGCTGGGTCATCGACCGAGAGATCGGGCGCCACAGGCGTCGGGGAGCTGAACGAGCAGTCGTCCGAGCCATCGTCGCCCGCAGCGGCGAACACGGTCTCTCCCTGCGCGGCAGCTTCTTCGAACAGGTACCCCTCGACCTCGAGCGTGCCGGGGGCATAGGAGTTCAGAGCTGACTCACAAAGCCCCCAGCTGGTCGAGATGATGTTCGCCCGGTCCTGGCTCACAATCGTCTCGTACTCGTCGGTGCTGGCATAGATGTTGCCGAGGTTGTTCTGCGGCCCGTTGTACACGACCATGTGTGCATCCGGTGCGAGCGCCGAGATGTTCTCGATGTCGAGGACGGCCTCGCCCGAACCCGTTCCCGTTCCCGAGCCGCCGTCGAGGGTCACGTCGCTTATCTGATCAGTGTGGTCGGCGCCGAAAAAGCACTTGTCGAACGTCTGGATGTCGCTGCGCGCGTACGGCTCGAGCTCAAAGATGGCGATCGTCTCGCCCTTCCCGAGGTCTCCGGCGCGATAGAGGCCGTCGAGCCCATAGGCGCGGGCGATCTCGTCGTCGGTCCACCCGCCGAAGGCATCGGCGCCCTTGGTGGCCGCGCTGCAAGCGCTCGCAGCGCCCGGTGCCACAGGTCCGGCGCTCGCAGTTGCGCTGCGACGAGCTGCGGCGGACTTCGCGTTCCCGCTCACCAGGAGTGGATTGACAGAGACGAGCTGGTCAAGACCAAGAACCGACGCCACCTGCGGTGCGATCGAACGCGGCAGCAGTGGGGCCGCGTCAGCGGCCCAACCCTTCGATCCGTCCTGTAGTGAGTACGCGCGGATCTCCACGCCCATGCGGGCTTCGACGGTCGACACCGGCGCCGAGACGTGCAGGAGCAATCCGTTGGCGGACACAGAGCCGAGCCGGAAGCCTTCGGAGCGCATCGAGCGCTCGACGGCCGAGATCGTGGAGGCCGTCGGCCCGAACCGCGCCCGGAACTCGGCAGGTGTGATGTGATCGCCGAACTCAGCTGAGCCCGGGGTGGAGACCTCGGTCGCGAACTGGTCGAGGGCAGAGGGGGAACGTGGCCGAAGCGCTACCCCCAGTTGCATCGAGTGCGACGGCGAGAGGGCCCCGAGGGCCCGCGAACCGAGCGGCACGCGTCCTGCCGCGCCGATCCGACTGAACAGCTGCGGCTGGGTGGCAGCGCTTGCCGCCGGAACGACGACGAGTGCAGCAAGCACGAGCGACACTGTGGCGCCCGCGCCCTTGAGCGCCCGCCTCAGTCCCGACAATCGGAGCCCCGCCAGGGCGTGATCCGAAGGCATCGTTGCCTCCCCACGGTCGGCCGGCGGTCGCCGGCGGAGGGCCGCATCGTATCGCCGAGGCGCCGCTCGGCGAGGACAACGGCCCGGTCGCCCAGGCTCAGGCGCTTGTGGAGCTGCGGGCGGCCCACCATGCGCGGACCCGGCGAAGGGCCTCGTCCTTCCCGATGAGACCCTCTTCGAGCCGGATCTTCATGAGGAAGTCAAGCGCGGCACCGACGTCGCGCCCGGGCGGCATCCCGAGCGCCTCCATCACCTCGTCGCCATCTATCTCCGGCCGGAGCGCAGCAAGCTCCTCCTTCTGGCGAAGCTCGGCGAGGCGCTCCTCGAGCTCGTCCATGCGTTGGCCGAGGGCCTTCGCGCGGGCTGCGTTTCTCGTGGTGCAGTCGCAGCGCGTCAGCTCGTTCAGCCTGTCGAGGAGGGGGCCGGCATCGTGCGCGTACCGGCGGACGGCCGAGTCCGTCCAGCCCATCTTGTAGGTGTGGAACCGGAGGTGCAGCTCGACGAGCTTGCTCACCTCATCTATCTCGTTCGTCGGATAACGGAGCGCCTTCATGCGCTCGCGAGCCATACGGGCGCCGACAACGTCGTGGTGATGAAAGCTCACGCCGGCCGGCCCGACCGCCCTCGTCTTCGGTTTACCGACGTCGTGGAACAGAGCCGCCAGCCGGAGAACCTTGTCAGGGCTCGTCTTCTCCACCACGGCGATGGTGTGGGCGAGAACGTCCTTGTGCCGGTGGATCGGGTCCTGCTCGAGCTCGAGCGCGGGGAGCTCGGGGAGGAACTCTGCAGCAAGACCCGTGCGTACGAGGAACCAGAGCGCTGCACCCGGTTGGGGCAGGACGAGCAGCTTGTCGAGCTCGTCGCGGATCCGCTCGGCCGAGACAATTGCGAGGCGCTCGTGCATCTCCGTAACCGCCTCCACAAGCGCCTCATCCGGTCTGAGCTCGTAACCCGCCAAGAAGCGCGCCGCCCTCATCATCCGCAACGGGTCATCCGAGAAGGAGGTGCGCGGGTCAACAGGTGTGCGGAGCCGTCGCACGGCCAAGTCGTCGAGGCCCCCGAAAGGGTCGATCATCTCGAGGCTCGGCACCTCGAGCGCCATCGCGTTCACGGTGAAGTCGCGCCTCGAGAGGTCCGCCGCGATGTCGTCTCCGAATTCGACGTCGGGCTTGCGCGAGTCGGGGTCGTACGCCTCCGCCCGATGCGTCGTGATCTCCATGCGCCGTCCGCTCACCATCGCCCCGATCGTCCCGAAACGCTTGCCTTGAGTCCAAAGTGCTGAGGCGAGCGGTCTGACCAGGTCTTCGATCTCGTCTGGCAGAGCATCGGTCGTGAGATCGATGTCGACTTGCCCCGTTCCCACGCCCCCTGGCCTTCCGGCAATCGCATCGCGCACGGTCCCACCGACGAGGTACAGCTTCCTCCCCGCAGCCTCGAAGCGCGCTGCGATGGGTTGCGTCAGCTCGAGGACTGGCTTTAGACGTTCGGGAACCACGGCTTCGAGGGTACTGGCCCGCAGGCTTGCCCGAAGTGCCCGCAGGCTCAATCGAAGTGGAGATGAGCGACGGCCGTCACGAGATCTCCGGCAAGCTCGTCGACAGGGCCGGCGCTGCTGACGGGCTCGGGGTGGGTGAGAGTCCCGCCGAGGGCGTCGACACAAGCGCGGACGGACAGGGCGAGCGCTTCGAGGTCGTAGCCGCCTTCGAGGAAGGCGATCCGCCTGCCGGCCGGCGCCAGGGCGGCTGTCCGAGTAGTGAGATCGGCAAAATCGCCGGCCGACAGCGACAGATCTGTGAGCGGGTCGTTCCGATGCGCGTCGAAGCCGGCGGAGATGAGGATCCAGTCGGGCTGGTGGCGCTCGGCGAGCGGGACGACGATCTCGTCGAAGGCACGCCGGTATACCTCGCCCGACGACCCACCCGGCATCGGGATGTTCACCGTTGTGCCCTTGCCGGCTCCTTCACCGATCTCCCGCATCGCACCTGTGCCTGGATAGAACGGGTACTGATGAAGTGACACGTAGCAAACGTCCGGGTCCTGCCAGAAGATTGCCTGTGTCCCGTTGCCGTGATGGGCGTCCCAGTCGACGATGAGAACACGCTCGCCACCTGCCGCCAATGCCGCGGCCGTCACTGCGACGCTGTTGAACAGACAAAAACCCATCGCCCTGTTGCCGAGAGCGTGGTGCCCAGGCGGCCGCACGGCGAGAAAGGCTGCATCGCCCTCGCCGGCTCTCAACCGCTCGACGGCATCGAGCCCGGCACCGGCACCCCGTAACGCTGCTTCGAAAGAGGCCGGGCAGGCGATGGTGTCTGCGTCGAGATGCCCGCCGCCCGTAAGGCAGAACCGCTCGAGGGTGTCGATGTACGCGGCAGTGTGAACCAGCTCGAGCTCGCTCCGGGTCGCCGCCCTCGGCTGGAACGAGACGATCATCTCGGCGACCACGGCGCTCTCGATGCCTGCGAGGACGGCATTCAGCCGTGCGGCGCGCTCGGGATGCGAGTGCCCCGTCTGATGCTCGGCGAAGGCGTCATGGCGCCCGAGCAGGACCGTCACAACTCTCACGGTACCGCTGGGTAGGCTCCGTTGATCCCTCACGATGCTCGCTCACCGCTGACGATGCGAACATGGCGGCTTCTTGCGAGCGCTGCCTTGCTCGTCGCCGTCCCGTTGTCGTTGGTGTCCTTGCCGGCGCTGCTCTCGGTACCGGGTGCGAGCGCCGCTTCGACCCCCACCAGCACCATTGACCTCGTCAGCCAGACCGCCTGGGTGCGCAACACGAGCGGGATGCACGTCGAGGTAGCGATCCACTCGTCGATCGCTGACACCGATCTTGGGCTACAGGTCACGCTCTGGTCGCCGGCAACCGAACGCGACTATTTCGAGCAGACCACGACCGGTGACACGAACGGCTTCACCGTCATCGATCAATCCGCGATCATGCCGCTCAGCACAAAGGGGCTCCTGCAGGCGAACGGAGACGCCTCGGTCGACCTCCCCCTCGCGCCTACGACCGGCGTCCCGGGTAAGACGCAGAAGGCACCGACCAACGGGGCGTTGCTGACGTTCCCCTGCACAGATCAGTGCCCAGGCGTATACCCGCTGCAAGTCTCCCTCTGGGGTCCCGGCGACGCGGCAACTCTCAACAGCTTCATGACCTACCTGATCCTGGCGCCCACGGCGGCGCAGACGCCCCTCCAATTCTCGTGGATACTCCAGCTCGGCTCGACTCCGGCAACTGACCCCGCCGGGAACCCGATACTCCCGGCCGCCGACGAGCTCGAGATCAAGCAGCTCGACAACGTCCTGGCCCAGCAACCTTCTGCCTCGGTCTCGCTGGCCCTGTATCCGCAATTCACGAGTGCACTGGCAACCGCCGCGGCCACGAAGGTGCCGCTCAGCCATGGGACCGACAAGTCCGCCGCGCAGGCCCGGCAGGTCCTCGCTGACACCCGTCATCTCCTGGCGCTCCCCAATGTCGAGGCCGAGACCGAGACGTTCACGCCGGTCGACCTGACGGGAATGTCAGGCAGGACTCTCTCAGCGGAGCTGAGCAATCAGTTCGCGGCCGGGAAGAGCGCTTTCTCCGCTCTTGGCGTGAAGCCGGCAAAGGGGCAATACGTCGCGTCAGCCCCGCTCAGCGACGCGGAACTCTCCGGGCTGCACGCAAACGGCATCGGGAAGATCGTCGTGCCGAGCGACGACGTGACGCCGCCGCCGTCAAGCTGGATATTTCCGGTATGGGCACCGTTCTTCGTCAAGAACACGAACGAGGTCGCCGACGCGTCGGACTACTACCTCGAGCAGCACCTCCAATCGAGCTCCGACCCGGTGCTGAGTGCGAACCAGCTTCTCGCCGATCTCGCGCTCCTGTACTTCGTCGAGCAACCTCCCGGATACCGCGGCGTCACGCTCCTCTCGCCAATCGGGTGGCATCCATCGACCGCGTTCCTGACCACGGTCCTCTCGGGCCTCGCGAGTAGCCCGATGGTGCAGTCGGACACCCTTTCGAGGTTCTTCAACCTTGTACCGCCGGGATCGGATGAATCCACGCTGCTGATTCGAGGACTTGCAGCTCCTGCGACACCGAAGGAGGACCAGCTTCCGGCTGGTGCTATCTACGGTGCCCGGATAAGGCTCGCCGCGCTGACCGGACTGCTGCCGCGAACGCCTGGCCGGATCGAGCAGTTGAGCAACCTCGTCCTGCTCTCGGAGACAGCCAAGATCGGCTCGGCGTCGAGGTACGCGTACCTCGACGCGCCCAACAAGGAGCTCAACGCGCAAGCGTCCCTGATCTCGCTCCCGAGCAACCGGACCATCACGATCACCTCGCTCAGCGCCAAGATCCCGATCTTCATCTACTCGCGCGCGCCGACCCCGCTGCGCATCGACCTCGTGCTGTCGAGCAACACGCTCAGCTTCCGCCACCGCTACAACCCACTCGTGCTCCAGCCGGGGAACAACTCGATCGAGATACCTATATCGGCACGCACGTCAGGAGACTTCACGCTCTCGTTGACTGCAACGACAATGCCGGGCGCGTTCACGCTGACATCGGGCAAGCTCACGATCCGGTCGACCGCGATATCCGGAGTGGCGGTTGCGCTGACGGCAGGAGCGGGAGCGTTTCTCCTGGTGTGGTGGGCGCGATCGGCGGTGAAGCGTCGCCGCACCGGCAAGCACGCTAAGGCGGCAAGGCGACCGCGAACCCAGCCGGCGCCCGGCCGGACGCCGACAACGACAGCGACATGAGCCGCCGTTCGCGGCGATCCACTCCCGCGCGCCCGGTGCCGAGAAGCTTCACGATCCGCGAGCACTCAGCCGTCGACTCGCTCGCGAGATCGGATGCCCGAGAGGCGCGATCGTCCGTAAAGGAGGCGGCTGCGGGCGGAGCGGGATCGCCTCCGAAGCGGGCCGAGGTCGATCAGCGCGTTCCCGTGAGCGGAGCCGCAGCCGCGGCGGCCTCCGGCAAAGGTCTCGGCCGGGCGACCGCGGTCATGGCAGGCGGGACGCTCGCGTCGCGCGTCACGGGACTGCTGCGCCTTCTCGTCGCGGCCTACGCCCTCGGGTTCAACCACTTCTCAGACGCTTTCAACCTCGCCAACAACACACCCAACATCGTCCACGACCTGGTGCTCGGCGGGATCCTCTCGGCCACCTTCGTGCCGCTCTTCGTCGACAGGCTCGCCAAGCGGACAGAACACGAGGCGAATGAAGCGATATCGGCGGTCGTGAGCCTCTCAGTGGTCATCCTTGTCGTCGCCACGATCGCTCTCGCGGTGGCCGCTCCCTACGTCATCGACCTCTACTCGGTCGGTACCCATACGGCCAACATCGCCACTGAGCGCTCCGTCGCGACCGAGTTGCTGCGCCTGTTCGCTCTCCAACTGTTCGGGTACGGCGCCATCTCGCTGATGACGGCGATCCTGAACGCTGTGCGGCGGTTCGCCGTCGCGGCATATGTGCCCGTGATCAACAACGTCGTCGCGATAGCGATCCTGATCGAGTTCCACCTGGCGGATCCGAGCTTTGCGAAGAATCCCTCCATCTCCGCCGTCTCCCACAACACCGGGATGCTGCTCTTGCTCGGGCTCGGCACGACGGCGGGCGTGATCCTCCAGGCGGCCGCGCTCGTGCCGAGCACGATGCGCTCCGGCGTGCGGCTGCGTTTCAGATGGGCACCGCGAGACGGAGCGGTGCGGGAGATCATGTCGTTGTCGAGCTGGACGCTCGGCTTCGTCGTGGCCAACCAGATAGCTCTCTTCATCACCCTCGCCGTCGCGGTCCACATCGATCCCTCCGGAGGCGCGGTCACGGCGTACACCTATGCATTCACGTTCTTCCAGTTGCCGTTCGGCATGATCGCCGTCTCGGTCATGAGCACGGTGACGCCGGAGCTCTCCCACCGCTGGTCGACGGGAGATCTCGAGGGCATGTCCCACCAGTTCGGGCTGGGTCTGCGCCGCATGATGGCGGGAATCTGGCCGGCGGCGGTCGGCTTCCTCGTGCTCGCGGGACCGATCATGGCGCTCCTCGTCAGTTACGGCGCGGCCAACAAGGACGGCGCTCGCCTCACGGCATCCCTCTTGACCTGGCTTGCGGTAGGACTGCCGGGTTACTGCGCGTACCTGCTGGCCATTACGGCTCTCCAGTCCATGCGCGACACCCGCACGGCGTTCTTCATCTACCTCCTCGAGAACGGCTTGAACATCGCCCTGCTCTTCGTCCTCATGGGCGACTTGAAAGCAAAGGCGCTCGCGCTCTCCCTCTCCATCGCCTACTCTGTCGCAGCCATCGTCGCACTGGCAGTAGTCCGCCACAAGATGCACGGGCTCGGTGGCCGCGGCGTGGCGCGCTATGTCGGACGTTCCTTTGTGTTGTCACTCTTGATGGCGTTTGCTGTTGCGCTCGTGGCCGCTGGGGTCGGATCCGGCTCCGGTGTCGGCTTGCTGGAGCGCGTCGTCGCGAGCGTGGTTGCCGGCGGTGTCGTCTACGCCGGAGGTGCATCACTAGCCGGGATGGCCTCCGGCTGGCAGACTTCGGGGAGGCGGCGGCAAGCCGCCGGAAAGGGACTCTGATGCCAGGAATCCGACTCGTGACTGACAGTGCCGCAGACCTGGACCGAGACGACATGACGGCGCGGGGTGTCACGATCGTCAACCTCGACGTGCGGCTGGGGGAGATCGGCCCAGAGATCACCAAGGACTGGAGACCTGAAGAGTTCTGGTTGCAATGCTCGAAAGCCGACGTGCTCCCGGAGACTTCCGCCCCCTCGCCCGGCGCTTTCCAGACGGCTTTCCAGGCCGCGAAGGAGGGCGGCGCCGACGGAGTCGTGTGCGTGACCATGTCCTCCAAGCTGTCGGCGACATATCAAGCCGCCGTCGCGGGCGCCGACGCGATGTCGGGTGAGATCCCCGTTGTCGTCATCGACTCGCTCTCGGTCACGATGGGGGAAGGGATGGGGGTCCTGGCGGGCCTCGAGGAGGCGGAGGGCGGCGGCGACCTGTCGGCGGTCGAGGACGCGACCCGCGCTGCCCTCGCGAAGTCCCGGGTCTTCGGTGCTTTCGACACTCTCGACAATCTCCGTAAGGGCGGCCGCATCGGCGGTGCGCAGGCATTCGTCGGCTCGCTGCTGTCGATCAAGCCGATCATCGAGGTCCGAGACGGTTTGGTGGAGCCTGAGTCTCGCCAGAGGACGAGGTCGAGGTCCCTCCAGTACCTGGCCGAGAAGGTCCGCGATGCGGGTCCGCTCAAGCGGCTCGCAGTTATGCACGCGGCCGCGCCGGACGTGGACTCCCTGGTCAACCTCGTAGCGGAGAGTTTCGAGCGCGACAAGATCCTCGTCACCTACATCGGCCCCGTGATCGGTACGCACGCAGGTCCCGGCACGGTAGGCGTCTGCTTCGAGCTCGCCTGACACTGATGATGGTGGCTGCGGGCGGGCGCTACTAACCTGCCCGCATGCCTCCCGAGAGCACGACTGAGACGAGCGAGGGCGTGAGCCGGAGCGAAGGGTCGGTCTCGGCGAAGTCGAACGGGACCGCAGCCGTCTCGATAAGCGGCGATTGGGCGGCTCAGCTCACCCAGAAAGTGGAAGACGTCGTCTCGGTCGTCCGTGACAAGACCGTCGAACCGGTCATCACGGCGGTGCGGTACCTGATCTTCGGCTTGATGGCGCTCTCGGTCGGCACATTCGTCGCCGTGCTCTTCACCGTGTTCGCGTTGAGAGTGCTCGACACCGAGGTTCCGGTCTTCCGTACCAGGGTCTGGGCCAGCTACCTAGTCGTTGCTGGAATCTTCTGGGCCGCCGGGCTGTTGCTCTCGCGGAAGCGTCATCCTCGCAACTAGGCGCGGCGACGAAGAACGAGGCAGAGATGGAAGCTGGTACGACTCGTAATGTGGTGATCCTCGGATCGGGCCCTGCGGGCCTGACCGCAGCCGTCTACACCGCCCGAGCCAACCTGCAACCCCTCGTCATCGAGGGCGAGCCGTCCTCCACGAGCGACCAGCCGGGCGGGCAGCTCATGTTGACCACCGACGTCGAGAACTTTCCAGGCTTCCCGAACGGGATCATGGGCCCGCAGCTCATGATGAGCATGCGTGAGCAAGCCGAGCGCTTCGGTGCTGAGATCGTTACCAAGAAGGCAACCCGCGTCGACCTCTCTGCCAGTCCCATCGCCATCTGGACCGAGGATCCCGACGCCGCCGAGCCCGACATCACCACCAGGTCGCTCATCATCTCGACGGGTGCGAGCTCGTTGATGCTCGGGCTTCCGAACGAAGCTCGGCTGCTCGGGTACGGGGTCTCGACGTGCGCAACCTGCGACGGCTTCTTCTTCCGTGACAAGCGCATCGCCGTCATCGGCGGGGGCGATTCCGCATTGGAAGAGGCGCTCTTCCTGACGAAATTCGGCGACTCGGTGACCATCGTGCACCGGCGCAAGGAGCTGCGGGCGTCGAAGATCATGCAGGATCGAGCGTTCAAGAACGACAAGATCGACTTCATCTGGGACTCAGCGGTTGTCGACGTCCTAGGTGACGAGAAGGTCTCCGGCATCGTGATCCGGGACGTGATCACGGGAGCAGAGAGAGAGCTCGCCGCCGACGGCGTGTTCGTGGCGATCGGGCACGAGCCGAATACCGGCTTGTTCAAGGGCCAGCTCGCGATGGACGATGCCGGCTACCTCGTCACCGAAGGCGGCACCCGCACAGCCGTGCCGGGCGTGTTCGCATGCGGTGACGTGCAAGATCACGAATACCGGCAAGCCATCACCGCAGCGGGCTCGGGCTGCATGGCGGCAATCGACACCGAGCGCTACCTCGCTTCGCTCGAGTGACACGGAGCGTCGCTCGGCCTCAAACTCCCGGCCGCGCACCAAACGATCGAGAAGGAGAACATGAAATGGCAGACAACATCATCACCGTGAGCGACGACACCTTCGACGAGGAGGTCGGTGCGTCCGACACCCCCGTCCTGGTCGACTTCTGGGCCGAGTGGTGTGGGCCGTGCAAGATGGTCGCACCCGTGCTCGAGGAAATCGCCACCGACAAGGCAGGCACCCTCAAGATCGCGAAGCTGAACGTGGACGACAACCCTCGGACTGCACAGCGCTATCAGGTGATGTCGATCCCGACGCTCCTGCTCTTCAAAGACGGCGAGCCGGCGAGCCGCATAGTCGGAGCGCGCAGCAAGAACCAGATCCTCTCGGAGTTCGACCCACATCTCGTTTGAGGCGGTTCTGCCTGCAATTCCTGGGCCAGGGGCCGCGTCGCCACTTTAGTGGCAGTGGTGTGCCATAATCGCAGCGCGCAACATGTGTTCCACGGTCAGCCTTAGCATGACTGGGATGTCCGACGACCCACAGCCTTCGCCTCCCGCGTCGGCAGGTCGGTGGGACGAGGGACTTCCGTTTCTTCTTGGGGATTCCGGGCCGGGAGTTAGCGACCTCCAGCACCGCCTCGCGCGGCTCGGGTACTGGACCGGAGGCGACCGACTTGGAGAGTACCGCGACGGAACCGCCCGAGCCGTCCGATCCTTTCAGCGGGACCGGGGCCTGCGCGCGGACGGGCTCTGCGGACGGCATACCTGGTCCTCGGTGGTCGAAGCTGGCTTCCGATTGGGCGACAGGCTGCTGTACCGCCGCAGCCCGATGCTTCACGGCGACGACATCGCAGAGCTCCAGCGGCAACTGTCCGCTCTCGGCTTCGACCCGGGAGGAGTCGACGGGATCTTCGGTGACCAGACGGGATCTGCGCTCGCCGACTTCCAGCACAACATCGGGATCTCGAGCGACGGCATCTGCGGCCCGCGAACTCTCGCCGAGTTGTCGCAGCTGAAGCTGAGGCGGGGAGCTGAGGACCTCGTGTCTTCTGTCCGCGAGCAGCTGGAGGTGAGCAACAAAGTCGGCACACTGCAGGCCCGAGTCATCGCCGTTGGCGAACCGGGTGGTTTCCAAGCCGGCGCGGTTGCTCTCTCTCGAGCTCTCGTCGCTGTGGGCGCACGCGCCGTCACTATTCACCACCCGGACGAATCAGAACAGGCAGAGGCCGCGAATATTGCCGGAGCCGACTGCTATATCGGTCTCCGCCTCGACCCGGAGCTGGCGGGTGTCCGTACGATCTACTACCGGGGATACCGGTACGAGTCGGAGACAAGCAAGCAGCTCGCACGACTCGTCTCCGACGCAGTGGCGAAAGCTCTCGACCTTCGAGATGAGGGCAGCGAGGGGATGGCCCTGCCCGTGCTGCGCGAGACGCGGATGCCGGCCGTGATTGTCGAACTCGGGCGTCCCGCCGTGGTCGCCATGCACTCTTCCCGCCTTGCGGTGGCGATCATCGATGCTCTCGCGAGTTGGCTGGGCAAGGAGTGGACGTGAACCGCCGGGTGCGACCAGCTCAGTGGCTGAACCAACCAGCCGCGAGTGACTGCCGGTTTCACGCCATAACACCTGGACAATACGCAATTCTACGCTGCCCGCTCCCACCATCGTCCACAGTCTCATGCACAGGTTGTGGACGACTGTTGAGCGGAGGTCAAGGTCGAGTTAGGCGACTCTCAGCCTGACTCGCCGAGTTAGGTTCGCAGTTGCCTCGCCCGACCCGGCGACCTCCCGGCAAGCTATTAGCCCTGCTCAGCGTCGTAAACTGTTTGCGCGGCAGCAGACGTATCACTGATGATCACTCGATAGATGCGTTCGAGATCGTCAAGGGTGGCGAACTCGATAACCACACGCCCCCGTTTGCCTCCCATGTCGATCCGAACTCGCGTATTCAGGTGATCACCGAGCAGCTCCTCGAGGTCGAGGACGCCTGGTGGGCGGAGGGCGGGGGGGGGCTCCGGCGGAGAGGCGCCTCTGTCCAGATTCGACTCCTCGCCATCACCAGCAGCCATCTCCTCTTCCTCGTCCAGCGGCTTGAAACGCTCACGGACGAGCTCCTCGACGGCTCGGACCGACAAGCCGCCGCGGACGGTCTCGGCTGCGATCTCCTCCTGCTGGACGCGGTCGGGTGTGCCGAGGATCGCGCGCCCGGCGCCGGCACTGAGAAGGCCGTCGCGGATCATTCTCTGCACAGTTGGCGGGAGTTGGAAAAGACGGAGCGCGTTGGTCACGGCGGTGCGGCTCTTGCCGATCCGACGGCCCACGTCCTCGTGGGTGAGACCAAACTCTTCGATCAGCTGCTGGTAAGCAGCTGCCTCGTCCAGCGAATTCAGGTCTTCGCGGTGGAGGTTCTCCACAAGCGCCTGCTCGAGACTCGTCACGTCGTTCACCGCGCTGACCAACGCCGGGACGGTGGCTAGGCCAGCTCTGCGTGCTGCCCGGTACCTCCGCTCGCCAGCGATGATCTCGTAGTCGTCCTCATCGACCTTGCGCAACAAGACCGGTTGCAGGATGCCGACCGCCTTGATTGAGTCTACGAGCGCGGAGAGGGCTTCCTCGTCGAAGCTCGTGCGCGGTTGGAACTGGTTCGGTCGGATCTGGCTTAGCGGCACGTCCCGAAGAGCCGATTCCGAGGTCGGGCTTCCTTGGGGGATTAGCGCACCCAATCCACGACCTAGGCCACTACGACGCGCCACCGCTGACCTCCTTGGCGAGCTCCCGGTAGGCGATGGCACCGCGGGAAGTTGGGTCATGAACGGTAATCGGCTCGCCGAACGACGGCGCCTCCGAGATTCGGACGGTACGCGGAATCACGTTCTTACAGACGATTTCGCCGAAGTGCCTTCGCACTTCCGTTACGACTGAGTCTGCCAGCTTCGTTCGAGCGTCGTACATCGTGAGGACGATCGTACTTATGTGAAGCGACGGGTTGAGATTTGAACGCACCATCTCTACGTTCCGCGTCAACTGGGAGACCCCTTCAAGCGCGTAGTACTCGCACTGGATTGGAACGAGAACCTCCGTCGCTGCGCTGAGCGCGTTCAGGGTGATGAGTCCGAGGGACGGGGGGCAGTCGATGAAGACGAAGACAAAGTCGTCCTTCACTGGTTCGATCGCCCGCCGAAGGCGGAACTCACGGCTGAGAGCAGGCACGAGCTCGATCTCGGCGCCGGCGAGATCGAGCGTCGACGGTGCGAGGAACAAGTTCTTGATGCTCGTCGGCTCGATGCAATCCTCCATCGGGACGCCGTGGAGAAGAACGTCGTACATGGAAACGTCGAATGTTCTGGGATCGATCCCGAGTCCAGTACTGGCATTCCCCTGCGGGTCGAGA
>JBKQLZ010000250.1:0-14442 GCA_052146895.1 Acidimicrobiales bacterium
TCGAGTCCGTCAAGACGAGCTGGGCCGGCCGCGACAGGACTTGGCGGGCGAGCGCCTCGTCGGTGTCGAGGGTGCCCGAGAAGAGGATCGTCGGGTTGTTGGCGAGAAGTCCGACGTCGGCTGCATCGACGATGCCGACATTGTCACCCGAGATGACAAGAGGCTCGTTCAGCCCGTCGGCCCGGATGACCGGCCGCGGGTCGCTCACGGGGTAGATGACGACGGGGCTCGTCTTCGGGATGCCAGGGGGGAGGTCGAAGTAGGTCTCGTCGTACATGGCGATAGTGGGGATGTTCTGGGTCGGGGTGCCAAACGCGACAGGCTTGCCAAGGCCGGGAGGCGTCGTGTGCAGGTCGTGCAGCACGAGAGCGGGCCTGGGCGGGTCGTAGCGCTCGTACTGCTCGTCGTACTCGACGAGCACGTCACCGACGCTCATGAGCCGGGCGACAGGAGCGAGCGAGCGCCAGTCCATCGTTCCTTGCTGAAGGGGGTTGTCGACGGCATAGAGCAGGTTGGCAGTCGGGATCGAGCCTTGAATGAACTGCTCGTGGGTGACGAACGGGCGCGAGGAGCTCAGCACGCCCACCCAGATCGGGTCGACGGTGTCGCCGTATCTGTAGGCGGCGAAGTCGTCGCCGGGCAGGGCGTAGACGCGAGTCCCCGGCGCGACCGAGTTCAGGTACGCGGCGGCGGCCTCGACGTAAGAAGGAGGCTTCGCCGGTTGCGAGAACTCCGAGATGACCGAGTCACCGCCGAGGAGCGGCGCGTTGGCCGCCATCGCGAGCGCCACTGCCAGCCAGCCCGCGAGAGAGCCGTAACGGCGGAAGCGCCTCACCGCGGCGGTGATCCCGGCACCGAGGAGCATCGCGAGGCCGAGGACCACGAGCGGCGTCGCGCGGTCGGTCGAGCGGAGGGCGTCCCCCGCAGTCGTCTTCGTCATGAAGGCCTTGATGAGCGCGCCGATAGGGGTGGGGGAGCCGAAGGGGTGCGAACCGACCGACAAGATGAGGCCGACCAGGACGATCAGCACGAAGTAGGCGCGCTCCTTCCACTTCACGAGCGCGGCTGCGAAGAGCGCTGCAACAGGGACGAAGTAGCTCAGCCCGAGCAGCCAGAAACGAGTGGTGAACAAGATCGACGACTCGGTCCACAGCCCGATGCGGTCGCCGTTGTAGAAGTACCAGTAGCCGAGGCCCCTTATGACCTCGGACGACGCAGCCGCGGAGCTGGCGGCTTCGACGCTCTCGGTGTACTTCAAGATGTCGACGCCGTAGAGGCCCTCGACGGAAAGCCCGGCGAGCCACCAGAGCGACGTCAGGAACGTGAGCAAGGCCATCTTGCACAGCAAGGCGAACGCCTGGCGTGCAGTCAGCTCCCGCTGGACGTACACGGCATACGGCACCCAGAGCAGAGGCGCCACGGCGACGTAGATGATCGAGCTCGCGTTGATACCGCTTACGAGCGTGACGACGATTGCGAACAATGCCGGATATCGCCAACCGCCGCGGCGGACGGCAAGCACGGTGAACGCCACCATCCAAGGCAGCCCTGAGAAGGGCAGCAAGATGACCGAGATCCGGCCGGCGTACTGCATCACGTACGGAGACAGGCCGTACGCGATCGCGGCCGCGATCCGCCCGACGCCGGTCACACCGAGTAGCCGCGAAAGGTAGAGGACCCCAGCCGCCGCTGCGAACAGGATGCTCCCCATGAAGAGCCGCTGGGCGACCCAGATGGGCACGTGTATCGCCGCGAGTCCCCAGTAGAACGGGCCCATCGGGAGGAGGTAGCCAATGTTCTGGTGGGTCACCGTCCCGAGAGCCACGCTCGGGTTCCACATGGACGAAGCGCTTTTCACGAGTGTGCCGGGATCGAGGTAGAGGTACGTCTTCGTGTCGTCCGACACGACCCCCGGCTTGGTGAGGAGCATCGGGATGTAGCAGACGGCCGCGACGAACAAGTACGCGGCGCCTGTCAAGCGCTCAGCCGCGGCCGAGTCCCGGGGCGCGCCAGCCGCGACGGAACCTGGCGGCTGCGACATACGCGCATCAAGCTACCCGGTCGGCACAACACGGGTCCGACAGCCGCGGCTCGTGTCTCGACGGGCTCAGCCCGGCGTCAGCACCACCTTGATCTCCGAGCTCACGCCGGACGGGACCCAGATCCCATGGCCCGGATACTGCCGGTAGGACCAGCCGAGACCGGGTGTCAGGACCGTGAGCGCCCCGTTCGACGTCAGGTACGAGAAGCGCGAAGCCTGCTTCGTCGGGCGGGCAAAGGCCGCCGTCGACGACGTCTCGACCCCGACCGTCAGCTCGCCCGCCGCCGGGACGGAGATCGCGTCTGCGGCGCCGCGGGCGGCTGACTCGGGCGCGACAAACCAGGCAGTCGCGGGGTACTTCCCATCGGCGCCAGGATGAAGCACCACGTACCAGGTCCTGACGCCGTTCGATATGTAGGCCCGGGCATATTCGCCCGACAGCACCTCGAGCGGCCGGATCGAGACGACGATCTGGTCGGCGTGCACGGTGCGAACGGCAAACAGACTCCCCTCGGGTGACAACAACCGGTTACCCGGCTCGTATTGGCGAAGCATGTACGTGGCCCGACTCG
Organism: Acidimicrobiales bacterium; assembly: GCA_052146895.1. Taxonomy (GTDB): domain Bacteria; phylum Actinomycetota; class Acidimicrobiia; order Acidimicrobiales; family Bog-793; genus Palsa-601. Next base: position 2,614 of record JBKQLZ010000250.1, read on the forward strand.
CCATCTCACGCATCAGGGTGGAGTCGGACGCGCCGCGGTCGATCGCGAAGACGATGCGCCCTTGCAAGTCCGGGCTCGTCTCGAGGAAGGGGTACTCCCCCAACAGGTAGCCGTTGTAGGCGGTGCTCGGATGGACGAATATCAGGGCATCTGTCACGCCACGGGGGATGAGGGACTGCTCGTGCTGGAAAGATCTCGTCACTCTCAGGTTGGCGCTGATCTTGGGTGGCACCGCGTAGCCCGTGACGGCCACGAGCAGCGCGAACCCCGCCACCGCGAACGGCCAGCCGCGACGCTCGACGAGGCGCGTGAGGCCGACGGCTGCGAGTATCACGAGAGCTACGAACGAAGGCACGTAGTACTGAGGCCCGAGGCCGTTCTCGGCACCAACGCCGGACAGCGCGGTCGCCCACCAGAAGAGATAGCCGAGCGGGAACGCGAGAGCTATCACCACGAGCAGCGCACCGTCGGCCGACTTGCGCAACTTGTAGAGCCCGAAGGCGGCCAGACCGAGCATGACCGGGCCGCCGAAGATCCAACTCGGGATCGTGACGGCATTCGACTTGAGCGCGGACAGCGCGTCGACGAAGTCGTACCTGTGCGTCGACTGGCCGATCATCAGGCGGCGCGTCCCGAAGCCGAACGTGTTCAACGGATCGGCCGTCATGTTCGGGAATGCCAAGGGCGAGCCGGTCGCCTGCCAGTTGTACCAGAGCGTCGCGGCAACGAAAGGCGCCAGCCCAGCGAGGATCGGCGCCGCAAGCGTCGCAAGGGGCCCCCACCCCCCTTCGCCCTGCGAGGGAGGCAGCCGATGCAGCCGATATAGGGCGAATACCAGCAGGGGCAAGCCGAACAGCAGCACATCGAACGGGCGAGTGAGCAAAGCCACACCGAGCGCCAACCCTCCGACGAGCAGATCTCTCCGACGCCCGGTGCGACAGCCACGGAGCACTCCCCAACCCGCTGCCGTCAGGCCGAAGAGGGAAAGCGTGTAGGTCAAGACGAGGGCTGAGTGCACGAGGAAGATCGGAGACAGTACGAGGAACGCGCTCGCGGTGATGGCGACGCGACGTTCGCGCACCAGCTCGTAGGCAAAGCCGTACGTCGCGAGCACGGTCAGGCCAGCAAGCAGCGCGAGCCCGACGCGCATGGACCCGAAGATCAGCTGCGAGCCGGCAAGGTAAGCCGGGAGGCCCAACTGGAACTCGGTGAATATCCGCCCGTCGCGCTGCCCCGTCAGCCACGGCCTGAAGAACTCGCCATACCGGTGAGCCGGCAGCGACACGAGACCGTGGAGCAGCATGTTCGCCTGGAAGACGTAGACGCCCTCGTCGAGGTCGCCGGAGCCGAGTGGAAAGAGCTTCCGGTAAACGACGTAGCTTGCGACGGCCGCGACGCACGAAAGAGCAAGGACTGCGATCACATAAGGGCGGCGCGACCCTGCAGGCGACTCCGTGGCGGCCGATTCGGCGGAGCTGGCCATCGCCCTGGCGCCGGCCTCAGGCCTGGCAGCCCAGGCAGCAATACGCGGTGCGCGCCCCGATCGCGATCCTCTGGATCGGCGCCCCGCACCGGTCGCACGGCTCGCCCGCCCGGTCGTACACCCGGTGATCGTGCTGGTACTCCCCCAGCTCCCCCATGAGGTCCCGGTAACGGGCGTCGCGCAGCGACGAGCCCCGCCTCGAGACCGCGGCCCGAAGGATCGAACCAGTGGCACGCGAAAGCGATGCAAGCTCCGCGCTCGTCAGAGAGTCGCAACGTCGGTCGGGGCGAACCCGGGCGCGGTGGCAGATCTCGTCGGCGTAGATGCTCCCTATCCCGGCTATCACGCGCTGGTCCGTCAGCGCCACCTTGACTGCCACTTTCTTGTGGGCGAGCCGCTCCCGCAGGACCTTCGCCGAGATGCCGTCGACAAGCGGGTCCGGCCCGAACCGGTCGAACTCGACCGGCAGGCCGTCGGGCCGCACGTCCTCGGTGACGTACCACTCCCCGAACGTCCTTGGATCGACGAAACGCAACTCGCTCCCATCGTCAAGCCCCATGACCACGTGCGTGTGCGGTGCCTTGCGAACCGATCTCGGCTCGGCGACCCACAGCAGCTGCCCGCTCATCCGTAGATGGATCACGAGGACTGCGCCGTCGTCGAGCGGGAGTGCGAGGTACTTGCCCCGGCGATCGGTCCGCACGAACTTCCGTCCCTCGACCCGGCGGCGGAGCTCGGCTGGAGATTGCCGCCGCACCGTTCGCTTGCCGGTCACTCTTACGCTTACAGCCACCTTGCCTGGGAGGAGGGAGTCGAGGCCGCGGCGGACCGTCTCCACCTCGGGGAGCTCAGGCACGGCGCCTCGACGGCGGGAACTGATCGAGATCACCGTCGGCCGAGGTGAGCGAGAGCAGCGCCACCATGGCCGCTTGGCGCTCCGCGTCCTTCTTCGAGCGCCCCTCGCCGGTCCCGAGCAGGTGACCGCCGACGATTGCGTCGGCCTTGAAGCGCTTCGCGTGATCGGGACCGGTCTCCGCTATCACGTACGAGGGCTGGCCGTAATCGAGACGAGCACTGAGCTCCTGGAGCCGGTTCTTCGGATCGCCGAGCCGAGCCTCGTTGACGATCTCGCTTATCTCCTCGGCGACGAGCGACTTGACGAAGGTCTGAGCTCCGGCGAAACCCGCCGAGAGGTAGACGGCGCCGATCACTGCCTCGAGGCAGTCGACGAGGATCGACGCCTTCTGGCGACCGCCGGACGACTCCTCGCCGCGCCCGAGGAGAAGTGCGTCGCCGAGCCCGAGCGCCGCGGCCACCGGTCCGAGCCCGAGCGTGGAGACGATTGCCGCCCTCACCCGGGCGAGATCGCCTTCGGGAAGGGCGGGGAACGACCGGTAGAGGTGGTCGGTCACGACAAGTCCGAGCACGGCGTCCCCGAGGAGCTCGAGCCGCTCGTTCGAGGGTTGCGATGGGTTCTCCGAGCAGTAGGAGCGATGCGCGGTCGCCTGGCGGAGAAGATCAGACGGCAGGGCGTATTGCGCCAGCCGTGCCGCGAGGGCGTCCACGCCAGCCGCCGCTGGCTCAGCTTCGGCTGACATGTCGCCCGGATGTTGCGTCGTCGAGATCGGCTCTCCGGTAGACGTGAGAGGCCTCAGGCTCACGCGCTTTCGAGCTTGGCGCTCACGTAGTCGACGGCGTCGCGCACCGTCCGGAGATCCTCGAGGTCCTCGTCGTCGATACGGAACCCCGGAACCTTGTCCGCGAGCTCTTCCTCGAGGGCCTCCACGAGCTCGATCAGAGCGAGCGAGTCGGCGTTCAAGTCGTCCGAGAACGACGAGGACTCGGTGATGGTGGACGCGTCGATCTCGAGGATCTCCGCCAGCTGGTTGCGCACGAGATCTACGACCTCGCTCCTCGTGAGCGTGGATCCACTCGGGTCAGACAACTTCGGCCTCCGTCTATTCGGGCGCCTCGGGTGACCCGCGACATGCGGGTCAGTAACGCGTGACGTGGATGATAATGCGCATCGGGCGCTGGCTCCGTGTCTGAGGCTCCCCCCACCCGCTCAAGCCGGTGGTCGGACCGCCTCGGCGAGCGTGCCGACGATGCCACGGGCCGCGAGGTCGTGACCGGCCCGTATCGCGTTCACGATCGCCCGTCGCGTAGACGATCCGTGGCTGATGATGCAGACGCCGTCGACGCCGAGCAGCATCGCCCCGCCGGTCGCCTCCGGGTCGAGTGGGGCGGCCGCCTCCAGCAAGCCGGGCAACAGAACCTCGCTCGCCGCCTTGGCCTCGTCACTCGCGGACATGACGCCACCGAGCAAGGTCATGAACGTCTTGAGTGCTCCCTCGAGGGTCTTCAGCGCGACGTTCCCGGTGAAGCCGTCGGTCACGACGACGTCTGCCTCTCCCGTCAGCAGGTCCCGTCCCTCGACGTTGCCGATGAAGTCGAAGCTGAGACCAGCCGCACCACCCGCGCCCTCGCCTGCCGCCAGCCGCTCGTGGGTCTCCTTGACCAACACGTTGCCCTTCGAGGACTCCTCGCCGATCGAGAGGAGGGCCACCTTCGGTCGCAGCACTCCGTAGCGCTCGCGGTAGAAGGCTGCGCCCATCTCCGCGAATTGCACGAGCCAGTCCGACTGGCAGTCCGCATTGGCGCCGGCGTCCACCATGACCGTGGGCGAACCTCCCGGCACTGGCAGTGGCGTCGCGATGCATGGCCTGGCGACACCGGGCAGCCGACCCATTCGGAACAGTGCGGACGCCATGGTCGCCCCGGTGTTCCCAGCGCTCACCATGGCAGAGGCCCGGCCGTCCCGCACTGCCTCGGCGGCCCGCAACAGTGACGAGTCCTTCTTCGTCCGGACAGCCTTTGCTGGATCATCTTTCATGGTGATCACTTCCGACGCCGGAATGATCTCAAGCCCGCCGACGTCGCCAAGCGAACCGTCGACCGGGCCGACGAGCACCACGGGGAGACCGGCCGCGACGGCATCGAGGGCTCCAGCGATGATCTCGTCAGGGGCGCGATCGCCACCCATCGCGTCGAGCGCGACGGGCAAGTCCGCTACCGCCACGAGACGACCCGGTCAGACACTGACAGCCGGTCAGACACTGACAGCCGACCAGACACTGGTCAATCGACCTCGACTGCCTGGCGACCCTTGTACCACCCGCAGTGCGGGCAGACGACGTGTGGCAGCTTGGCGCGGCGACACTGAGGGCAGACGCTGCGGGCCGGAGCGCTCAGGCTCCAGGCCGACGCGCGGCGGCTACGGCTCTTCGACTTCGACGTCTTCTTCTTCGGGACGGCCATCGTCGCTTTCCTCTACTCGGGGTCGTGTCTCAGATTGCACCGCTGCCTCCGCGTTCTCCGACACAAGGCCAGCCAGCGCCGACCATCTCGGGTCGACCTCCGGCTCGCACGAGCACTCATCTCGGTTGCGGTTGGCGCCGCATTTCGGGCACAGCCCGCGACAACTCTCACTGCACAGCGGCGCCAGCGGCAGCTCAAGGATACAGGCGTCGCGGACCAAGGGCTCAACGTCGAGCTCATCGGCCCCTACCACGTAGGCTTCGTCACCCTCCTCAGAAGTCCCGATCGGGTCCAAGAGAGCGTCACGCGGGTCCCTGCAGAGCTCCCGAACCTCCGCCACAAGCGTGCCTGAGGCCTCCTCCAGGCATCGACGACAGACGCCTGACCAGGGAGCGGATACCCGACCGACGACGGTGACACCGCCGAGCGTTGACTCGACCCAGCCGTCGAAACCAACCTCGGCACCCTCTGGCACCTCGGCACTCGACACCGCCATGTCAGCTATCTGACCTCGCAGCTGCACGTCCTGGCGCGTGCCGGGACGCGACCGCAAGGAGCGGACGTTCAACACGAACGGCCGGCCCCGCCGGCTCCGGTGCCCGGCGGTCGACCCTCCCTCGCGCGCCGGCCGCTCGCCGGCGCCAGTCACTCGAGATCCTGGTCGAACAGCGACTCGTCGTCCTCGTCCAGCTCGCCGTCGGCGTCGCGGCCGTCGTCATCGTCGCGGTGAGGATCCGCCGGCACCGCTGCGAGGCGCTCGCGCCCGGCGCGCACCGTCTTCATGGTGCGGTCGAGCACGATCTCGAATCCGGCAAGTCGCTGGTCGACGTAATCCTCCGCCTCATGCTTCAACCTGCGGGACTCCGCCTCGGCGTCCTCCACGATGCGGACCGCCCGGTACTCCGCCTGGCGCACAATCTCGGTCCTTTGCACCATGCGCTCGGCCTGCACCCGCGCGTCGTCGACGATCTCCGCTGCTTCCCTCTTGGCCGAAGTGAATACTTCGTCGCGGTCCTTCAACAACCGTTTCGCCCGCTTGAGCTCCTCGGGCATCTCCTCGCGGGCAGCCTCCAGCAGCTCGAGAACCTCGTCGCGCGAGATCATCACCGACGACGACAGCGGGACGGACTTGGCCGTGGCCACGATGTCGATCAGCTCGTCGATGATGCCTTCGACCCCCGCGTCGACAGCCTCCTCGCCTTCGTATCCGGGATCGGCGTCAGGCCCGAGGTACGTCTGGTCGCTCATCTGGTGAGCCCTTTCAACCGCCGGTTCACCGGCTCGGGCACCATCGTGCTCACATCGCCGCCGTAGCGAGCGACCTCGCGGATCAGGCGGCTCGCGAGATAGGCGTGCTGAGCGCCCGTGGGGAGGAATAGCGTCTCGATACCCGACAGCTGCCGGTTCATCTGGGCCATCTGCAGCTCTGCCTCGAAGTCCGAGACCGCCCGCAAGCCCCTCACGATGACGTCCGCCCCCACCTCGCGTGCCAGGTCGACCACCAGGCTCGACATGGCCACGATCCGCACATTCTTCACGTGGGCGAGCGACTCGGCGAGCATGAGCTCCCGTTCCTCTATCGGGAAGAGCGGCTCCGCTTTCTGCGGGTTACGGAGCGACGCGACGATCACCTCGTCGAAGAGCAGGCTCGCCCGCTCGACTACCTCCAGGTGCCCATTGTGGAAGGGGTCGAACGATCCGGGGAATAGAGCAATCGTCAAGCGGGATCCTTGTCGGTCGGGTGCCGTGAAACCAGCGTGACGAGCGTACCGCCGTATCGGTAGCTGCGGAGGGTATCGAAGCCCCCGGTGACCTCGACGGGCGAGCCGTGCTCGAGAACGGCCACCTCGGCCCGCAACCTCTCGAGCAGCTCAGCCCACCCGGAGAAAAGATAAGGGGGATCCACCAAAGCCACCTTCACCGGATCGTCGGTGCCGCCGAGGAAGGACACGACGTCCGCACGGACGACCCTCACTCCGGCTCGGCCGGCAAATCCGGCACTCGCCAGGTTCTGTTCGATCGCCGTGATAGCGCGACGGTCGGAATCGACGAAAGTGCAGGCGGCCGCCCCCCGAGACAACGCCTCGATCCCGAGCGCGCCCGAGCCGGCGTAGAGGTCGAGCACACTTGCGCCTTCGACAAGCTGCCTCGCCTCGAGGATGTCGAAGATCGCCTCGCGGACCCGGTCGCTCGTCGGGCGGAGCGTCGGCAGGCCCGGCGCGACGAGGCGGCGGCCCTTCGCCTCGCCACCGATCACCCGCACGGCGTCATCGCCGATCAGCTACGGAAGAGGAAGTCGGCTTCTTCCTCCGACACGAACGCCGCCACCTCCTCGCCCAGTATGGCGTAGGGGCCCTTCATCTCGGGGTCCTCGCTGACGATCTCATTGGCGACTCGCCGCGCCTCGGCGACGAGCTCACGATCGCGGCGCAGGTTCGCGAGCTTCAAATCGGTCCTCCCCTTCTGGCGGGCGCCGAGCACCGTGCCCCCGCCGCGAAGGTCGAGGTCCTCCTCTGCCAGCTCGAAACCGTCCTGTGTCTTCACCATGGCCTTCAACCTCCGCTCGGCCGGCTCGGTGATCTCGTCGCCCGTGAGGAGATAACACCAGCTGGGTAACGAGGCTCGTCCGACGCGGCCGCGAAGCTGGTGGAGCTGCGCGATCCCGAAGCGGTCCGCGTCCTCGATCACCATGACGGTGGCGTTCGCCACGTCGACTCCGACCTCCACGACTGTGGTGGACACGAGGACGTCGATCTCACCAGCCCGGAACTGCGTCATCACGGGCTCTTTCTCCTTCGCCGGCATCTGGCCGTGCAAGAGGCCGACACGGAGCCCCTCGAGCGGGCCGCTCGCGAGCCTCTTGCGCTCCTCGACGGCAGACCTCGGTGGTCTCCGCTCGGCCTCGAGGTCCGCTGCCGACAGCAACGTCCGCTGAGGCAGGCCCGAGCCTGCATCGTCATCGGCCTCGGCCTCGGCCTCGGAATCGATATCGAGATCGAGATCGAGATCGTCATCGGCCTCGACATCGAGATCGTTATCGGCCTCGAGATCGGCGTCGGGGTCCTCGGGGACCTCGTCGTCCTCAGCGGTTCCGGCACCTAGGCCGACGAGAGGGCAGACCACGTACGCCTGGTGGCCGGCGGCGACCTGTTCCCGGACCCGCTTCCAAGCCGCCGCCTCCTGGCGCTCGCTCGAGAGCCACCTCGTCTCGATCGGCGACCGACCTGCAGGGAGCTCGTCGAGCGTCGTGTGGTCGAGGTCCCCGTAGACCGTCATGGCCGCGGTGCGAGGGATCGGCGTGGCGGTCATCACGAGCAGATCCGGGTCGAGAGCTGCCTTCTCCCGTAGCGCCGCGCGCTGCTCGACACCAAAACGATGCTGCTCGTCGACGACCACGACGCCGAGGCGAGCAAAGTCGACGCCCTCGGAGATGAGCGCATGGGTGCCGATGACTATGTCGAGATCGCCGTTCACGAGCTCGGCGAGGATCCGGGTGCGGTCGGAACCCGTCGTCCGACTGGTGAGCAGATCGACCATTAGGGGTCGTTCGCCACCGAGTCGCCTCGGATCGGCGAGGGTGAGCCCGTCGAGCAGCCGGCGCGACGAGAGGAAGTGCTGCTCGGCCAGAACTTCGGTCGGGACCATGAACGCGCCCTGGTACCCGCCCTCGACACCGACCAAGAGCGCACCGAGAGCGACGACCGTCTTGCCGGCGCCGACGTCGCCTTGGAGGAGCCGGTTCATGGGGTGCGGCGCGGCAAGGTCAGCAGTGAGCTGCTCGATGGCGCGCTCCTGCGCTGCGGTCAGCTTGAACGGCAGGCGGCTCAAGTACTGACCTAGCAGGCGACCGGAAGTCTCGTGCGCGATGCCGTTCGAAGCGGCCGCCGTCGCGCGGCGCCGCGACACCAGGAGTATCTGCAGCCGCAACAGCTCGTCGAACGCGAGCCGGCGCCGGGCGGCTTCGCGGGCGACGAGCGTCTCTGGGGCGTGGATCTGGCGGAAGGCGTCGGTCCTCTGGACGAGACCGAGCTCGTCCCGAAAGCGCTCGGGAAGCGGCTCCGCGAACTCGCCCGCTCGATCGAGCGCCTCCGCCACGTAGCGGCTCAAGTCGAGCGACGAGACTGCCGCCTTGCCTGACTGGCCGTAGATCGGGACGAGCCGGCCTGTCTGGTCGCCGACGAGGTCGACGACCGGGTTCGCCATCTGCCGTTTTCCCCGGTAGATCGAGAGCTTCCCGAAGACCGTGACCGTCTGGCCCTCCTCGAACTGCCTCGCGCGCCAGCCCTGGTTGAAGAACGTGCAGACCAGGGTGCCGGACTGGTCGCGGACGGTGATCTCTGCCATGGTGCGTCGGTTTCTGAGGCGTCTTTGCGTGCTCCGGAGAACCGTTGCGGTGACGACCGCCTCCTCACCCTCCCGCAGGGCCCCGATCTCCGACTCGTTCGTGCGATCGACCATGCGCCGGGGGTAGTGCGTCAGCAGGTCGAGAACCGTCTCGATCTCCATCGCCCGCAGGCCGGCGGCCTTTCGCGGGGTGACGGTCTTCAGCTCCGAGACGCCTAGCTTCTGCAGCTGCGCTAGTCGACGCCCGGTCACCGGGTCCTCCGGTTATTCGGTCGCGACGAGGTACGGATAGAGAGGCTGGCCACCCTGGTGCAAGTCCACGGAGACCTCCGGCCTGTTCACTGCGAGCCACTCCGTGATCCGTCTCGTGTCGGCCGGCTTGGCGCCGGCACCCTCGATGATGGTGACGATCTCATGTTGGGCGAGGACGATCTTGTCCAGCAGCTGGCAGACGGCCTCCGCCGGGCCCTGAGCGATCACCTCGATCCCCTCCCGCGTCAGACCGATCCAGTCGCCCTGCTCCACGTGCCCAGCTGCGGTGTCACTCGCCCTCACCGCCTGGGTCACCTCGCCCGCGACCACGCGATCCGCCGCACTCGACATGGAGTCCGCGTTGTCGGCGGCACTCGCCTCCGGGTCGTACTCGAGCAGCGCAGCGAAGCCCTCTTGTATGCCCTGAGTCGGCACGACCTTCGCAGGCTTGGCCGAGACCTGCGCGGCCTGGGCTGCGACGGCGTAGATGTTCTTGTTGTTCGGGAGGATGACGACCTCGTCTCCCGGCACGCTGTCGATCATGGCGAGGATCTCGGCCGTCGAGGGGTTCATCGACTGGCCTCCTGCCACGATGTTGCGTACGCCGAGGGAATGGAAGATCCGGCGGATGCCGTCACCGGTAGCGACGGCGATGACAGAGGTTCTTGGTGCCGGCATGTCATCCGTCGCGGGGGCCGCCGCAGACTCCTCCTCGGCACGGCGCACCCACAGCTCTTCTTCCACTTGCTCGAGCAGGTTGGTGACGCGGATGTCTCTCGGCCGACCGGCGTCGAGCGCGGCTTCGATGGCCGAACCGATGTCGTCGGTGTGGATGTGGCAGTTCCACAAGCCGTCGCCGCCCACTACCACGATCGAGTCCCCGATCCCGGCCCACACCTCCTTGAACGCAGGTACGAGGGTGTCCGGCGCCTCGAGGAAGTACATCACCTCGTAGCGCAGCCCACTCAACTCCTCCCCGTCGGCCGCCTCGTGGGCGGCGAGCGCCAGCTCGGCTTGGACGTCGTCGGCCTCGAGCAGGTCGTCCTGGCCGAGGACGCTCGTGCCAGCCTTCTCGAGATTGTGGACGACGTTCTCGGGCAGCGGCAGCCGGTCGGGAATCGGTCGCCCGTCGATGGTGAGCTGCAGGGCGTCGAACAAGAGCACGAGACCTGCTCCGCCGGCGTCGACGACGCCTGCCTTCTTGAGCACTGGCAGCAGCTCGGGCGTATTGGCGAGCGCTTCGACGGCCGCTTCCCGGGCGCGGGCGGCCACCTCGGAGAGGTCGCTACCGTTGGCGGTCGCCTCACCTGCGGCAGCGGCCGCGGCCGCCGCCACCGTGAGGATCGTCCCTTCGACGGGCCGCATGACTCCCGCTCGGGCAGCGGTGTTGGCTTCTGCGAGACCGGCTGAGAGTGTGCTCGCGTCGGCTCCGTCGCTCGTCGCGCTGAACGTCTGGGCCAGACCGCGCAGCATCTGGCACAAGATGACGCCGGAATTGCCCCTCGCTCCCATGAGGGATCCGTGCGATATCGCCTTGCAAACTGCTTGCAGGTCCGCCGGATCAGCCAGCTCGGTGATCTCGCGCACTACCGATTCCAGCGTGAGGTGCATGTTCGTGCCCGTGTCACCGTCAGGCACCGGGTAGACGTTGAGCCGGTTGATTGTGTCGCGGTGCACCAGGAGCGCATTCTCGAAGGCGGTCATGGTGCCGACGAGCTCGGGGGCGCCGAGCACCTTCGCGGTCACCCGATCACCTGCCGGTTGCCGCCTCGGATCGACCTCATCGCGGAGGATGGTAATCTCGTTGCCTGTTCCCGGCAGTTCCCTATCAATGGAGTGGCGCGTCCAATGGCAGCCGTGTGTGAAATCTGTGGCAAGCACCCTGGCTTCGGGATGAGCATCTCGCACTCCCATCGCCGCACCAAGAGGCGCTGGGACCCGAACATCCAGCGCGTGCGCGCCCTCGTGAACGGCACTCCCAAGCGCATCAACGTCTGCACATCGTGCTTGCGAGCCGGCAAGGTGACAAAGCCTCTCCGCCGCCGCGCCACGCAATCCGCCTGACGGACTGAGCTTCGCCGCGAGCCGGTCCGCGCCCCGCTCGAGCTGGCGCCTTCGCCCACGCCCGGAATCGACCCCGCGGCGGCGCTAGGCATCGATGTCGTGCTCCCAGCCTGTGATCGGCAGCCTCTCCCCGTGAAGCGTCCGGACCGATCGGTCCTCGACGCACCGCCCGATCCGGATCGGTGCACGCAGGCCCGCCTTGGCGAACGCCTCGAGGACGCCCGCCTCCGGCGCGGCAGCGAAGACGAGCTCGTAGTCCTCCCCCCCACCTAGCGCCTCTTCCTCCGTAGCCCCGGATGCGACCGGCACGTCGACGAGCTCGATCCCGATACCGGACTCTGCCGCGATGTGGCCGATGTCTCGCGACA
>JBKQLZ010000251.1:0-3076 GCA_052146895.1 Acidimicrobiales bacterium
CGCAGATGCGATCGGCTAGATGCTCGGCCTCCTCCATGTAGTGGGTGGTGAGGAAGATCGTCTTGCCGAGCGCCTGCAGTCCAGCGATCATCTCCCAGGCCGCGCGCCGAGCCGAGGGATCAAAGCCGGTGGTCGGCTCGTCCAGGAAGACCAGCTCGGGATCGCCGACCAACGCGAGTGCGACGTCAAGACGCCGCCGCTGCCCGCCGGAGAGGTTGCCGCCGAGCACGTCCGCCTTCTCGGCCAAGCCGACAAGTTCGATGATCTCGCCGACCGGGCGCGGCGCGCCGTAGAAGCCCGCGTACAGGTCCAGGCACTCCCTGACCGTCAGGTCGGGTTCGACGGTGGACTCCTGGAGCACCACGCCAACCCGCTCGCGCCAATCCGAGTCGGCGTGCTGCGGATCAGCGCCCAGCACCGAGACCTCGCCCGCGGTCCGCTCGAGGTTGCCCTCAAGGATCTCGACCGTGGTCGTCTTGCCCGCCCCGTTTGGCCCGAGAAACGCGAACACCTCGCCCCGGCCCACCTGCAGGTCAATCCCCCGCACCGCCTCGAAGTCGCCGAAGGCCATGCGGAGGCCGCGCACCGAGATCACGGTCTCGCCAACCGGCTGGCGGGCGAGCGTCGTCGGTGACGCTCCGATCGTGGGGGCAACTCCGCTGGCGGGCGCCGGACCTTCGGTTGCGCTCGCATCGGCCGGCTCTTTCACGCCCGACCGGATGTGCTTGGAGAATGCCACCAAGAGTGTGCCTCTCAGTGCTGGGGGTGCAGTTGCTCCATCTCGCGCTGGACATCAGCCTCCGTGATGGGCGCCCTAAAATAAACCTCCCAGGCGTTCAAGAGGAGACCGATCCCCCAGCCGCCGGTGACCCAGGCCGGCCAGGCATAACCGGCGCCGGTCGCTGCCCAGACTCCCCACAACGCTGCGTTGATGATGAGGTAGGCAATCAGGTGACCCTGAAAGTCGCGCCGCTTCTTGAGCCGCGTGAGAGCCTGCTCGCGGTCACTCGTCGGCTGCTCGAGCCCGTCGCTGATCATGGGAGCAGGCTCCCACGCATTTCACCGAACTCCATCGGTGGATAGCCGCCGAGAGCGGGGCGTTTCTACGGAGTGATGCCCGGCCCGGCCCTCGACTCTCAGAGCGTGAACCTCGCCGGCCTAATGGGTCCGACGAGGCTCCCGTCGCATCGCCAGCAGCCCGAAGCCCGTCACGGTCACCAGGCCGAGCACAGGGACGGCACGACGGGCTGCTCGCGGGGAGAAGACCAACTCGAACAGCGGCACAGGATCGCCTACGCGCTCCCCGAGACCGCCGAGCGGGCAGTCCCCGCGATTGGCGATGACGAGCACGCCCTCGCCGGAAAGCGCCGTGACGGCGACACGCAGAAGCCTCCCGCGACGGCCGGTGAGCGCACACCACCACACGTACACGATCGCGAGCAGGAACGCCGCCGCAACGGCGGCGTGAGCAGTGCGGAAGGCCAGGGCCAGCGGCGTTAGCTCTCGTCGCTGGCGCGAACCAGCACAGACCGGCGCGAACTCCCGTATCGGCCCTCCCGCGAACACTGGAACGAGCCTACGCACCCATGCTCGCTCACGGTCCGGCGACAATGGCGCTGCGTGCCGGGCGCGGCGTCCGCGCCCTCGGCGTCCGTGCGCTGACAGCGCCGATCTGCCACGATCGCAGTACCCCGGTCCGCGAAAGGAGAAACGATGCCCGAGTACGCACCTGGAACCCCGTCCTGGGTCGAACTTTCCTCGCCCGACACCGATGCCTCTGCGCACTTCTATGGCCAGCTCATGGGCTGGAGCGCCACCGACCCCGGCCCGCAGGAGACCGGCGGTTACCGCATGTTCCAGCAGGCCGGCCAGAGCGTCGGCGGCCTGATGGGTCATATGCAGGAGGGCCAGCCGACGGCCTGGGCGACGTATGTGAGCGTCACCGACGCCGATGAGACCGCCGCCAGGGTCACAGCGGCCGGCGGCACTGTCGTTGCGCCGCCGATGGACGTCATGGACATCGGGCGGATGGCCATCTTCGCCGATCCGACGGGCGCCGTGTTCGGCGTCTGGCAGCCCAAGTCGTTCGCCGGAGCCGACCTGGTCAACGAGCCCAACTCCCTGTGCTGGAACGAAGTGCTCACGCGTGACGCCGGCGCCGATCGGGTGTTCTACCCGGCCGTCTTCGGCTGGGTCGCCGGTCGCCCGGCGTTCGAGGGCGCGCCCGAGAGCTACACCGTGTGGGAGCTCGCCGGAAACCCGGTTGGCGGGATGATGGAGATGACCGACGAGTTCTTCCCCGCCGAGGTGCCGCCGCACTGGGTCGTGTGCTTCGCGGTCGCGGACTGCGACGCCACGGTCGAGAAGGCCCGCGCGCTCGGCGCCACCGTCATGGCCGAGCCGATGGACATGCCGATCGGACGCTTCGCCGCCCTGATCGATCCCCAGGGAGCCTCCTTCACGGTGATGCAGCAGACGGCGCCCGCCTGACGGGCCCACCGGGCCTAGAGGCTCAGGTGCCCGATGACCGCTGTGAGGAGCGAGCTCGTCTTCGCGACGGAACCGAGCCCGACCGCTTCGAGCGTCACCCTGGTGGCACTCGCGTAGGCCGCGGCAACGCTTTCGGTCCCTTTGCCGTTTGCATAGACGTAGGCTTTGTCGCTGGCGAGGCCTTTGACGGCCGTGAAGCTGTGGGCGTGTTCGCGCTGGGCCTGTTCCTCGCGGACGTAGAGTTCTTCAGGAAACGGGCTGGTCACGCTCACCGTCACGTGCTCTCGCGACCGTGCCTGCCCTTTGTGAGGCGGTTCATAGAGGCATCGGTACTCGGTGGCTTCGATGAACCCCGTGCTCGTCCGCTCGCGTTCGCCGGCGAACGTGGTCACGCCCTTGCTCACAAGGCGGACGTGGAGGACCTTTTCGAGGACCGACGGCTTCACCTTGCAGCTGGGGGCAGCCTGGGCTGCACCTGCCCCCCCGAGCAGGAGAACTGCAACGCAGGCTCCGATCGGGGCGGACACCAGTTTCGCTCGCGACATCGGACGCAACGCTAACTCGCGGCGATCGGGAGGTCAACCCC
>JBKQLZ010000252.1:0-6080 GCA_052146895.1 Acidimicrobiales bacterium
TTCGGCGGCGGCTCAGGCAAGGGGCGGTGACGGGATTCGGGGGCAGTGCGCTGATCCTGTGGGGGGCGTCGCAGCCGGACTCCCCCTTCAGCCTGAAATCGGTTAGCCCTGCTGCATGGTTCTTCGGCCTTCGCGGCTCTCAGAGCGTGCTCATCGGCTTCACTCCTCCTCCGGGCTCGAACTTCTACCTCTCGCTCGTGTCCTTCTACGTCGGGATGGCGCTCCTGATGAGATCGTGGATCCGCCTCAGCCGGCTCTCCCGGGAGCACCCGGGGATGCCCGTGCGCATATTCGCCGTCGTCATGGTGGCGTGGACCCTTCCGATGCTCTTCGTCGCACCGCTGCTCAGCCGCGATGCCTATAGCTATGTGGCTCAGGGCGAGATGATGAGCCACCACATCAGTCCGTACGTGTACCCCCCCAACATCCTCGGGATCAACGCCAACAGCTACACGCGCCTCACCGACAAGCTCTGGATCAATTCGACTTCGCCATACGGGCCCGCGTTTCTCGGGCTGGCCGGTGTGATCCAGACGCTCGTGAACCACAGCGAGCTCGGCGCTCTCGTCATGTTCCGGGTCGTGGCCCTCTTCGGCGTGGCGCTGATCGGCGTGTTCATCCCGCGACTCGCTCGCAGCTTGGGTAAGGACGCGAGCGCGGCTTTCGTCTTCGCCGTCATGAACCCGATCGTGCTCAT
Organism: Acidimicrobiales bacterium; assembly: GCA_052146895.1. Taxonomy (GTDB): domain Bacteria; phylum Actinomycetota; class Acidimicrobiia; order Acidimicrobiales; family Bog-793; genus Palsa-601. Next base: position 698 of record JBKQLZ010000252.1, read on the forward strand.
CCACCTCATCGGCGGTGAGCACAACGACGCCTTGATGCTCGGCCTGCTCGTCGCCGGGCTCGCGCTGGCCCGCGAGCGACATCCGGTGATCGGTGTGATCCTCGTCACACTCGCCGGCCTCGTGAAGGTGCCGGCTCTCATCGGCGTGGTCTACATCGGTTGGGACTGGCTTGGGCCCGGCATCGACTGGCATCGCCGGCTGGTCCCGCTCGCGAAGGCCGGCGCCATTGCTCTGGCCGTGATGGCGGGAGTCACCCAGGCAGTCGGGCTCGGATGGGGCTGGGCGAAAGGCCTCGGGAATCCCGACGCGCTGCGCAGCTACCTGGACCCGATGACCGCGATCGGCCTCGGGATCGCGAAGGTCGTCTCCGCTACCGGTCTCGGCGATCTCTCCCACACGCTGCTGACTGTCACGCGCACCGCCGGCGCTCTCGCCGCCGGCATCATCGGAGGCGTGCTCCTCTGGAGATCAAAAGGGGGAGCGTCGAGCTTGCGCGCGATCGGCCTCACGATGCTCGCCGTCGTGATCCTCGGTCCCGTGATGCAGCCCTGGTATCTCGCCTGGGGCGTGGTCCTGCTCGCGCCCGTGGCAGAGGGCCGCCTGCGGGCGGCGCTCGTCTGGCTCGCCCTCGTCGTGACCCTGCTCGGGCTTGGCGACGCGAGCTACCTCGTCACCGAGCTCGACCAGGCGAATCCGCTGATCGTGGCGCTCGGGAGCGCCGCGCTCATCGCGGTGCTGGTCGTGCCGCTGGTACCGCGGGTACGCAAAGGAATCCCGATATGGCGTGCGCGGCGCTCGAAGGCCGCCGAGACGAGAGAGGAGGTGCCGGCAGGGCTATGAGTGCGACAACCGGAATCGAAGAGAGGGTGCGGATCGAACGGGACGGGCCAGTGCTCGTCGTCACGATCGATCGGCCCGCCGTGAGAAACGCCGTCGATCGCCCAACAGCCGAAGCGCTCGCCTCCACGTTCGCCAGCTTCGACAGCGACGACTCCCTCTCAGTCGCCGTGCTGACCGGAGCGGGAGGGACCTTCTGCGCCGGGGCCGACCTGAAGGCGATCGCGGACGGCCGCGGCAACCGCGTGACTGCCGACGGAGACGGACCGATGGGGCCGACGAGGATGCGACTGGGTAAGCCCGTCATCGCGGCGGTCGAGGGCTTCGCGGTGGCCGGGGGCTTGGAGCTCGCCTTGTGGTGCGACTTGCGGGTGGCCGCCGAGAGCGCGGTGTTCGGTGTCTTCTGCCGGCGGTGGGGCGTCCCGCTCGTGGACGGCGGGACCGTGCGGCTGCCGCGCCTGATCGGATCGAGCCGAGCCCTCGACCTCGTCCTCACCGGCCGTGCCGTCGGCGCGGCCGAAGCGCTGGATATCGGTCTTGCCAACCGGGTCGTCGGCGACGGCGAGGCGCTCGCGGCGGCCGTGGCACTTGCGAAGGAGATTGCAGCGCTCCCGCAGCTGTGCATGCGCGGCGATCGCGCGAGCTTGCTCGAGTCGGAGGGCCTGGACGAGGCCGAAGCGATCGGGAACGAGTTCGTCCACGGCATCGCGACGCTCGAGTCGGGGGAGACGTTGGCGGGAGCGGCCCGTTTTGCCAGTGGTGCCGGGCGGCACGGAGCACCGGCGGGTGGGGATTGAGTCGCTACAGGAGCAGCTGGACGATTGCGACGTCGATGAAGCGGCCGAACTTGCGCCCGACCTCGCGCTCGATGCCGACCATGGTGAAGCCGCAGGCTTCGTGGAGTTTGATGGAGGGCTCCTGGTCGGCGCTGATGCGGCCCACGACCGAGTGGAACCCATGCAACCGGGCGGCCTCGAGGGCAGCCTCGAGCAAGAGGCGCCCAACGCCCTGACCACGGGAATCGGCCGCCACGTAGACGGAGTCCTCGACCGCGGTCGAGTAGCCAGGCCTCGGGCGGTAGGGGGAGAGCGAGGAGAAGCCGACCACCTCGCGTCCTCTGTCCGCAACGACGACCGGGTACACGCCGGCATGGGCGCTCATCCATGCCCGCTGCTCCTCATCGGTCCTCGGGACGAGGTCGAGCGTGGCAGTGGAAGTGAGCACCTCGCCGTTGTAGATGGAGAGGATGCCCTCGCTGTCGCGCTCGGTTGCCCGCCGGATCTCCATCCTCGGGGATCGTATACGCCGGCGCGAGTTCGGGCGGGATACAATCAGCCGGCGAGCGGGCTCCAGCCCGTCCGGCCGGCCCCCTTAGCTCAGTCGGCAGAGCACAGCCATGGTAAGGCTGGTGTCGTCGGTTCGATTCCGACAGGGGGCTCCCTGGCGGCGTAGCTCAGTTGGTAAGAGCACACGGCTCATAATCGTGGGGTCCCGGGTTCGAGTCCCGGCGCCGCTACCAGGCCCGATGCAATAGGCACGCGCGATGAGGAAGGCAAATGGCAAAGAACGAGAAGAGAGTCCAGGTCACGCTTGCTTGCGAAGTGTGCAAGCGGCGCAACTACATAACGACCAAGAACAAGCAGAACGATCGTGAGCGGATCGAGATGAAGAAATACTGCCGCTTCGATCGCCAGCACACGGTTCACAAAGAGACGCGCTGAGCCCCCATCGGTGAGCGCGCTGCGATTCTCGTCGCCTGAGATCGAGGAACCGCAGGTCTCGGCGTCGGTCGACATCGACGCACTCGCTGCGCGAGCCCGTGACGGCGACAGGGACGCGTTCGAGCGACTAGTGGTCGCCACCTCTTCGACTTGTTACCAGCTGGCCTACCGTTTGGTGGGCAACGAGCACGATGCACGCGACGTCGTGCAGGAGACGTATCTCAGGGCGTACCGAGGGCTCAAGCGCTTCCGGGGCGACGCCGCCGTCACGACCTGGCTCTACCGCATCACCGTGAACTGCGCCGCCCGCCTGCTCGAGCGCCGAAGCCGATCGGCGACGGCGATTCTCGACGAGAGCATGGATCTGGCGGACTTGCGCCCCGAACGCGATCCTGAGTCGGCCGCCAGCGCCGCAGACGAGCGGGGCCGCCTCGTCGAGGCGCTCGGCGAGCTGCCTGACGCGCTGCGCGTCGTGGTCGTGCTCCGCGACGTTTACGACCTCCCGCACCGCGAGATAGCGCGCGAGCTCGGCATCAGCCAATCCGCCGCGAAGGTCCGCCTCCACCGTGCTCGCCGCCTGCTCCGCGAGCGGATCTTCCCCGGGCGCCGCTCGGGCGCCGCTCCGGGGAGTGATGCAGCGGTGCCAGCCAGCCGGCACATCGAGTCCTGCGACGTGGAAGCGAGCTGATCCGGTGGGCGAGGTCGCGTTGGTCGACGACTGCCGCAGGGCATGGGAGCGGATCGTTCGCCCATGGAGGAGGCCGGGAAACGTCGCCTGCGAGCAAGTGGCTGGTGAGCTGCCGGGCATCCTCGACGGTGATCTCGAGGCCTCCGGAGTGCTCGTCGCCCATGTGGAGTACTGCCTGCGGTGCCAGGCAGAGCTCGCTCGGTACCGCAAGCTGCTCCGCCTCTTGCACCAGGTACGCACGACCGACGTCGTGGTGCCCGCCGGAGTCGTGTCCGACGTGCTGTCGGCGCTCGAGAGCGCAGCGAACCGGCGCGCCATCCGCTCGGTCCTGACGGGCCGGCGGCTCGCATATAGCTCAGCGGTGGTCGCGGCTGTTGGAGCCGGAACGACGCTCGTCGTCTTCACGCTCGCCCGCAACCGCGCCGAGCGTGGCGAGCGGCAGGCGCAAGGAGCCTCGCTGTAACTTCGGGCCGGTGCCGCCCGCAATTACTCGTTGACCGGGGTGCTAACGTGATGACGCCCAGGCTGCTAGCCGCTCCGCCCGTCGTGGGTTGCCGCGCCTGTGCGGAGGGCAGTAGCTCAATTGGTAGAGCACCGGTCTCCAAAACCGGCGGTTGGTGGTTCAAGTCCCTCCAGCCCTGCTCAGCCAGCTCGTAACGTCGAGCCGAGGTAGCCGCGTGAACCGAGAGACCAAACGAATGATGCAGCGCCAGGGAGCGCTCGGGCCTGACGGTGAGCCTGTCGCGGGCGGGGGCGCCGGCGCCGGCGCGCGCCGGCCGCCTGCAGGAGGTGGCTCGGGATCCGGCTCCGGCCCCGGCAATCGCCGGCCCTCGGGCGCAGCAAGCCCGAAGGCTGACCGCCCGGGACTTCCGGAGCGCTCAGTCGAATATCTCCGAGAGGTTCGAAGCGAGCTCCAGAAGGTCGCTTGGCCGGGTCGGACCGAGGTTGCCAACTACACAGCCGTCGTGCTCGTCACGATCGTGTTGCTGACGCTCTTCGTGTTCGGTCTCGACTACCTGTTCGCCAAGAGCGTCATTTTCCTGTTCCGCAAGTGAGCGAGGCCTTTGAAGTGAGTGAGGAAGTCTTGACTGTCGGTACTGACGATGCTGAGTCAGGCGACGACTCTGAGTCGGCACCGACGACCTCAGAAACGGTCGTCGGCTCCGACACCAGCGCCGACGCCGATGCCACCGCCACCGCTGCCGAAGCCGAACTCATCGACGTTGTTGAGGCTCAGGCGGCCGCGGAGATTGTTGCGGAAGAGGCGTCCGTTTCTCCGGACGCCGAAGACGCAACGGTTTCCGAGGCGCTGGACGAGCTGCTCGAGGACGAGGCCGCCGAGGTCGAGGTCGAGCGCACTCCTAGCCCTTACGACAGGCCTGGGAAGTGGTACGTCGTTCACACTTACGCCGGCTACGAGAACAAGGTGAAGTCCAATCTCGAGAGCCGCATCGGGTCGATGAACATGGAGGACCACATCTACGAGGTCGTGATCCCGATGGAAGAGGTCATCGAGGTCAAGAACGGCAAGCGTGTGCCTGTCCAGCGCAAGGTCTATCCCGGCTACCTATTGTGCCGTTGCGACCTCGATGACGACTCCTGGTCCGTCATACGCCAGACACCTGGCGTGACGAGCTTCGTCGGCCCCGGTACGAAGCCGACCCCACTCAGCAGGGTCGAGATCGAGGGCATCCTCCAGGTACGTGCGGAAGGTGCCGAAGGACCAAAGCGCCGGCAGGCTCGTCTCGAGTACGAGACTGGCGAGACCGTGCGCGTGAAGGAAGGTCCGTTCGCGGACTTCTCCGGCCAGATCGCCGAGATCAACGAGGACCAGCTCAAGCTCAAGGTCCTCGTCAACATCTTCGGCCGGGAGACCCCGGTCGAGCTCGAGTTCAGCCAGGTCGCAAAGCTCTAGAGCGACCTGGTCACAGGTATCAACAACAACAGTCAAGGAGAAGGCGTCGATCATGGCACGCCGCCGCGTCAGCGCAATCGTGAAGATCCAGCTCCCCGCCGGAGCAGCAACTCCCGCGCCCCCAGTGGGGACCGCGCTCGGGCCACACGGCGTGCAGACGATGGAGTTCTGCAAGCAGTACAACGCGGCGACCGAGTCCCAGCGGGGCACGGTGGTGCCGG
>JBKQLZ010000253.1:0-14849 GCA_052146895.1 Acidimicrobiales bacterium
CGTCGCGCCGATCCGGGCGGCCATGCGGCCTTCGGCCGGACGGGCGACTGGGTGCAGGTACGCCTGTGCGAGCACCTCTGTCGTCCCCGCTGCGGCCGCCGCGCCTGCCCCGCCCGCCGCGACTGCCCCGCCCGCCGCGCCTGCCCCGCCCGCCGCGCCTGCCCCGCCCGCCGTGCCTGCCCCGCCCGCCGCGCCTGCCCCGCCCGCCGTGCCTGACAGGCGCGCCCGAAGTACCGCGAGACCTGCCGCTGACGCTCCGAGGGGTCCGGTGCACCAGAGCCCGTCGTCCGGACAGGCGCCGCTGCGCAGGACAGGTGCCAACTCGCCGGTGTCCCCGAGAATCGCTACCGAGAGGAACAGTCGCGGAGCTGACGAGAGGTCGCCTCCTACGAGGGCGACGCCGTACTCCTGCGCCGCAGCCCGGACGCCCTCGAACAGCTGGCCGAGATCCGTGCCCGGCGAGGTTGCCACCCCGACGACGGCGTGGGTGGGAATGCCGCCCATAGCCGCTATGTCGCTCACGTTCGCCACGACGACCTTCCAACCGGCATCGAATGCCGAACCGAGCTCGAGATCGAAGTGGACGCCTTCGACCGAGATGTCGGTGGAGAACAGCACCTTTCCAGTCGCCGGGTTGAGCACCGCCGCGTCGTCTCCCACGTGAACCTCTCCGGTGGCCGCCCCTACAAGAGCAGCGTCGGTGCCCGCGAGGCTCGCCCGGAAGTGCGCGAGCCATCCGAATTCACTCAGGCCACGACGCCCGCCGCTCGCGTGCTCTCCCACGTGCTCCACCCTCGGGACCGTAGCCGAGGCCTGGCGAGGGCCTTGCTCCAGGGCCGTGCTCGAGCCGACTTTGGCTGTTCCGCGCGTGGCGCGTACCATCTGAGATGGTCGTACCGGGTCCACTGTCCGGTCAGGTATCGGGTCGTGAGGACCCAATGAGAAAGGAACGCTGTCGAACATGCCTCCGACGAGCAATCGCAAGCTTCTCGAGTGGGTGGACGAAGTTGCCGCACTGACCCAGCCGGACCGGGTTGAGTGGTGCGACGGCTCTGCTGAGGAGTACGACCGCCTCTGCCAGCTACTCGTAGACCAGGGGGCATTCACGAAGCTCTCGGACGCGAAGCGCCCGAACAGCTACTGGGCTCACTCCGACGTCCGTGACGTCGCAAGAGTCGAGAGCCGAACCTACGTCGCTCCGGCGAAGGCAGAAGACGCTGGCCCGAACAACAACTGGATCGATCCGCACGAGCTGCGCGAGACGCTGACGGGCCTGTTCGCCGGCTGCATGCGCGGCCGGACGATGTACGTGGTCCCGTTCTCGATGGGCCCCCTCGGGTCGCCGATTGCTCATATCGGTATCGAGATCACGGACTCTCCCTACGTCGCTGTCAGCCTCCGGATCATGACGCGCATGGGGCGCGGCGCTCTCGAGGTCATTGGGGAGGACGGGGCCTTCGTCCCTTGCCTCCACTCGGTCGGCATGCCGCTGGCCGAAGGCGAGCAAGACGTCCCGTGGCCGTGCAACCCTGAGAATCTGTACATTGCCCACTTCCCCGAGACTCGCGAGATCTGGTCGTTCGGCTCTGGATACGGCGGCAACGCTCTCCTCGGCAAGAAGTGTTTCGCCCTGCGGATCGCATCGGTGATGGCGAGAGACGAGGGCTGGCTCGCTGAGCACATGCTGATCCTGAAGCTGACGTCTCCGGACGGTGAGGTGCGCTACGTCACGGGCGCCTTCCCCTCAGCATGCGGCAAGACCAACCTCGCGATGCTGATCCCGACGATGCCTGGCTGGAAGGTCGAGACGATCGGCGGCGACATCTGCTGGATGAAGATCGGTCCCGACGGGATGTTGCGGGCGATAAATCCGGAGGCCGGCTTCTTCGGGGTCGCCCCTGGCACGAACATGGACACGAACCCGAACGCCGTGCTCACCCTCGCGGCGAACTGCATCTTCACGAACACCGCTCTCACCGATGACGGCGACGTCTGGTGGGAGGGCCTCACCCCGGACCCGCCGGCGCACTGCACGGATTGGACCGGCGAGGAGTGGACGCCGGAGAAGGGAAAGCCAGCCGCGCACCCGAATTCTCGCTTCACGGCCCCGGCGAGCCAGGACCCGGCGATCGCACCGGAGTGGGAGGACCCCGAGGGCGTGCCGATCTCGGCAGTCCTGTTCGGTGGGCGCCGGGCGTCGGTCGTCCCGCTCGTGCACGAGAGCTTCGACTGGAACCACGGCGTGTTCATGGGCTCGATCATGGCGTCCGAGACGACGGCGGCTGCAGCCGGTGCCGTCGGCAACCTCCGCCGCGACCCGTTCGCGATGCTGCCCTTCTGCGGCTACAACATGGCCGACTACTGGGCGCACTGGCTGTCTTTCCAGGAGCGGACCGACCCGGAGCGCCTCCCGAAGATCTTCTACGTCAACTGGTTCCGCAAGTCGGCCGACGGCCGCTGGCTGTGGCCCGGTTACGGCGAGAATTCACGGGTGCTCGAGTGGGTCTTCGAGCGCTGCGCGGGACGGGGCGAAGCCATCGAGACCCCGATCGGCTACCTGCCGGCAAAGGGAGCCATCCCGACCGACGGCCTCGACATCACTGCAGACGACATGGAGGAGCTCCTCAGGGTCGACGTAGGCGAGTGGAAGGCGGAGGTGCCGGAGATCGAGTCGTATTACGACGAGTTCACCGACCACGTCCCGGTCGCCCTGCGCTCGCAGCTCGAAGGTCTGCGGAAGAGGCTCGAGGGCTGAGCTAAGTCTGCCGTGCGAGCGCGAGATGCCGCTCGTGCTCGGCCGCCAGCCACTCTGTCTCGAGCCGCGGATCCTCGCTCTGCCGGCCGCCGGCGAGATCCGCGACATACGCCCGGTCGGCCGCGATGCGCCGCGCGAGCTCGGGCCCGTCACCGATCGCACCGTGTCCCGGGACGAACGTCGTGACCGACCGGGCAAGCTCCTCGTACTGGTCGAGCGCCGCCAGATAGTCACCAATCGGATCCGCCGGCGACGAGTCGAGCAGCGGGATCTCGATGTCGGAGACCATGTCGCCGGCAACGAACAGGCCAAGGTCGGGGAAGAACAGCGCGCCGTGCCCGAGGGCGTGCGCCGTGTGCTCGACCAGTCGACATCGTGCGTCAGAGTCCGGTGGCGCCGACGCGCCACGACCGAAGCGAGCAAACCCCTCGTCGTCAAGATCCACAGCCGTCAACCGTGCGCACAGCTCCAGCTCGTGACCAGGAGCGGCCTCGGCGAGCCTGGCGATCACCCGCTCTCGCTCGTCGCGGCAGTACTGCGCGTTGTCAGCCGTCGCGAACCGAGGCACGCCGGCACCGAGATCCGACGACCACAGCACGTGGTCCCAGTGCGGGTGCGTCGACCAGCCCGCCACGACTTCCAGCGACAGCGCTCCGAGGTCCGAGACAAGCTCGGCGAGATCATCGGGCTCGACCGCCGGGTCCACCACGAGACAGCCGGACCCAGCGAGCCGTATCACGGTGGTATTCGTGACGAAACGCTCACTCGTGCGAACCCACGCCCCCTTGCCCACCTGCACGAGGCCGCTCATGGCTGTTCGGCTGAGCGCCTCGTCATCACCCGGCCGACGGCGTGCCCTCCCCGCTGACGTGTCCGCGGCGTTCGACGACCGTCAATCGCGCCACCTTCGCTGCGACCGAGCGACCGGCGGAGCGAGAAGTGGAACACCGCCGCGACCCCGCAGGCGGTTGCGATCAAGATGTCGCCTGAGCGGAGCGAGAACGAGATCACGACCGCAACGAGCGCGCAGACGACCCAGACGAGCTGCAGTTGTGTCTCGAAGCGGGCGAACGCACGACCGAGGGCCGCGGGCGGCACGTAGCGCTGGGCGATGGAGTCGAACGCCGGCTTTGCGCCGGTGGACGCGTAGCCGACCACGAACGCAAGGAACGGCTGGTAGGTCAACGTCCCGCCCCAACCCGTCAGAAGCGAGATGGCCGCGGTCAGCACGAGGGCCGTCGCGATTATCTGCTGTTCGGACAGGTAGCGCCGGAGCGTGGGCACGAGCATCGAGCCGACAAGTCCGCCCACACCGCTCGCGAGCAGGATGAGGCCGTACCACCAGGTGGCGGCTTTCATCGCACGTAGCCCGAAGGCGAGGAAGAACGTCATGAACCCGAGCGATCCCCGCAGCACCGTCATCGCGAGCAGCGCAACGGTGACCTCGGGCACGAACAGCGGTAGCCCGAGCCGCTGCCGCTCGGCCTTGACGTCGACACGCGCCCGCCGCCCTGACAAGCCGCCGGCCGCGGACGCTGCCCCCGCCCCCGACAAGCCGGCCGCTCCCGACCTGCGGCCGTAGATGAGGCCCCCCGGCCCGCCTGGCAAGGGCTCCGGCGCCGGGAGGGGCAGCGGCTGGGCCGGTCCGTGCATCGGCCGGCCGTCGGCTGCTTGGCCGACGGGTTGTGCCTCCACCGGGATTGCACCGGTACGCGGGAGTCGGGAAGCGGCCACGGCGCCTGCTACGAACACGGCGAAGTCGATCCGCAAGACCCACGGCGCCCCAAGCTGGAGAAACGCGACCCCGATGGGTGAGATAGCGAATCCCGCAAGGCCTGCGAGGACGGCCAACTTCGCATTTGCGGAGGCCAGGTTGTCGTCACCTGTCGTCATCGACGGCACGAGTGCGGCTTTTCCGACCAGGTAGAGCTTCGACAGAACGAGGATCCCGAAGGCCTCGGGGAAGAAGAGGAAGCCCTTCAGCTCCCCTGCCATCGAGAGCGCTAAGAGCGCGCTCCCGCCGCTTGCCGCGCCGATGGCCGCTCTTCGCGCCGTGACCCCGCGATCGAGGAGCGGGCTGAGCGCCGGCGCCACGATGGCGAAGGGTGCGATCGTGATGAGCAGGTAGAGAAGGACCTTCTCCTTCGACTCGTGTGGCGACACAGAGAAGAACAGCGAGCCTGCCAGCGAGATCGTGAAAAGCGTGGTCCCAGCAGAGAAGAGCGTGTGCACGAGGGCGAGGCGCCCGAAGGGCTGCGACTGGTCGAGCAGGCCCCGGAGCGAGCTACGGAGCATGCGTGTGACCTTGCTCGCATTGGGGAGTCGCGCCACATCGCCATGGTAGGTGCCGGGTGTGACTACTACGATGCCGGTCAGCGACAGAGGAGGTGCGAGTGTCCGTTCGGGCGTATGTGCTGATTCAGACTGAGGTGGGCAAGGCAGCATCCGTAGCCAGCAAGGTGGCCGAGATCCCTGGCGTCATCATGGCTGAGGACGTGACCGGTCCGTACGACGTGATCGTGCAGGCAGAGGCTGACTCGGTCGACGATCTGGGCAAGATGGTCGTGAGCCGGGTACAACTGATCGAAGGGATCACCCGCACCCTCACCTGTCCTGTCGTCCGCCTCTGAGCCAGGCCGCCTCCCTCGCGAGGCGGCTGCCTCTGAGCGAGGCAGACAGAGCAACTACAGGGTGAACTTACCCAGGAACGAGTCGCCCCCGCCGGGTGACTCCGCCGATTCGCCATCGAGCGCCGGGCGGTAGCCCGCGTAACCGGTCTCCTCGACCTCGGTCGCAAGCTCCGGTCCGCCCGACCGCACGATGCGTCCCCCCGACATGACGTGCACGACGTCAGGCGGGAGCTCGTCGAGAAGTCGCCTGTAGTGCGTGATGGCGATGACGCCGAGCGGCGGGTCGGACTCGAGGCGTGCCGCCTCGACGCGACGGGCGACCTGTCGCAACGCATCGACGTCGAGCCCGGAGTCGAGCTCGTCGAGCACCGCGAAGCGTGGGTGGAGGAGGGCGAGTTGGAGGGTCTCGTTGCGTTTCTTCTCGCCTCCCGAGAGGTCCACGTTCATGGGCCGCAGCAACAGCTCGGGCGCGAAGCCGAGGCGCCCTGCCTCGACCGTCATGTGCTCGCTCAGGTCCGCGGTGCTCCGACCGGCTGCGATCAGCGCCTCGCGCAACGCATCAACGACCGGCACGCCCGGCACCTCGATCGGGTACTGGAAGGTGAGGAACAGCCCGGCGCGCGCCCGCTCGTCAACCGGCAGCCCGAGAAGCTCGGCGCCATCGATGGTGACCGAGCCCTCGAGCACCTCGTAACCAGGGCGCCCCATCAGCACGTGCGCCAACGTGGACTTGCCCGAGCCGTTCGGCCCCATGACGGCATGGGTCTCCCCGCTCTGCACTTCGAGGTCCACGCCCTGGAGGATCTCCCGATCGCCGACGGCGGCCCGCAGGCCCTCGATCTTGAGCACGCTCATGGCAACTCCAAGAAGACGTCGCCGGCTTCGACTCGCACTGCCAGCACCTCAACGGGCCGGGTGGCAGGCAGGCTCTGAGGCTCGCCGTCGAGCAACGAGAACGTGCTGCCGTGCCGGACGCACTCGATCTCGCACAGGTCGGGGAACACCTCGCCCTCGGAGAGGGGGTAGTCCTCGTGACTGCAGTTGTCGACCACCGCGTGGAAGCCGTCGTCGCAGTGCGCGAGCGCGATCGAAAGACCGCTCGCCTCGAAGCGCCGCACGGCGCCGACCTCGACCTCGTCGGCACCGCAGAGCCGGACGCGGCTCACGACGCCGCCTCGTCTGTCATCGCTTCGAGGCGACCCCGGATGGCGGCGACGACGTGGTCGCGCACCGAAGGCTCGGCGCGCTCCAGCAACTCCTGGAAGAAGCCCAGCAGGATCAACCTCGTAGCGACAGTTCTAGGGATCCCGCGCGACTCGAGATAGAAGCGCTGCTCCGCGTCGATCGGTCCGACAGCCGAGGCGTGGCTGCAGCGGACGTCGTTCTCCTGGATGTCGAGGTTCGGCACCGAGTCGGCGTGCGCGCCTTCGGAGAGGACGAGGTTGCGGTTCGTCTGGAACGCGTTCCCCCCGCGCGCTCCGTGACGCATGCGGATCATCCCGCTGTAGACCGAGCGAGCGGTTCCGCCGACAGCGCCCTTGAACACGAGGTCGCTCGTCGTCTTCGGCGCGCCGTGCTCCTGCAGGGTCCGGAAGTCGTGCACTTGGTGCTCGTCGCCGAGGTACGCCGCGAGCAGCTCGGCCGAGCCACCGGGGCCGTCGAGCAGCGAGTCGAGCCTTGTGCGGGCGTACTCGCCACCGAGCGAAGCGGTGAAGCACCGAACCGTGGACGAGCGCCCTGCCCTCGCCCAGCTGTGCCCGAGCTGCCAGGTACGGCTGCCGAGCTGCTGGACGACCGAGTACGAGAGCCGGGCACTGTCTCCGACCGAGAGCTCGACTGCCGGGCAGACAAGCGCTGCTCCCGGCCCGGAGACGAGGAGCTCGATCACCGTCGCCGACGAGTTCTCCGCCAGGTGGACGATGGTGCGGGGGAACACCGCCGGCCCTTTCGAGTCGTCTGTGTTGTCCATCCCGAGGAGATTGACGATCACGATCGGCTTGGAGAGCTCAACGCCGCGGGGAATCGTCAGCGCGATCGTGTCGGGCGAGAACGCCGTTGCCAGGTCGTCGAGTGCATCCGCAGAGTCAGGCTCAGTGAACAGGCCCTGGACGGCGCCGAGGAGACCCTCGCCGTCGGGATGCGACCCGACTCGGGCGAGCCTTACGCCGGCTCTCTCCCCTTCTTCGCCGAGATCCGCGTCGTGCACGGCCCCCTCGAGCGTGATCACGAGCCCGGCTCTCTCGCCGATCCGGTCGATCAGCGCGTGCGCCTCGCGTGGCAGGTCAGGCATCGCGTGTTGCGGGAGGGACCGCGCCTTGACCGGCGAGAAGCGCGGTAAGTCGAGGTCGCCGATGCGGCTGTAGCGCCAGATCTCCTCGTCGCCGGTCGGCAAAGTGCCTCGCTCGAGACTTAGGAAAGCACGCGCGCGGCGTCGCTGCAGGAAGTCGGGGCCGCCGAGTGCCCGCGACGCCTCAGCTGTGAACGCTGAATCCAGCTGCTCGAGAGTGCTCAGGGCGTGACAGCTCCTTTGTGAAATCCGGTGTGCCGAGCGGGATCACGCCGGTCGTCGTGCCGATCCGATCCCAAGCAACGGGCCCGCTCATCCTACCGGCGCCGCTAGGCCCCGCAGCCCAGCTCAAGTACGAAAGCGGCGCCACCACCAGCCTTCGTCGCGGGCATGGGCGTGGAAGTGATCGGGGATCTGCCGCATGACACGGTCGACGTTGAACGGCGTCTCGCCGAAGCGCTCCGTCGCGACCCGCGACAGCTGCTCGATCATGTGATCGACCTCTTCGGCCGTCGGCGCCGGGCCGTGTTGCTTCCAGACCACCATCGGAACCGCACAGATCTCGCAATCGGCGACCCAGCAGACGTCGTCCTCGTGATGCCACGGAGTGATCCGCGCCGCTTCGCACAAGTCGCAGGCGGCGCGAGCGGTCGCGTCCGGCATGGCAGCTCTCCCTCTCGCCTCAAGGTCTCCGGTGGACGGATACGGCGTACTCGCCTCCCGGTTCGAAGCTCGCACCATCCCAGCTCGCGCAACGCGCCGCCAGTTCGAGCCCGGCGGCCGCACAGTGCAGGTCGTAGAGCTCGAGCGAATACGTGCGGTTGAGCTGGAAGCCTGCGACGAGCACGCCGCCCGGGCGGACGTGCCTCGCGACGCCCGCGACGAGCTGTCGCTCCGTACCGGGATCGGTGAAAAGCGGGACGTTCCCCGCCATCACGACCACATCGAACGTGGCACCGAGGTCGAGCCCGACGAGGTCGGACTGCACGAAACGCAGCCTGATACCCGGAAACAGCCCAGCGAGCTCTTCGCCACGGCGAGTCGCCACGGCCAGCATCGAAGCGTCACGGTCGGCGCCGACGACGACAACGCCGCGCCGAGCCAGCTCGAGCGCTACGCGCCCCGTCCCGCAACCGGCGTCTAGGACCGACTCGGGTGCGAAAGTCATGACGAAGTCCGCCTCACCATGGATGTGCAGCCCGTCGGCTTCGAGGGCGTCGAAGCGCTCCTGGTAACGCTCCCCGTCGAAGTCGGTCGGCCCGCCCGGGCCGATGTTGGGCGCGCCGCTCATAGCTCTGTCCCCCTACCTGTGACCTGGGGGGTCATGAGCTCAACCTGCGGGGTCATGAGCTCAACCTGCGGGGTCATGAGCACTGACGCTACGGTGGCCAACCGATGACTGACATCGCCGCACCTGAGAAATCGCCATACACCGTCCTGTCCGTCGAGCGCGAGGGTCACGTGGCCACGCTCTTCCTCGACCGGCCGGAGAAGAGAAACGCAATGGGGATGCCGTTCTTCGCCGAGCTCCCCGAAGCGATGGCCGACCTCGGCAGGGACCGGGACGTCCGCGCGATCGTCGTCGCGGCCAAAGGACCCCATTTCAGCGTCGGCCTCGACCTGAGCACGCTCGCCGACGTCGGCAATCCGGGCTCGGGGGAGGACGAGCCTCCCTCGGCCGCGGAGATCGGGCGGAGGACCCATGCCGACGTGCTCCGGCTCCAGGCAGCGATAAGCGCTGCTGCCGAGTGCCCGAAGCCGGTCATCGCCGCTGTCCACGGTTACTGCATCGGTGGCGGCGTCGATCTCATCACGTCCTGCGACATCCGAGTCTGCGCGGCTGACGCGATCTTCTCGGTACGCGAGACGAAGATGGCGATAGTGGCGGACATCGGGAGCCTTGCCCGCCTCCCTCTCGTGCTGTCCATGGGGCAGGTTGCCGAGCTCGTCTACACCGGCAAGGACATCGACGCCGCCCGTGCACTGCAGATCGGCCTCGTCAACCACGTTTTCGAAGATCCTGATCTCATGCTCGCGGGTGCTCGCGCGATTGCGGCCGAGATCGCGGCCAACTCGCCCGTCGCAGTCGAGGGCTCGAAGTCGGTGCTCTCGCAGGTTCACCGGGCTCAGGTCGATGCTGCCCAGCGATACGTCGCGGCCTGGAACGCCGGGCAGCTCCGCTCGCACGACCTCTCCGAGGCCGTCACGGCGTTCTTCGAGCGCAGGCCACCTCAGTTCAAGGGGCGCTAAGCGCGAGGCGCCGCTCAGCCCTTGCGCTTGCGGAACCACTTGTTTCCGCGAGCTTCCTTGGCCTCCCGGGCCTCTTCCTTGCGCTCGCGTTCGCGGGCCTCGTGCAGTGCGTCCGGCGTCACGGCGTCGACGACGCTCTCGGCAGCCTCCAGCAATGCAGCGATGTCCTCGGCAGGCTCGTCAGGCTCGTCCTCGACGGGAGGCTCGACAAGATTGCCGTGCGTCCAGGTGGCGTCGGCCAGCCGGCGCACGTATGAGGCGCAGTCGTCGGGACAGCGCCAAGGCGCCTCTGGAGCGAGGTCGAGCACGCAGAAGCGCGCGACTTCGCCTGAGGCGTACGTCCGGCTCTGAAAGTGCTTGCACTCCTCGCGCATCGGCATTTGGAGTGTCAGCCTATCGACCCGTCCATCTGAAGCTCTATCAGGCGGCTCCATTCGACGGCGTACTCCATCGGGAGCGTCCGGGTGATCGGCTCGATGAAGCCGTTCACGATCATGCCCATCGCCTGAGTCTCCGAGAGGCCACGGCTCATGAGATAGAAGAGCTGGTCGTCGCCGATCTTCGACACGGTCGCCTCGTGGCCGATCTCGGCGTCGCGCTCTTGGACCTCGATGTACGGCTTGGTCTCTGAGACCGACTGCTCGTCGAGTATGAGCGCGTCGCACCGGACGAACGCCTTCGACTTCTTCGCGCCAGGGTCCACGTGAACCTTGCCGCGGTACGTGGCGTTCCCGCCGTCCTTCGAGATCGACTTCGAGATGATCGTCGAAGTCGTCTCGGGCGCGCAGTGGAACATCTTGGCGCCCGTGTCCTGTTGCTGCCCGGCACCTGCGTAGGCGACGGAGAGCACCTCGCCTGAGGCCTTCGGGCCCATCAGGTACACGGAGGGGTACTTCATCGTGAGACGCGAGCCGATGTTGCCGTCGATCCACTCGACGTGTGCCTCGGCTTCCGCCCGCGCCCGCTTCGTGACGAGGTTGTAGACGTTGCTCGACCAGTTCTGGATCGTCGTGTAGGTGATCCGGCTGCCCGGCAGGGCGACCAGCTCGACGACTGCCGAGTGCAGGGAGTCGGTCGAATACACCGGGGCAGAGCAGCCCTCGACGTAGTGAACCTGTGCTCCCTCGTCAGCAATGATCAACGTCCGCTCGAACTGGCCCATGTTCTCCGCATTGATGCGGAAGTAGGCCTGCAGCGGCATGTCGACCGTCACGCCCGGCGGCACGTAGTTGAACGAGCCGCCGGACCAGACTGCGGAGTTGAGGGCCGCGAACTTGTTGTCGTTCGGCGGGATGATCTTGCCGAACCACTTCCGGACGATCTCGGGGTGCTCCCGGACTGCGGTGTCCATGTCCGTGAACAACACGCCGAGGCGCTCGAGATCCTCCCGATTGCGGTGGTAAACCACTTCCGACTCATATTGCGCTGTGACCCCGGCGAGGTACTTGCGCTCTGCCTCGGGGATGCCGAGCTTGTCGTAGGTGTTCTTGACCGACTCGGGCAGCTGCTCCCACGCGCTCACCTGCTGCTCGATCGGCTTGATGTAGTAGTAGATGTCCTGAAAGTCGAGGTCAGGCATCTTTGTCGCGAACCATGGCACCATCGGGCGCCGGAAGAAGCGCTGCAGCGCGCTCAACCGGAACTTCAACATCCAGTCCGGCTCGCGCTTGATGGCGGACATCTCGCGCACGATCTCTTCGTTGATGCCCTTGCGGGGCTTGAATACGTAGTCCTCGACATCGCTCCAGCCCAGCTGGTACTTGCCGAGATCCAGTTCCGTCGTAGCCATCAGGCGGTCCATCCCTTACCTGCTAGGCGAGTTTGCACTACGTAGATAGTAACAACTCCCTGTTCTCCCGCCAACGCCCTCAGGCAGTCGTCGAGCAGGTTGCTCCGCCGACTGTCACCGTGATGGTCTCGCCGCCGCTTGTGTCCCAGAGATATATGACCGCGTATCCGGAGCTGTTCGTGTAGTAGCTGTAGGTGTCCCCGGCGTCCGAGGCGGTGGCTTTTTGATCCGGCTGATTCGAGTAGACGTAGACGTCGTAGTCACCCGAGTACCCGTCGTTCGCAGGAGATGCCGTCGCGTGGCACGAGGCGCGAGCGCCGGTCCCGCCCGACCCCGCAGAGACGAAACGAGTGGCGCCTTCGAAGTCAGACGCCAGCGTGCGAGTGAGCGCTCCGACAATCGTCGGGTCCCTCGTGATGAGGCCGAGCTCACGGTTGTAGTCGAGGCTGGAGACCGAGAAGTTCTGGCTCCCGACGAAAGCCGTCGTGCCGTCGGCGACGATGACCTTGGCGTGAACGTAGAGCGCTGCGTCGCTTGCGTACGTTCGCACCTTCACGCCTGCGGCAACAAGGTCGGCGAACGCGCCCGCCCAAGATGACGAGTACGTCATCACGACCTCGACCGTGACTCCTCGGTGAGCCGCGGCCTCCAAAGCGTCCACTACCTGGGGGGCGTCCATCTCCTCGTTCTCGACGAGCAAGCTGTGTCGCGCTGAGCCGATGAGAGCGACGATTGGTGCTTCCGCTCCCGGGGACCAGACGAGATTCGCGCCCGGCGGACCCGCTCGAGGAGGCCCGGAGTCGACCCAGTCTGATCCGAACACCCTCTCGATTGCAGCCACGTCGGCGGGATCGGCCGTGATCACGGCGAAGTCCCGTGTGCTCGAGTAGTACTCGCTCGTCAGATTGAGCGTCATGATCGCCGACGTGTGGTCGTCGACCGTGATCGTCTTCTGGTGGAATATCGTGCCCGCCGGAGCCCAATGGACCAGGACCCCATGCGACTTGAGCTCGGCGTACGCGGCCGCGTTGACCGACGCACCGGAGTAGTCCTGGTCGAGGATCACGCGAACCCTGACGCCACGGGAAGCGTCGCCCTCGAGGATGTCGACCGCACTTGGATCAGCAAGCTCGTACATCGTCATGTCGAGCTCGTGGTGCGCGCTCGACATGAGCGAGTAGATCGGCTGCATGCCGTCGTTCGGCTCGGTTACGAGCGACCAGCTCGCCAGAGGAGCGCCGGTGGTGGTGGTCGCCCTCGCCGGGCTCGAGTCACCCGGCCCACTCGTGGTCGGCTGGCCCGGCGCAGAAGCCGTCGTCGTTGCCCGCCCGGTCGGCGGCGCCGAGGACGCCGACGATGCCCCCGGCGATCTGGCGCACGATGAGGCGAGGAGCGCGACGCCGAGGGCGACCGCGCATTTCAGGGTCAAGGTCCGTCGCGCCCGGCGGAGGCTCCGTCGCCGCGGAACCTCCCGGCGAATCGGCATCGCGGATGATCGTACCGAGCGAGACGCGCGAAGCTTCGCTCGTGGCGATCGACCATGCTCCTCACGAGACCCCTGCGCGACCCGAGCCCCCGATAGCCGAGCGGCGTCCCCATCCGATTGTCGCTCACGGCGACGAACGGGTCGACGACTGGTACTGGCTCCGTGACAAGGACGACCCAGCCGTGACTGCGCTCCTCGAAGCCGAGAACGCCTACACGATCGCCGCAACGGCCCACCTCGATCCGCTCATCGAGACCATCTACACCGAGATCCTCTCCCACACCCAGCTCACCGACGTCAGCTACCCGGCGCCCAAGGGCGAGTGGGCGTACTACGTGCGCACAGTCGACGGGAAGCAGCACGCCATCACTTGCCGGCGGCCGCGCGACGCGGCCGAGCCGTCGCCCGACGTCACGATCGAAGATGCCGACGAGATCATCGTGCTCGATGAGAACGAGCTCGCTGAAGGCCACGAGTACCTCGAGGTCGGAGACACAGCCCTCAGCCCGGATCAGAAGTTGCTCGCCTACGCGACGGACACGACCGGCGGTGAGGTCATGACGCTTCGCATCCGCGATCTCGAGACGGGTGAGGACCTCGACGACGTGATCGAAGGCGCCTACTACGGCATCGCGTTCGCGGCCGACAACGCCACCGTCTTCTACACGAGGCCGGACGAGACCCTCCGGCCTTACCAGGTGTGGCGTCATCGGATCGGGACGCCGACGTCCGAGGACGCGAAGGTGTTCGAGGAAGAAGACGAGCGTTTCTTCCTCGGAGTCGGCACGACGAAGGACGGTGCGCTGATCGCCCTCCAGTCGGAGAGCAATCTCACGAGCGAGTGGCACTACATTCCCGCCACAACGCCCGACGCGGCACCGACGGTCGTTGCCCCCCGCCGCCAGGGCGTCTTGTATGAGATAGAGCACCACCGCGGCGAGCTCCTCGTCCTTTCGAACGACGGTGCGGTGAACTTCGCCGTCTTCCGGACCCCGCTCGGCAACCCGGGGCGGGCGAACTGGCGGCCGCTCCTGGCCGAGCGTGACGACGTCCGGATCGAGCAGATCGACGTCGTAGACGGATACGTGCTCGTCGCCGAACGGGGGCACGCCACGACCGCCGTCCGAGTCCTGCCACTCCGCGACGGTGAGGCGCGAGTGATCCAAGCACCAGCGGCAGCCAGCACCTACCTGGCGCAGAACCTCGAGTTCGAGACGTCGACGATCCGTTACGAGACCACCTCGCTCGTTCATCCACGAACTCTTTACGAGATCGATCTCGGCACCGGCGTCACGGCACTCCTACGTCGACAGCCCGTTCCGGGGGGCTACGAGCCCGACGACTACCGGACCGAGCAACGCTGGGCAACGTCGGCCGACGGGACGACGGTGCCGGTGACCCTCGCGTGGCGGGCCGACCGCCCAGCCGGACCGGGCCCGGCGATGCTCTACGGCTACGGCGCGTACGGGGCGAGCATGGACCCGGTCTTCAGCGGCGGACGCCCGATCCACCCTTTGCTCAACCGCGGCTTCGTCTACGCCATCGCCCATGTCCGCGGTGGTGAGGAGCTCGGACGGCACTGGTACCTCGATGGGAAACTCTCCAAGAAACACCACACCTTCGAAGACTTCACAGCCGTCGCCCACTTCCTT
>JBKQLZ010000254.1:0-5051 GCA_052146895.1 Acidimicrobiales bacterium
GATGCAGCCGACGTCGGACTTCTCGCCAACAACCCGACGATCCTCTTCTCGGGCACCCTCGACACCGACGAGGCGCTCGCCCGCCAAGTCCTGTCGCGGCCGGCCCAGCTCGTCTTGACGGACTCGAACCGCAAGGAGGCGTTCGAGTGGAACAGCCTGGCGGAGAACACCGGTTACACCGAGACGCCTTCTGAGGGGACGACGGCGTTCGTGGTGAACGACCCAGGCTTTGATCTGTTCCCGGGCGCGTCGACCTCGAGCATGACCACTTCGGTCCTCAGCGGCAACGTCCGCTCGGTCACCGCCGAGTCGTACGGCACCGCGTTCACACTCCGGTCCGAGGACCGGCCCGCGAATGCGATCGACGGCAACCCGGCCACATCCTGGGAGACAGAGGGCACGGTCGACGAGCCGCTCATCGGCCAGTGGTGGCAGGTCACGACTCGCCACGCGGTCACCGCTGACAGCGTCACGCTCGTGCAGCCGCCTTCGGCGAGAAACGCAACCTGGCTCACCAACCAATGGGTGACCAAGGCCACGATCACGTTCGACGGCAAGGACCCTGTCACCGTCGACCTCGGCCCGCAGTCACGGACCACCGGGGGAGAGGTCGTCGCGTTCGGTCGCCGGACGTTCTCCACCATGCGTGTGCGGATCGATCGCACGAACCTGACGACAGGAGCCAAGCCGGCGCCGACTGGGTCGAGCTTGGTCGGCTTCTCGGAGGTCCGCGTCGGGAACGTCCGGACGACTCAGATCATCTCGATGCCGACGGATCTGTTGAGCCTCGCCGGGAAGGCGTCGCTGCGCGACCGGTTGACGTTGATCATGACCCGCGACCGGGTGGCGCCGATCCCCCCGCGCTCCGACCCCGAGCCTTACCTGATCCGGCAGTTCTCGTTGCCGACCGCCCGCTCCTTCTCACTCACGGGCACGGCTCACCTGTCGGATCTCGTGGGGGACAACGTCATCGACGAGATCGTCGGCAGGCGGGACCCTCTCGTGACCTTGGCCACTTCCTCCAGCCGGATGCCGGGGAACTTCGGGGCCACCGCGAGTGCCACTCTCGACGGCAATCCGGCCACAGTCTGGATGCCCGGCCTCGGCGTCGGCGCAAACGAGGGGTCATGGCTCCAGTACCGGTTCCGTCATGCCGTCACCGTCCGGGATCTCACCTTGACGATCTCGTCCGATCGTGAGCACTCCCGACCGACTTCTCTGCTGGTGTCGGCGGGCGGTGTCACGAGGACCGTGCCTGTGCCGCCGATCCCGGTGACGAGCACGCCGGGCTCGGTGAGGACGGTTCAGGTGAGCTTTCCGGCGGTCACGGGGGACTCGTTGCGGGTCACCTTCGCCAAGATCGCCGAGCGCAAGACGCTCAGCTACGAGACCTCGCTCGAGACAGAGCTCCCGATCGGCATCGCCGAGGTCGGCATTCCTGGCGTGCCACTCGAGCACCTCCCCGCAAGGGTTCCCAGCACTTGCCGCGCTGACCTCTTGCATGTCGACGGCCGGCCCATTCCGATCTCGCTCTCGGGGTCGGCCGCCTCTGCCCTACAAGGGGGTGCTCTTCGCATCTCTCCGTGCGGCAGTTCGGTCTCGGGCCTGAGCCTCGGAGCGGGCACCCATTTGTTGCAGGCAGCCGACGGCTCGTCGACTGGCATCGACATCGACCAGCTGGCGCTCGACTCTGCACCTGGTGGGGCCGCGATGCCGGAGCCCGGCAACGGCTCCGTGGCGGCGCCGAGCGAACCGAGTGGGGCTGTCCCGACCGTGTCGGTCCTCTCGAAGACCTCGACCTCGATCCGACTGCATGTGAGCAGAGCGACGGCGCCGTTCATACTCGCGCTCGGTCAGAGCTACAACAAGGGCTGGCAGGCCGAGGTGGCCGGTGGGGGAGACGGCAGCGGGGGCAGCCTTCACCAGCACTTCCTCGTGGACGGCTTCGGAAACGGCTGGCTCGTCGATCCGGGGTCGCTACGTGGGGCGAGCGGCCCGCCGTCGGACCGCTCGTTCGACGTCACACTGCAGTTCGCACCTCAGGGCGAGGTGAACCTGTCTCTTCTCATCTCGGGTGTCGCGTTCGGTGGATGCTTGTTGATCGTGCCCGGGTCGATGCTGCTCGCACGGCGTCGTCGGCGGCACGCAGGGGCGTCGTCCGGCGATTCAGCGGCTGGCGCGGCCGCGGCGGCGGCCGCGGCGGCGGCCGAGGCCGAGGCCGCAGGTGAGGTGGCAGCGCCGCCGCGGGCGGCGTTGCGCGCCCCGGCCCCGGAGATCGTCCTCCCGACGGAGCTGACCCCGTCCGCGTTTGGCAGGCGGCAAGTCGCGATCGGCGTCGTGCTCGCCGGCTTGCTCGGGCTCGCCGCCGCTGGGCCTGCTGCTGGTGGCGTCGTCGCCGTCGGGATGTTCGCCGCCCTGAGACTGCCCCGTGGGCGGGCCGTCCTCACGTACGGCTCGGCTCTGTTGATGGTCGTGGCAGCGCTCTACGTCGTGGTCTGGGAGCACTTCGAGCGCTTCCTCCCGGGTGGCGGATGGGCCTCGCACTTCCAGGTCGCATCCGAGCTGGTGTGGATCTCGGTCGTCATGATCAGCGCCGACGGGTGCCTCGAGGGTGTCCGCCAAAGGCGGCAGAACAAGCGAAGCGAGGGCGTCGCGGCGGCTCGTGCGGAACCCGAACCGGGGGTGGGCGCCCGACTAGGGTGAGCCTCGCTGTGCACCTCAAGTCCCTTACGCTCCGCGGGTTCAAGTCCTTTGCCGACCCGACGACCCTCGAGTTCGAGCCTGGAGTGACGGTGGTCGTCGGGCCCAACGGGTCAGGCAAGTCCAACGTCGTCGATGCAGTCGCATGGGCGCTCGGGGCGCAGGGACCGAGCGTCGTGCGCTCCTCCAAGATGGACGACGTCATCTTCGCCGGCACCTCGAAACGGCCGGCTCTCGGGCGGGCCGAGGTGACTCTCACGATCGACAACAGCTCCCGGAGGCTGCCGGTCGACCTGGCCGAGGTGACGATCACGCGGACGCTGTTTCGCACAGGCGAGAGCGAGTACTCGATGAACGGTGCCTCCTGTCGGTTGCTCGACATCCAGGAGATGCTCTCCGACGCCGGAGTCGGCAGGCAGCAGCACGTGATCATGAGCCAGGGCCAGCTCGCCGGGGTCCTCGACGCTCGCCCCGAGGACCGACGGGCGGTCATCGAGGAGGCTGCCGGGGTCCTCAAGTTCCGGCGCCGGCGCGAGCGGTCCGAGCGCCGCCTCGAGTCCACGGAGGCCAACCTGCTGCGCCTGCAGGACCTCCTCCGGGAGGTCCGCCGCCAGCTCCGGCCACTCGAGCGCCAGGCTGAAGCGGCGAGGCGGCACGGCTCGCTCGTGGGCGAGCTTCAGGCGCTCCGGCTGTTCGTCGCCGGTCGTGATCTCGACTCTCTCCAGAAACGATCCGAGGAGAACGAGCAGCGCAAGGCGGCCTTCGCGGGCGACGAAGAGCGCCTGAAGGCTGCTCTCGCCCGGCTCGACGAGCTCGTGGCGACGAGCGAGGCAGCGATGTCGGCTGAACAGGCAAGCGATGTCGTGTCGGCGCTCTCGAGCGCGGAGCGGCTGCACGAGAGGGCGCGCGGGGTGGCGAACGTCATCGCCGAGCGCCGGTTGCGGGTCGATGCGGCTCTGACGGCGACGACGGAGACCGATGTGATCTCCTCCCTCGAGGCCGAGTCCTCCCGGCTCGAGCGCGACCTCGCGGCCACGATGGAGGCCGCTCAGCTACTCGAGCCGGAGTGGCAAGAGGTGTCCCGACGGGCCGAGGCCCTGCGCGTCGACGAAGCGCAGTTCGCGGCGGCCTTCCAGCAAGAGGCACCGAGGAGCGAGGCGACCGGCGACCGGCGACGGAGCCGAGACGAAGCCGCGAACCAGTTGTCGCGCGCGCGTGAGGCGCTCGCCCGTGCCAACGAGCGGGCAGCGGCGATCGAGCGCCAGCGAACGGAGCTGAGCCAGAGATCGGAGGTGCTCGAGCGTGGTGCCGCGCAGCTCGGAGAGACGCTCGCGAGGCTCCGGGACGCGCAGGTTGCGGCCGAGAATGACGAGAGGGCCGCTGCCGACGAAGTGACAGTTGCCGAGAGGGCAGCCCGCGATGCAGTCGAGCGCTCCCAGAAGCTGGACGCCCGTGCGGAGGCCCTCCGCGGTGCCCTCGACGAGGCGCACGCCCGTGCCGGAGTGGAGCAGCTCGCCGGTCGGCCCGGCGTTCTGGGAACGCTGCTCGACATCGTCGAGGTGGACGCGGGATACGAGCGCGCCTTCGAGGCCGCCGTCCAGGAGGCGCTCGGGACGGTTGTGGTCGACGGCCGGCAGCAGGCTCGCAACGCGGTGGAGCACCTCCACGAGCTCGAGCTGAGCGGTGCAGTCCTCCCGATCGACACAGGTCGCGAAGCCGCGAGCTCGTTCGGCCCCGACTCCCTCCGTGCTCGGGTGCGGGGTACCCAGCCCGGCGCCGAAGCCCTACTCGACGCCCTGCTCGCCGATGTCGTGCTCTGCTCGACAGGCATTCGCGATGCACTCGACCTCGCCGGGCGCTCGAGTGCTGAGACGGTGGTCGTCACGGTTGAGGGCGATCGTCTGTCTTCGCGGGGCTGGCGCCTCGGGGCCGGTCGGGCAGGCGCGACCCGCGCCGCGCTCGAGTCCGTGCAGGCTGACTCGGTCGAGGCTGACGCCGACGCAGCCGAAGCGCGGGGCCGAGCTGAATCCGCGCGCCAGGCTTGGAGCGCTGCCCGGCTAGCAGCGGCCGAGGCGAGCGAAGCTGCAGCGGCGGCCGCGGCAGAAGAGCGCCAAACCGTCGCACAGAGAGACGAGACCGGGCGCCGCCTCCTGCAACTTGGTTCCGAAGGCGAGCAGATCGACGCCGCGCAGGCAGAGGCGGCGTCGTTGGCAGAGCGCCTCGAGGCCGAGCTCGCCTCCCTCGAGGCAGAGCTCGGCGCCGCCGAGAAGGCCGAGGCGGACGCTCGTGTGGTCGAGACGGAGGTCGCGCAAGCCCGTCGCCTCCTCGACGAGCGCGCGCGCGAGCTCGCG
>JBKQLZ010000255.1:0-38434 GCA_052146895.1 Acidimicrobiales bacterium
TCCCCGAGGGCACGCGTCGCTCAGGCCCGAAGGTCGAGGACCTGAGGGAGGGCGTTGCATACCTTGCCCTGAGGGCAGGCGTCCCTGTCGTGCCCGTAGGGATCGGAGGCAGCGAGCGAGCGATGCCCCGTGGCTCGGCGATCCCAAAACCGCGCCGGATCGACCTTGTCATCGGTCAGCCGATCCTGCCCCCTCAGCACGTAGAGCCCGAGCCTGCGACTGCTGGCGACGAAGCCAGTGGCACGAGAAGCCGGGCCCGTGTCTCACGGCGGGCGATGAAGGAGTTCTCAGATCAGCTCGGCGACGCCATCCAGGTGGTCTTCGACGAGGCGGAGCAGGTGCTCGCGACGACGACGATCCGGGGGACGGACCGCCGTTAGGGCTCATGGCCCGCCGGGTCTCTCGATAGGTCGCGAGTAGGGTGGCTCGCCGTGCGAGTGCTCGTTACCGGTGGAGCCGGATTTATTGGTCGTCAGGTCGTGAGAAGCCTTCTCGAACGCGGCGACGACGTCAGCGTCGTCGACTTGAAACCCCAAGCCGATTCGGGCGTACGTCACGTGCAAGGCGACCTGCGTGATCCGGCGGTGACCGCAGAGGCTCTGGCGGCAGGTACCGAGGCGGTCGTGCACCTCGCCGCTCTCACTCGGGTCCTCGACTCGATCAGGGATCCGGACGGAGTCTTCAAGACGAACATGCTGGCTACGCACTACCTCCTCGAGCGGTGCCGCGAGCTCGGCGTGCCCTCGTTCGTCTTCGCATCGACGAATGCCGTCGTGGGTGACGTCGGCTCGAAGGTGATCATCGAGGACATGCCGCTCAAGCCGCTCACGCCTTATGGCGCAACGAAGGCCGCGGCCGAGATGCTGATGTCGGCTTATTCGGCAGTGTTCGAGCTGAAGGCGGTGGCGCTGCGGTTCACCAACGTCTACGGCCGGGGCATGCAGGTGAAGGACTCGGTGATCGCCCGTCTGATGCGAGCAGCGCTCGCGGGTGGCGGCATCGAGATCTACGGAGACGGTACGCAGGTGCGTGACTACGTCTACGTCACCGACGTCGTGAACGCGATCGAGCTCGGCATAGCGCTTCAGGCGAGCGACGTCCTCGTGATAGGCAGCGGCGAGTCCGTCTCGATGGTGGACCTCCATCAGATCACGTGCGAGGTGACAGGCGTAGCCATCGGCAAGACGCACATCCCGGGCAAGCCGGGGGAGATGCCAGCTGTCATTGTCGACAACTCCCGCGCAAAGGGCGCCGGATGGTTTCCCGAGCACGATATTCGCTCCGGCATCGAAGCCACCTGGAAGGACTTCCTCGCGAGCCAGTAGCGCACTTGGCGGGCCTGGCGAAGAGCTCGGCTGTACCGTCCAGACGGTATAGTCGGCGGGTGGCCCGGGGCTCTTCTGACACGCGTGCGCGCATCTTGTGCGCGGCCGAGGACCTCGTCATCCGGGACGGCGTGTCGAGACTGACCCTCGACGCAGCCGCGAGCGAGGCAGGGGTGAGCAAGGGTGGCATCCTGTACCACTTCCCGAGCCGGGCAGCGCTTGTCTCGGCGATGGTGGAGCGGTTCGTGGTGAGCTTCGATGCCGACCTCGACCGCTACGGCGCAAATGAAGGGGGTCCGGGCGACTTCACCCGCGCGTACTTGAGGGCGACGCTCGCTCCGAGCGAGGCATCGGAACATGAGAGCGGCGACAACCGTGACCGGAGGCTCGGCGGGGCCCTCCTCGCGGGAGTCGCGTCGGATCCTGACCTGCTCACACCGCTACGTGAGCGCTTCGATGCCTGGCAGGCGGCGGTCGCGACAGACGGCTTGCCGGAGGACGTGGCAACGCTCGTCCGGCTGACAACCGACGGCCTGTGGCTGAGCGATCTCTTCGGCCTCGCACCGATCGCCGGCGAGTTGCGGCAGAAGGTGGGAGAGCGGCTGTTCGAGTTGATGGGAGCGGCGCTTGCGGCCGTGACTGACGAGAGACGAGAGGAGGTGACGAGTTGAGGTCGCTGCGAAAGCTCGCAAGGGGCAACACTCCAGAAGAGCGCGCCACGCGACGGATCGTCATGGCCCTTTCGATCTCGGCGTTCGCCGAGTGGGGCGGCGCCAGCTCTGTCCTGCCGCTCCTGCCGGTCTACCTCCGTCATCACGGATCCTCAGTCGCGCTGATCGGTGTCACGATGGCGGCGTTCTTCGCGGCAGCCGTCGTGGTCCAGTACCCGCTGGGCCGGTTGTCCGACCGCATCGGACGCCGAACGATCCAGATAGCCGGGCTCGTGACTTACGCCGTCGGCTCGGTTCTGTTCGCGTTCATATCGGTGCCGGTCGCGGCCCTTGCCTTCCGGGCCCTTCAGGGCGCTGGTACCGGGATCGTCGACGTCGCCAACTCCGCCACCATCGGCGAAGTCGTCCCTGAGCACCAGCGTGGCCGTGCCTACGGTGCGCTGTACGGGACGAGGACCGTGGGGATGGCCATCGGGCCGTTTCTCGGCGGATTGCTCGGCATAGGCGGCATGCGTTGGCTGTTCCTCGCCGCGGCAGCCGCTGTCCTCATCGCTGCCGTGCCGATCATGTTGTTCACGCCACGCTTCGGCGGGCATGAGCCGCTCCTGGCGGGCGAGCGCACGCCCTTATGGCGCAATAGGTCGGTGCTCGGCGTGGCCGTTGCGTTTCTTGCCGGAGGCGTCGTGGTCGGCATGTACGAGGTGTGCTGGAGCCTTCTCCTCACCTCGCGAGGAGCTCATCCCTGGGAGCTCGGCTTGTCGTGGACGCTATTCGCGATCCCCTTCGCGGTCATGTCGGTGCCGGCCGGTTGGCTCGTGGACCACATGGACCGGCGGTACCTGATCGCTGTGGCGCTATTCGGCACGGCGTTCTTCGCCGCTCTCTATCCCTTCGTCGACTCGGTCGCCTGGCTCGTCGGGTTAGGGGGGGCAGAGGCGGTCGCCGTCGCGCTCGGCGGGCCGGCTCAGTCGTCTCAACTGGCGCACTCGGTCTCCTCCCGTGAGCTCGGGCGCGCCCAGGGTGCTGTCTCGAGTGCGCAGACCGGGGCTATGGCGGTGTCTGCCACCATCGCCGGTGTCCTGTTCGGCGTGCATCCCTGGCTCCCGTTCGTGCTCGCTTCGGGAGCGGTCCTCGTGTGCGCCGCGGTTGCTGGGTTGCTCTTCCAGGGCGTGCACGGCCGTGCGACGGGGGTCGGGCTCGCTGCTGGGAACGCGTCGGCTATGTCGCCCGTGCCGGTGCCAGCTGGTGCCGGGCCACCCGCGCCTAGCCCGCCCGGCGGGAGCGCGCTCGAGCGCGCCGGGTAGGACGCTCGCGCCAGTAGGTGCGCAAGAGGACCCTTCCGTAGCGGTACCCGTAGACGAGGTTGCCACCCTTTTTCGACTTGCCGCCGGCACGGTTTAGCATCGTGATCGGTACCTCACCGTATCGCACCCCTTGCGCGAGTGAGCTGATCAACAGCTCAGAGGCTTGGTACTGCGGCTCCTCGAGCGTGATCGAGGCGGTCAGGTCGGCCGAGAACGCCCGCACCGGGTTGGCCGTGTCGGTCACCTTGGTCCCGGTCAATGCGGACAAGATGCTGGCGAAGATCACGACGCCTGTGTTGCGGACCGTGTCCTCACCGTGAGTCATGCCAAGGCGGCGAGAGCCGTTCACGAAGTCCTTCTCGCCACGCATCACGGGAGCGAGAGCGATCGCGAGGTCGGCGGTGTCGGTCTGGCCGTCGGCATCGGCCGTCACGATGTAGCGAGCTCCGTACTCGCGGGCGATCCGGTAACCGAGGCGTAGGGCGGCACCCTGTCCGCGGTTGACCGGGGCGATCACGGCCAACGCGCCTGTGGCCCGCGCGATGATGCTCGTGCCGTCGTCCTCCCCGTCGACGACAATGATGACCGATACCTTCTCGTCGTTGATCTCGTCGGGCATCGACTTCACGACGGCCTCGATGTTCTCAGCTTCCTTGTAGGCCGCCACGACTATCGCGACCGGATGGAGTGATTGACCCCCGTGGTGGGCGTTGAACTCCTCGATGGCGACGTGGTCGATCAACTCGTCGGTCGCCCGCCTGCGACGAGCCTCGCGAGCGTTCACGAAGCGCGCCGCACGCCGAGTGGATCCGTGCCGTCACTCGGTCTCCCGCCTGTCGATGCGCGGGGGCGAGGCAGCACCGAAGCGGCCGGCACCAGGCGGTCGCCGGCTGTCGGCACCACCGCGTCCGCAGGTGCGCCGAGGAGCGCCGCTGCAGCAGCGGCAGTCGCCCGCAGCAGGTCCCGGAGCTCCGGCGGGGGAGGGAAGTACTCGTCCTCGTCGGTGAAGTGCACTACCTCGACACCACTCACCGGGTCGAGCTTCGCAAGGACTTCGTCCACGAGCCACTCGGGCGCCGATGCACCGGCGGTGACGCCGACCACACCTTCAAGATCGTCGGGGAGCTCGGCGAGTGAGTTGATCCGGAGCACCCGCTCACACCCCTGCGCAGCCGCAGTCTTGGCGAGCGACACCGTGTTGGAGGAGTTGGCCGAGCCGATCACGACCACCGCGTCGCATCCTGGGGCGAGCGCCCGCATCGCCGCTTGACGGTTCGTCGTCGCGTAGCAGAGGTCGGAACGGCCGGGCATCCACATGTCGGGAAAGCGAAGTCTCGCTGCGTCGACGATGCCTGACCACTCATCGTGTGCCAGCGTCGTCTGCGCGAGCAACGCGACCGGTTCGCCGGGATCGATCTGAAGAGCCTCGACGTCCTCGTCGTGCTCGACGAGGCGCACAGACTCCGGGGCGACAGCCATTGTGCCGACGGCCTCTTCGTGGCCGGCGTGCCCGACGTAGATGACGGTGTAGCCCTTCCGGGCGCGCACCTTCATCTCGTGATGGACCTTCGTGACGAGTGGGCAACAGGCATCGACGACGATGCGGCCCTTTTTCCCGGCTTCGGCTTCGACCTCGGGAGCAGACCCGTGAGCCGAGAGCATGACCGGCTTGCCGGCGGGGACGTCGGAGACCTCGTCCACGAAGATGACACCGAGTGCCTCGAAGGCCTCGACGACGACGGCATTGTGGACGATCTCGTGGTAGCAGTACACGGGAGGCTCGAAAACTCGCACCATCCACGAGAGAGCTTTGATCGCCATCTCGACTCCAGCGCAGTATCCCCGCGGCTGCGCAAGCCGAACCTTTGCCACTCGCACCTGGTCGAGGCTATCGGACGGTAGCCTTGGGATATGCCACTACCCCAGGTGGTGGCCGTGGCCGACTTGTCGCCGGCGTCGCGCGCCGGTGTAACGCCGGGCGACGAGATCCGCTCGATGAACGGCCAGGTGCCCCGAGACGTCATCGAGTATCAGTTGATCGCGGACGAGCCTCTAGTAGAGCTTGCCCTCGCGCGTGGTGGCCTCGAACTGGAGGTCGTCATCGAGAAGCTCGCCGGCGAGCCCCTCGGCGTCGAAGTCTCCTCCGCCGTGTTCGACCGCGTGCGGACCTGTGACAACCACTGCGAGTTCTGCTTCATCTACCAGCTCCCGAAGGGCATGCGCCGCAGCCTCTACCTGAAGGACGACGACTACCGGTTGTCGTTCCTGTACGGGAACTTCACCACGCTCACCCGCTTCACGGAAGCGGACCTCGAGCGGGTCGTGGACGAGCACCTCTCGCCGCTCTACGTCTCCATCCACGCGACCGATCCGGAGCTGCGCTCGCGGATGCTGCGCAACCGTCGGGGTGCGGTGAGCCTCCGGTGGCTGCGGTTGCTGCTCGACGCTGGCATCGAGGTGCACGGCCAGGTCGTCGTGTGCCCGGGCATCAACGACGGAGCCGCCTTGCACGGCACGCTGGCAGGCATCCTCGACCAGTACCCCGAGCTCGTGACCGCCGCTGTCGTGCCGCTAGGCGTGAGCAAGTACTCCGGCGAGGCGGCGATGCGCCCTCACACGGAGGAAGAGGCCGCTTGTGTTGTCGACACCGTTGCCGAGTGGCAAGAGGTCTTCTTGTCGGCACTCGGCCGACGGGTGATCTACGCCTCCGACGAGTACTACCTGATCGCAGGCCGGGAGTTCCCTCTCGCGGAGGAGTACGACGGCTTCCCGCAGCACGAGAACGGGATCGGCATGGCGCGGTCTTTCGAGCTCGAGCTGTCGGGAGTGGGAGAGGGTGCGGGGGGGCCGCGGTCGGGTTTCTTCCAGTGGGTCGAGGGGGCGCCGGCTGTCGGTTACCGGGCTCCTCGTGCTCCTGCGCCCTTGAGGTCTGTGGCCATCACGCTGCAGAAACGCAGCGCTCCTGCCACAGTCCTCACAGGCGCGTACGGGGCCCTTGTGCTCAGACCGCTTCTGGATCGCTCGGGATTCGCGGATGTGGAGCTTCTCGTTGTTCCCAATGAGTTCTTTGGGGGGAACATTGGGGTGTCGGGGCTCATGACAGGCGTCGATATCTCTCGGGTACTGGCTGATGCGCCTGTCGGGCGGCGGTACTTGCTTCCTGACGTTTGTCTCTCCAATGGGATCTTCCTCGACGGGATGGCTGTGGGTGATCTGCCACGGCCTGTCGAGATCGTGGCGACTGACGGCGTGTCACTACGCCAGGCGCTCAGGCGCGGAAAGGTTGCGGCATGAGCGAAGAGACAGAATTGGCAAGCGGGCAGCGTGCTCGGCCGCCGGCACCTCGGACGCCTCGCCTGCCCATCGTGGTGGTGGCGGGCCGCCCGAATGTCGGGAAGTCGACCCTCGTCAACCGCATTGCCGGCAAGCAGATCGCCATAGTCCAGGAGGAGCCCGGTGTCACTCGCGATCGGCTCGAGCTCATCTGCGAGTGGGCGGGGCGGGAGTTCGTGCTGATCGACACGGGCGGGGTGCTCGAGAAGGGCGACTCCCTCGAGGACAAGGTGACCGAGCAGTCGCTGCGTGCCGTCAAGACCGCTGATGTCGTCCTGTTCGTCCTGGACACGACGACAGGGATCACAGGAGAGGACTCGGACGTCGCCACCCGGCTCCGGCGGATGACCGACAAGGTGATCGTCGTCGCGAACAAGGTGGACTCGGACCGGCGAGAGCTGGATGCGTGGGAGTTCGCCGGTCTCGGCCTCGGCGAGCCGGCGATGATCAGCGCCCTCCACGGCCGCGGCGTGGGCGACCTTCTGGACGACGTCGTCGCTCTCCTCTCCGAGCCCAAACCGGCCGGCGCCGAGCCAGCAGACGACGAGGACCTGGGCGAGTCAAGCCTCGACGGCTCGAAGGCGACAGCCGTCGCGATCGTCGGGCGGCCGAACGTCGGCAAGTCCACCCTCTTCAACCGGCTCGTTGGCGAGGACCGGTCCGTCGTGCACGATCTCCCCGGCACGACCCGCGACGCGATCGACACCCTGATCGAGACCGAGGCTGGCACGCTCCAGCTCGTCGACACCGCAGGTATGCGCCGGCACGCCCGCTCGGGCGATGCGCCCGAGTACTACTCACTCGTGCGGTCGCTCCGGGCGCTCGACAGGGCAGATGTGGCTCTTCTCGTGCTCGACGCGACCGAGGGCGTCACCCACCAGGACCAGCGGCTCGCCGAGCGCGTCGACGCCTCCGGGAGCCCGATCGTCATCCTCCTCAACAAATGGGACCTCCTAGACACCGAGCGCCGCTTCGAGGTGAACGAGGAAGTGGCGGAGAAACTGGCGTTTCTCGGCTATGCCCCAGTGATCCGGATCTCGGCCCGAACCGGACTGGGAGTGCACCGCCTCATGCCGATCGTCGGCGAGTCCATCGAGGCGTACCACCGCCGGATCCCGACGGCTCGCCTGAACGAGGCCCTCCGCGCAGCCCAGAGCGCCCACCCTGCGCCTGACGCTCGTATCCTTTATGGCGTGCAGGGCGCCGTCGACCCTCCTACGGTCACCTTGTTCGCCACGCGCCGCTTGCCGCCGACGTACATGCGTTACCTCGAGCGCTTCCTGCGGGAGCGTTTCGAGCTCGGGCCGACACCGATCGAGCTGCGGGTGCGGATCCGCTCGAGCCGATGAGCGATCAGCGCCGAGTCGCAGACGCGACGTCGCGGGCGCTCGAGGGCAATCTCGCGAAAGGCGGCGAGAAGCTCCGCGCGCAACACAAGCTCTTTGTCCGCGACCGCCTCGCGTTGCTGCTCGACAAGGGGAGCTTCGCCGAGAACGGGCTGCTCGCGAACGCCCTCGTAGAGGACCTGCCGGCTGACGGGGTGGTAACTGGTCAGGGGAGGATCGACGGGCGCCCGGTGTGCGTGATGGCGAATGACCCCACGGTCAAAGCCGGATCGTGGGGTGCCAGGACTGTCGAGAAGATCGTCCGGCTGACAGAGTTCGCGCTCGAGCACGAGCTCCCAGTCTTCTACCTCGTCGACTCGGCCGGCGCTCGCATAACCGACCAGGTCGAGCTGTTCCCGGGCCGGCGCGGCGCTGGCCGGATCTTCTACAACGAGGTGCGCCTGTCGGGGCGTGTCCCGCAGATCTGTTGCCTGTTCGGCCCGTCGGCTGCGGGAGGCGCGTACATCCCCGCCTTTTGCGACGTGGTGTTCATGGTCGAGGGCAACGCCTCGATGTACCTGGGCTCTCCACGCATGGCGGAGATGGTCGTCGGCGAGCACACGGACCTGGAGGAGATGGGCGGCGCGCGGATGCACGCAACGGTCTCGGGCTGCGGGGACAACCTCTACCCCGACGACGAGAGCGCGATCGAAGCCGCTCGGACGTATTTCTCCTACCTGCCCGGCTCCTGGCGGGAGGTGGCACCGTGGGAGGAGGCTGCCGGCCCTTCGGGTTCGCTCGACGCCGACTCGATCCCCGACACGGCCAGTGCCGGATACGACATTCACGCTGTCATCGACGGACTGGTCGACGCGGGGACGTTCTTCGAGATAAAGCCCCTCTTCGCTCCCGAGCTCGTAATCGGATGGGCACGACTTGACGGCCGATCCATCGGGATTGTGGCGAACAACCCGATCGTGAAGGGCGGGGTGCTGTTCACCGATTCGGCCGACAAGGCGGCCCGCTTCATCTGGTGCGCGGATGCGTTCAATGTGCCGCTTCTGTTTCTTGCCGATGTGCCTGGCTTCATGATCGGCGCGCAGGTGGAGCGCGAGGGCATCATCCGCCACGGGGCGAAGATGATCACGGCGGTGTCGGAGGCGACCGTTCCTAAGATCTCGGTCATCCTGCGCAAGGCGTATGGAGCTGGGCTCTACGCCATGGCCGGGCCTGCCTTTGCGCCCGATGCCTGTCTGGCTCTTCCCTCGGCCAAGATCGCCGTGATGGGCCCCGAGGCCGCTGTCAACGCTGTCTTCGCCAACCGGATTGCTGCGATCGAGGACCCCGTCGAGCGCGAGGCCTTCGTGGAGGAGCGCCGGCGTGAGTACGAGGAGGACGTCGAACTGCTGCGGCTCTCCGCCGACCTCGTGGTAGACGCTGTCATCCAGCCGGAGGAATTACGGGTTGAGCTCATCCGCCGTTACGCTCTCGCTGCCTCGAAGAGCCGCTGGCTGACCGACCGGCGCCACGGCGTCCCTCCGGTGTGATGGATGAGACCGGGCCGGGGGCGGCTCCCGGCCCAGATCCCGAGCCGCTTGAGGAGCCCCAGGCAGAGACGGCGAGCGGCGAGCTGACCGGGGCCAGCGTGGACAGTGAGGGCGACGGCGAGCTGACGTCGGAGTCCGCCGATGGGGAAGGCGAGGGCGGTGAGGGCGAGGAGCGCCAAGCCAAGGCTCCGTGGCACTTCAAGCTGATCGTCGTTGGCTCGGTGGTCTACTTGGGCTACCGGCTCTACCAGGGGATCACCTGGTTAGCCCACCACGTCTGAGCCGTCAGGCGTTCGCTGCGCAAGCACAGCCGGGGCCACACCCACCGCCTGCCGCTGGCGCCGGACCGCTCGAGGCACCCACACCGGCGGTGGCGAACACCGAGAGCACCCTGCGGGTCGCTGCGTGACCGTTCGGGCAAGCAGGTGCCGGGGCGTCGAACTCGGCGGCGGAGCGCTTCTGCTCGAAACGCGTATCGCACTCGCTGCAGCGGAACTCGTAGATCGGCATCGGGCGAAATCCTAACGGAGCGCCTCTGCCGCGTGGACTACTTGATCGTCACGCTGTTCGAGTACCCGTAGAGGATGTATCCGGCCTCGCCGTTCACTACGGCTCGGTAGGTGCCCTTGTCTCCCGAGACGCTGAAGGAGAACTTGCCCGAGGAGGATTCCTTCGTCGTCTTGACGGTGTCCCAGAATCCACCGGCCGCAGACTTCTCCAGCGTGACGGTGTATCCGTTGAGCACCGGCTTTCCCGATCCCTTCAGGGTTGAGCCGCCGACGGAGATGCTGACCGACTGAGCATTCAGTATCGGCTGCACCCACAACGGCTTGCCATCTGTCTCGTAGCAGAGGCCGGCACCGCTCGGACCGAGGATCGGCACCAGGCCACCGGCCTGGATCGCCGAGCTGTACCCGGCGAGGTGGGACCAGGAGTCCCCGCCATTGCTCGTGGTCTCGGAGAAGATGTCGTAGGAGAGGCGGCGATCCAAGAAGAAGATGTGAGCCGTGCTGCCGACATCTTGGATGGCGTAGGCGCCGTCGTCCGGGTTCGTCGGCGCAGGCACCCGCTTTTGCTTGCTGAAGGACTTCCCGTTGAACACCTGCAGGTTGGCGGCGCTCGTTAGCGAGTCTCCGTTGATGACCGTCAGGAGGGCGGCGCCGGACATGCCGAGGACAGCCTGTCCCTTGATCGTGTCCACCAGCTTGTAGGACTTGCCCGAGTTGAAGTCGCTGCCTTTGGCGGCGTACCAGACGTGGGTGTCCACCCCGCCGTCGCTCGCAACGAGCACGCCGTCGTTGTAGGTCGAAAGCGCCATACCGCTCAGGACCTCCGTGTGGCTGATCTTGGCTGTCTTCGTCTCGACCGAGGTCGGGTGGGGCGAGAACGCTTGCACCTCGGTGCCCGCACCGTTGTCGTCGGCGCCGACAACGATCTGACCGTCGGCGTACGTACCTGCAGTGAAGTCGGCGCCGTAGTCGCCAGCCTCGGTCAGGCTGGACCAGCTCTTGCCGTCATTGGTGCTGTTGAAGACTTCGACGCCGTTCAACCCGATGTAGCAGCAGTCGTAGACGGCCACGGTGACGTCACTCCCGCCGGTTGCGAAGATCTGGGCGGGTCCGAACGAGTCCTTCGGGTGGGCCTTCAGCGTCGCGATGCTGGCACACTTGGTGCCGCCGGGGTGCAGCACGCATATGGCGATCGTGGTCTCACTGTTGGAGGGCGTGGCGATCACGAAATCGCCGTCGGGCAGCACCGTCCCAGAACCGGTGCTACCTCCGGCAGC
Source organism: Acidimicrobiales bacterium (assembly GCA_052146895.1). Classification (GTDB taxonomy): domain Bacteria; phylum Actinomycetota; class Acidimicrobiia; order Acidimicrobiales; family Bog-793; genus Palsa-601. The sequence goes on from JBKQLZ010000255.1 coordinate 11,292, forward strand.
TCCGATGTCGAATCGAGTGAGCCCGGGCTGAGGGCTACCCTTGGTCCCGCCGGCGAACGCCGCGGTGCCGAAGGCGACCACGAAGACCGCGGAGAGCACTGCGACTCTCGCGGCCATGGAGCCGAACCTCCGTCCAGATCCGCGGGAAGCGGCGGGCGCCGTAGCGCTGCGGAGGGATGATGCCGGGGTCGATGACATGTGTATCTCGATTCGTGCTCAGGGGCCGCTCGAGGGATGCCGAGCGTTCGATGCCGAGGGGCATTACAGAGAAGACTACGTACTTCTCGGCCCGCTGGCATCCCCGAAACCATGTACGAGCAGGACGGGTGCACCACGCGAGCGCGGATCACACCCCCAGCGGCTTGATCGAAGTGCCTGCTCAGCTTTTGGTGTTATAACAACGCCGGCTCCGGCACGATCTCGCCAGGGGCAGAGCCTGATGGCCCAGTGGTCCAGTAGAGTCGGAGCTGTCACGGGCTGTGGCGCAGCTTGGTTAGCGCGCTTGACTGGGGGTCAAGAGGTCCCGGGTTCAAATCCCGGCAGCCCGACTCGAGAAGGTGCAGGTCAGCTGAATCGAGCGCGGACCGATCCCGCCGTAGGCTTCGGCGATGGTGGATTCGCACGTGACCGAGCTGCGCGACGGTCGGGAGCTGGCATGGCTCGAGGTAGGCGACCCGTCGGGAGTACCGGTCCTCGTCTTTCACGGGACGCCGGGATCTCGCTTGATGGTGACTACCAGCGACGAGGTGAGCCGTTCCGCCGGCGTGAGGCTGATCTGCCCGGATCGTCCCGGATATGGGCTCAGCTCCTTTCAACCCCGCAGGAGACTGGTCGACTGGCCGGTAGACGTTGCTGCGCTCGCCGATCACCTCGGCATCGGCCGGTTCGCTGTGGTGGGTATCTCAGGTGGCGGTCCCCACTCGGCCGTGTGCGCCGCTCTGCTCGGCGATCGGGTGTTCGCGGCCGCGATCGTGAGTGGTGTCGGACCGCTCTCGGACCCGAGCGCCATGGAGGGCATGCAACGGATGAATCGCGTGCTCGCCGGCCTCTCGCGCCGCCGCCCCTCGCTCCTCCGCGTGGTCATCAGTCCGCAGTTGGCGATCGCACGTCGCTGGCCGAGACAGGGTGTGGACTTTGCCATCAAGCAGTTCCCGGCGCCCGATGCCGCAGTGTTGAGTAGGCCCGAAGTGCGTGCGATGTTCGAAGAAGAGGCGGCGAAGTCGCCGCCGACCGCGGGCAAGGCGGCAGCGCAGGACTTCGAGCTGTTCAGCAACGACTGGGGGTTCGCCCTCTCTGACATCTCGGTGCCGGTTCATATTTGGCAGGGCGATGTGGATGTGAACGTCCCGCCGGGCCATGCCCGGCTTCAACACGACGCCATCGCTGGTTCGGTGCTCCACGAGTGCCCGGGCGAGGGTCACCTGTTGGTGTTCGACCACTTGCGAGAGATCCTCGACCTGTTGGTCGCGCGCGCGAGCTGAGCCTTTGCGCGTCAGTGTGACGCGCTGGCGCCCTACTCGTCAGTCTTCGCCTGCTCGCCAGTCCATCCAGAGCCCATGAGAGTGGACGTAGCCCAGCAGGTCGGACCGCGAGTGCCCACCCTCGAACGTCACAACACCGAGCACGTCGGCCCCTCCGTGATCGCTCGCGACGGCGAGCTCGGTGAGCTCGGCCACGGTCCCGCGACCTTCAGCGCTCAGCCAGGCCACCGGGCGCTCGAGCGAGGCTGCCGCGAGCAACCCCGAGAACCGCCGCCTCTCCTCCGCCGCAAAATACGCGAACACCCATGTCGTCACGACGACCACGAGCGCCTCGGGCGGCACCCCCGCCAAGACGGCCGGCAAAACAGCGTTCGCGTCTCCGAGCACGACCTCGAGCCGATGACCTCGAGCGAGGTTGATGGCTGCAGCTGTGCGCTCGAGGCGACCGGTATCAGGCCATACGCATGCGAGCAGCCACCTGGCGTCGGCCCCGTCGGCGAGGTCGATGGGGGAGCGGTCGATCCCGACTCGGGCGACGACCTGTGGAAGCTGCCAGGCAATCGGCGGGTTGCCACCGTCGACTCGGCAGCTGATCTGGACGGGCGAGTCGATCGGGCCGCTCGCGCCGTGCGAGCCGTAATCCAGCCGGTACAGGTCGCACAAGAGGTTGAGCCCCGCACTCGTCCCGACGTCGACAAGTGCGATTGCCTTCCCGAACCGAGTAGCGAGCCACGTCAATCCTGGTCCGATCAGAGCACTCCGGCCGCATTCGTTGGTCTGGATGCGACGGGTGGCGAGGAGGGAGCCGAGCTCGGCGCGCCGCACGCGGCAGACATCGAGGAACAATGGCACCGGATCGGCGTCCGATCGTCCCGCGTAGACATCCGCCAGCGGATGTTGGAAGCCGGCCAACAGCTCGTAGTGGACCGCGGCGAGCAGGTTCGTCGGGAGGTGAGCCGCAGGCGGTGCCTCCAGAACGAGCTCGAGCACATCCTTCTCTTTCGCTACGCCGAGCGCGATCCGCTCGTAGATCGGCGAATAGTTGGGGAACTGTGTCTCGCCGAACCATCTCCATATGTGTGCGAGATCCGCAAACTTGTCGCTCATAGGCCAATCCTCGCATCGTCATCGGGAGCGGCGCGCGAGACTCCGGGATCGTGGCCGGCTATAGCGGGACACCCTTGTTGAAGAAGCTTGGGGTGAAGGAGGGGAGCACGCTCGCCCTTCTGGCCGCTCCATCAGGCGTTGTCACCGACGTGCCATCGAGTGTCCGCGTGAAGCGCCAGGCCCGAGGCGAGGCTGATGTCGTCGTGGCGTTCTTCACCAAGCGATCTGATCTCGAGCATCGCATCGGTTCCCTCGGCACGATGATCTTTCCCGACGGCGGGCTCTGGATCGCTTGGCCGAAGCGCGCATCTGGCATCGCAACGGACATGACCGACGGCGCCGTGCGCGAGGTGGCGCTGCCGCTGGGTCTCGTCGACAACAAGGTCTGCGCGATCGACGACACCTGGTCCGGCCTGAGGGTCGTCTGGCGCCGGGAGTTGCGAGCTCAGCTTCCGTAGCACTGCGCCAGCAGCGCGCGGCGGGCCACGAATCTGAGACGCCTATCGCCGGTCGGATCTTGCGGCAGTTACTGGGTGTCAGGGCGCCGGAGCCGACCCCGAGACGCTGACACGACCCCCCGCTGATGACTCGGCTGATCCTGTGAACTGCGCGACTGCGCTCTCCCCGAAGAGCGGGAAGGTCGCATTGAGCGAGACGGTGGCATGATCATTTGCCGTCACCGTGAGGCGCGCCGACACGGGCGCTCCGATGGTGACGACTCCCGAGACGAAGACGCCCGGAACGAGCTCGTCCTCACTCAGGTGGAGGGTCAAGTTGTCGACAGTGACGCGCCCGCCGTAGAGGCCGTCGTCAGGCGAGATACCGAGGGCCCACGACCGGAAGACCGCGTCGCCCGCGGTGAGGATCCCGGCACTTGCCATGCGCAAGGCCCACGAATCGGTGCTGCCCGCAGTCACCCGGGTAGGCAGGGGAGCGGTTCCGAGCCGCGAGGGGTATGAGCCGACCGCTCGGATGCCGGGTACCGAAGCGGCGCACGACGCGTCGAGGTGACGGAGCTTCGAAGGATCCGCCACGAAGGCTTGGATGATCGACGAGGCGCACCCGTAGATGTCACCCTCTCCGACGACGTGGGTCTCGTTCGCGAACTCGATGTAACGGTGATCGCCTCCGATCTCGCGTTCGACGACCGGGATGCCAGAAGCGGGAGTCCACGTGTCGAGCTCACCGCCGAGGATCAGCACGGGCATATTGGCGGGCAGTAGCGGCGGGGACTTTGCCACGGGTGGCTTGGCATATTCAGGCGGCGGCCAGTCGAGACACGCAGTGAAGTTCTCCGTGTTCTGATCCATCGACAACCACTCTGAGACAGTGAAAGGGGCGAAGGTCCCGCTACCTACAGCTGCTTGCCGCTCGCGCAGCTGCTTTCGCCGCCTCGGTATCGACGCTCGCATCGAGTAGAGCTGGGGGTAGTCGAGACACGAGACCGCCATGTACAGCCCGACGGAATATGAGCCTACGGGTTGGTTGAAGTAAGCCTCGTCGAGGTTCAGCCGCTGGGCGTAGAGCCGGAGGAGCGGGGCAGCTTGACCGTCGTCCAGCCATGCCCGCGCTGCCGCGTCGATCGACCGGTAGTCGAGCGGGTCCTCCGCCGTATCGCTCACCAAGTTCAACAGCCCGACCACTCCCATCGTCACGTGCTCCTCGGCGCCGAACGGCCCGGGTACCTCTCCCGAGATCGCATGTGCGCGAAGCGACGCCGCGAGCGCCTCCATCCGCGGCCAGGACTTGCCGCCGGCCGCGGCGCACGCGGCGCTGCGAGCACAGGCGGTCTCGAAGTCGGCCGGCATATCTTGGATCGTCGAGCGGTACCAGGGGTCAAGGTCGAGGATCTGGTAGGTCGAGTCGAGGATCAAGCTGTGGATCAGCGCCGGGTACCGGGACGCGAACACCTGCGCGAACCACGAGCCGTAGGAGTCCCCGTAGAGGCTGACCTGGCTCAGGCCGAGGCGGCGGATGACCGCCGCCACGTCGTCGGCCGCCGGAGCTGAGGTGAACAGGTCGGAGCCGTGCAGGTAACCCCCGCCGCGGAACTTCCAGCGACGGTCGAGGCCGGCGCCGCACGCCCCGACGAGCTGCTGGAAGCGGGGCGTGTCAGTGGCACCGCTGTAGCGCTGGAGACGCGCACAGCGAATGGGCGTCGAGCAGCCCGTGCCACGGAGGTCGACGGCGAGGAGGTTGTAGCGCTCGACCAACGCGCCGTACATCTCCAAGTAGCCGGGGACCGAGCCGATCGTCGGGTACCCCGGACCTCCCTCGACTGGCAAGAGTGTCCCGAGGGCCGGAGCCTTGACATCGGTCGCGGGATACCAGCGGAAGCAGACGGTTATGGACGGGCCCGAGGAGGCCTGCCAGTCGAGGGGGACCTGGGTTGTCCCGCAGTACGCGGTCGGTCCGAGCTGGCAGCGGGACAGCTCGAAGGAGCCGACCTTGAGATGGCTCGGTCTGCTCCTCGTCGCGGCCGATGCGCCTCCACCGCCACCTACTGCCGCGCCTGCCAGCACGACCGCCGACGTCACCAGGATGGGCCCGAGTCCACTGCGTCCCATACGGCTACACCTCTAGCATGCGAAGGTGACTCGCCGCCGAACACTTTCCGTCTTCCCGATCGCAATGGTCATGGGCCTACTTGTGGCCACGAGCGCCGCCGGAGCTGGAACCGCCGCCCGACCTGTGGCGGCATCGCTGCGCCCGCTCGGTACGGAGCCTCCGCCGCCTGCCGTACCTCATCCCTTCGGCAAGCTGAAGTGTGTGCCCGAGCATGGCGTCCGGTTCTGCCAGGGCAACGGGACGACTGAGCGCGTGCCGAGCTTCGACGGGGTCCCGCTCGACGCGGACGTGACGCTCCCAGCGGCCGGGAGAGGCCCGTTCCCGCTCATCGTGATGCTTCACGGCCTCGACGGGAACAAGACAAACTTCGAGTCAACGAGCGATGACGGCGGCATCGACAACGTCACCTTCGCTTCCAAGGGTTGGGCCGTCCTCACGTACACGGCCCGCGGCTTTGGCAACTCGTGCGGGACGGCTGCTTCACGTAGTGACACGCCGGCTTGCGCCAAAGGTTGGATCCACCTTGCCGACCAGCGATACGAGATCCGCGACACGCAGTACCTAACAGGCATGCTCGTGGACGAAGGCCTCGTAAAGCCGTCGATAGCCGTGACGGGCGTCTCCTACGGCGGGGGACAGACGCTCGAGCTCGCGATGTTGAAGAACAGGATGCGGCTCACCAACGGGAAGATCGTCCCATGGGTCAGTCCTAAGCATCACGTCCCGATGTCGATCGGCGCGGCGTATGCGATGTGGGGCTGGGACGATCTCGTAACTTCTCTGGACCCGAATGGGGCGCTTCTGACCGACAAGTACACGAAAGCTGCTGACGATGTCAGCCCGGCCGGAGTCGAGAAACAGTCATGGAACAACCTCCTCTACGGTGCCACCACGCTCTATTACCTTGCGCCGCCCGGAGCAGACCCCTCCGCCGACCTGACCGACTGGTACAAGGCCATCAGCGCGGGCGAGCCCTACTCCGCGACTGACCTCTCGGACCTGAGGCAGATCCAGACGTACCACTCGGCGATCGGCATTCCGATGGCTCCCGGTGGTCCCGCACCGACCGTCATGCAGAACGGGTGGACCGACACTCTCTTCCCGGTCTCAGAAGCCCTCCATTGGTCCGAACGCTACGCAGCCGACCACGCCGATCCGCCTCTTCTCCAGATCTTCGACGACGTCGGTCACGGCTGGGCGCACAACAAGCCCGCTGACGTGGCCTTGCAGACAGCGGACGCGATCGCGTTCCTGGACGACGAGATGATCTCCCACACCCCGCCGGAGACCGGCGTTGTCGCGATCGGGACGACTTGTCCGTCGAAAGCGGCCTCCCATCCGATGCTCTCGGCGAAGTCCTGGACAGCCCTCCAGATCGCCCAGCTCAACTTCGCGGACGTAAAGGCTCAGGTCGTCACCTCTTCGGGCGGCAGCTCGGTCGTCGCCGCCTCGCTCAATCCTGCGTACTCCTCGGCCTACTGCCAGGCGCTGTCGAGTGCCAAGGAGCCTGGCACGGCTGCCTATGTCGTCGTGCCGAAGAGCTCCAAGTCGAAGGTCATCATCGGTGCACTGCGGGTCCATGCAACTCTCAAGGTCACCGGGAACTACCCCGAGCTGGTAGGACGCCTCTGGGACGTCAACCTCAGCAACGGGACCCGGCAGCTCGTGGAAGCTGGCGTCTACCGCCCGGCAGTGAATCAAGCGGCCGGTACCAAGAAGACGGCGGTCGGGGCGACGAAGGCAACCTTCGAGCTCTCCCCAAACCTTTGGACGCTGCCGGCAGGGCACGAGCTCGACCTCGAGTTGGTGGGGAGCACGTCCCCTTGGTTCCGCGCGTCGAACGGCACCTTCTCCATCGCTGTCTCCCAGGTCAGCGGCTCGATAGGAACCCTCTGAGGAACGCCGCAGCAACCGACTAGGAAGGAGTGCTTGACACTGCCCCTCTCACCTGCTCCCATGTGCGCCAGGGAATCGTGAACGAGCGTTCAAAGAGGGGGTCGTAAATGTCAACGATCAGCGGCGCAGGCCCCGGCGGTAGTCACACCGTCGACGACGACACCGCAAAGCTCCATTCGCTCGGGTACGCCCAGGAGCTGCGGCGGCGCATGGGTGGATTCTCGAACTTCGCCGTCTCCTTCACGATCATCTCGGTGCTGTCGGGATGCCTGACGCTCTTCTATTTCGGCATGAGCTATGGCGGCCCGGTCGACCTCGTCTGGGGATGGATCGTCGTCGGGCTCGCAACGACCGTCGTCGGTCTCGGGATGGCGGAGATCGCGTCCGCTTACCCGACTGCCGGTGGGCTGTACTACTGGTCGGCCCGGCTCGCCAAGAACCAGCCAGGCGCCTGGAGCTGGTTCACGGGCTGGTTCAACCTCCTCGGGCAAGTGGCAATCACGGCGGGCATCGACTTCGGCTTCGCGACGTTCTTTGCGTTCTTCTTGAACATGGTCGCGAACTACCCGACCTCTGAGGGCTGGGTACTCGTCATCTACGCTGGGATATTGGCCATCCACGGCCTGCTGAACACGTTCGGTGTCACCGTCGTAGCGCTCCTCTCGGACGTGAGCGTGTGGTGGCACATCATCGGCGTGCTCATCATCGCAATCTCGCTCGCTTTCCTCCCGGCCCACCACGCGAGCGCCTCGTTCGTCTTCACCAAGTTCATCAACAACACCGCCTGGCACAACTCGCTCTACGTGTTCATGCTCGGCTTCTTGATGGCGCAGTACACCTTCACCGGGTACGACGCCTCCGCACACATGTCGGAGGAGACCCACAACGCGGACCTCGCAGCACCGCGCGGGATCGTGAGCTCGATCGTCGTGTCGCTCGTCGCTGGTTTTGTGCTGATCCTCGCGCTCACCTTCGCGCTGCCGGAGAACCTGAAGGCGTACGTCCCTATCGCCAACAACTACGCGGCGCCTGTGCAGATCTGGATCAACGCCCTCGGCCGCCACTTTGCAGAGTTCCTTCTGGTCATCGCGTTCATGGCGCAGGCGTTCTGCGGAATGGCATCTGTCACGGCCAACTCCCGCATGATCTACGCCTTCTCGCGTGACGGCGCCGTCCCGGGACACCGCTTCTGGCACCGCATCAACCCCCGCACCCGGACGCCCACGAACGCCATCTGGCTCGCGGTCGTGTTCGCTTTCCTGCTTGCGCTGCCGGCCAAGTGGAACACCACCGCCTACGCGGCCGTGACCTCGATCGCGACGATCGGCCTCTACATCGCATACATATTGCCGACGCTGCTACGGCGTCTGCAGGGCCGCAACTTCCAGGGAGGGCGCTGGAGCCTGGGGCGCTGGAGCCCGATCGTGGGCTGGGTCGGGATCATCTGGGTGGCCTTCATCTCGATCCTGTTCATGCTGCCCGAGGTATCGCCCATCAACCACGACACCTTCAACTACGCGCCGATCGCTGTCGGAGTGGTGCTCCTGCTCTCCGGCGGCTGGTGGCTCATCAGCGCCCACACGTGGTTCAAGGGACCGAAGGCGCAGGGCGATGAGGCCCAGCTCGCGGCAATCGAGGCCGAGTTCACGAACGTCGAGCGCGAGCTCGAGGAGGTCGATTGAGCTTGTCGCGAAGTCGCCTCAACTTCAGCCAACTGGAGGAGGCGGTGGAGGACGGTCTCGTTGACACCGTCCTCGTGGTCATCACAGACATGCAAGGGAGATTGCAGGGCAAGCGTTGTGATGCTCGTTTTTTCCTTGAGGAAGTTGCCGAGCACGCGACCGAGGGCTGCAGCTACCTGATGGCCGTCGACGTCGACATGAACACCGTCGACGGCTATGCCATGTCGTCCTGGGGCACCGGCTACGGCGACTTCGTGATGCGTCCCGATCTTGCATCCCTCCGCGTGCTGCCCTGGCACGAGCGCTCCGTCCTCTGCCACGCGGATCTCACGTGGGAGGACGACTCTCCGGTCGAGCCCTCGCCCCGCCGGATCCTCCAGCGCCAGAACGACCGGCTGACCGAGCGGGGCTGGACTGGGTATGCGGGCACAGAGCTCGAGTTCATCCTCTTCGAGGACACCTACGAGGACGCCTGGCGCAACGGCTATCGCGACATGACCCCCTCGAATAGCTACAACGTGGACTACTCGATACTGGGCACTTCGCGGGTCGAGCCGCTCCTCGGTCGGATAAGGCGCGAGATGAGCGGTGCGGGCATGACGGTCGAGTCTGTCAAGGGCGAGTGCAATCTCGGACAACACGAGATCGCGTTCAAGTACGGCGAGCTGGTTCCGAAGGCGGACGAGCACGCCCTGTACAAGACGGGGGCAAAAGAGATTGCGGCCCAAGAGGGCTGTTCTTTGACATTCATGGCGAAGTTCGACCAGCGGGAAGGCAACAGCTGTCACATCCACTTCTCGCTGCGCGACTCCGATGGCGAGCCCGTCTTCGCTGGCAAGGGCGAGCACGGGAAGTCCGCTCTGTTCGACTCATTCCTTGCGGGCCTGCTTGCGACCCTGCCTGAGTTCACACTCTTGCTCGCCCCCAACATCAACAGCTACAAGCGTTACGCAGTTGGCTCATTCGCGCCGACAGCGATTGCGTGGGGACGCGACAACCGGACCTGCGCCTACCGTCTCGTTGGCCACGGGCCGTCGCTTCGCGTCGAGTGCCGAGTGCCGGGAGGTGACGTCAACCCGTATCTGGCAATAGCTGCAATGGTGGCCGGTGGGTTGCACGGGATCGACAACAGCCTGCCGCTCGAGCCCGCGTGCCCCGGCAACGCCTACGTCGCAGATCTCCCCCGCGTCCCGAGCACGCTCTGGGAAGCGGCTGCGCTGTTCGAGAAGAGCACGGTCGCCCGCGCCGCGTTTTCCGACGAGGTTGTGGACCACTACTGCAACATGGCGCGGGTGGAGCTCGCTGCCTTCGAGTCCGCCGTGACCGACTGGGAGCGGTACCGCTGCTTCGAGCGGCTCTGAGTGATCCATCGCCTCCCACTTCGCTCGAACCCCGCGCCGTCCGCTACAACAGTGCTGTGAGTCACGACGTCATCAGCCCGGTCGACGAGACCGTCATCGTGTCAATCGAGCAGGTCGACGCCGACGGTGTCAACGCTGCGATCACGAGGGCAGTTCAGGCCCAGGGCAAGTGGGCGAGCGTTGCTCCCGGCGATCGCGCGAGGTTGCTGCGACGCGCCGCCGAAGCCATCGACGCCGCGAGTGAAGAGCTCGCACAGCTCGAAGTGCGCAACTCCGGTCACACGATCTCGAACGCTCGGTGGGAGGCCGGGAACGTCCGGGACGTCCTCAACTACTACGCCGGTGCCCCCGAGCGTCACTTCGGCAGGCAGATCCCCGTGGCCGGAGGTGTCGACATCACGTTCCGGGAGCCGATCGGCGTGGTCGGGATTATCGTCCCGTGGAACTTCCCGATGCCGATTGCCTCCTGGGGCTTCGCCCCGGCGCTCGCTGCCGGGAACGCCGTGGTGCTCAAGCCGGCCGAGCTGACTCCTCTTACCGCCATGCGGATCGCCGAGCTGTGCCACGAGGCCGGGATCCCCGAGGACGTGTTCCAGGTCTTGGCGGGTCGCGGGAGCATCGTCGGGTGGCGCTTCGTCACCCACGAGGCAGTACGCAAGATCTGCTTCACCGGCTCGACCGAGGTTGGCAAGCGGATCATGGCCGGCTGTGCCGACCAGGTGAAGCGTGTCACGCTCGAGCTCGGCGGCAAGAGTGCCAACATCGTGTTCGCCGACGCCGACCTGGAGCGAGCTGCGGCCACTGCTCCTTCGTCGGTCTTCGACAACGCCGGGCAGGACTGCTGCGCGCGCTCCCGCCTCCTCGTCGAGAGGTCGGTCTACGACCATTTTCTCGAGCTGCTCGAGCCGGCGGTGAAGTCGTTCCGGGTGAAGGACCCCTCGGCCGACGACGCCGAGATGGGCCCGCTCATCAGCGCCGAGCAACGGCAGGCCGTCGCCTCGTTCGTGCCAGAGGGTGCGCCCGTGGCGTTCCAGGGATCGGTTCCCGACGGTCCCGGGTACTGGTTCCCGCCGACCGTGCTCGCTCCGATAGCGCCCGACGCCCGGGCCGTCACGGAAGAGATCTTCGGTCCCGTGCTGGCGGTAGTGCCGTTCGAGGACGAGGCGGACGCGATCCGCATCGCCAACGACACTCCCTACGGCCTGTCCGGGTCGATCTGGACGCGAGACGTCGGGCGCGCCTTCCGCGTCGCGCGCGCGGTCGAGACCGGAGCGCTGTCGGTCAACTCACACTCGTCGGTCCGCTACTGGACCCCGTTCGGCGGGTTCAAGCAGTCAGGTCTCGGTCGTGAGCTCGGCCCGGACGCGCTGGACGGTTTCAGCGAAGTGAAGAACGTGTTCATCTCAACAGGGGAGTGAGGATCGTCATGGGACGGCTCGATGACAAGGTGGCGGTTATCACCGGCGGCGCGAGCGGGATCGGCCGGGCCTCGGTGAAGCGGCTCGCGGCCGAAGGGGCAAACGTCGTCGTGGCAGATCTCGACGAGCAGCACGGCTCGGAGCTGGCAGCAGAGGTGAACGGTCTTTTCGTACGGGCCGACGTGACGAGCGCCTCCGATGTCGAGGCGATGTACGACGCTGCCATCTCGCGCTTCGGCGGCCTGGACGTCTGCTTCAACAACGCCGGCATCTCGCCACCGGACGACGACTCGATTCTCACGACCGACCTCGACGCGTGGCGCCGCGTGCAGGAAGTCAATCTCACGAGCGTCTACCTCTGCTGCAAGTCGGGGATCGCGAGGCTGCTCGAGCACGGCGGCGGAAGTGTCATAAACACTGCCTCCTTCGTGGCGGTCCTCGGAGCGGCCACCTCGCAGATCTCCTACACGGCCTCGAAGGGCGGGGTGCTCTCGATGTCGCGCGAGCTCGGCGTGCAGTTCGCCCGCAAAGGGGTGCGTGTGAACGCCCTCTGCCCGGGACCAGTGAACACCCCACTCTTGCAGGAGCTGTTCGCGAAAGACCCCGAGCGCGCGGCCCGGCGACTCGTCCACGTCCCGATGGGCCGGTTCGGGGAGCCGGAGGAGATCGCCGCCGCCGTCGCGTTCCTCGCCTCCGACGACGCCTCGTTCATCACGGCCTCGACGTTCATGGTCGACGGCGGGATCCATGCCGCATACGTCACACCCCTCGATAATGAGTAGCGACATGCCGAACTCGGCAGCCCCTCGCCGAACGACGCGGCCGATCGTCGGGATCACCTGTTACGAGGAGCAAGCCGCCTGGGGTAGCTGGAAAACGGTCGCCGCTCTCATACCGGTCAGCTACGTCCGTGCCATCGAGCGGGCCGGGGCCATCCCGGTCCTCCTGCCACCCCAGAACCTCACCCCGGAGGAGGCGGAGGAGGTGGTCGCCCGCCTCGACGGACTTGTCGTCTCGGGCGGGAACGACATCGACCCGACCTACTACGGGGCATCCGCCCACGACAGGACTGTCGTCGCCGGCGGCGAGCGGGATGCCCTCGAGCTGGCGGCCATTGGCGCCGCTGTCAGCGGTGACGTCCCGACCCTCGCTATCTGTCGCGGCCTGCAAGTGCTCAACGTCGCCAGAGGTGGGACGCTTGTCCAGCACCTGCCTGACGTGCTCGGCCACACGGGTCATTCGCCCACGCCGGGCAGCTTCGGAGAGCACGAGGTGCACGTCGAGCCGGGCACCAAGCTGGCCTCGGTGCTTTCGTGGAAGTCGGCCGGCGTACCGACCCACCACCATCAGGCGATCGCCACTCTCGGCCGCGGCCTGACCCCGAGCGCGTACGCCGACGACGGGGTCATCGAAGCCGTCGAGGACGCGACGGTCCCGTTCCTTGTGGGGGTGCAGTGGCATCCCGAGGCCGGGGGAGACCCGGCGCTGTTCGACGCGCTCGTGACAGCCGCCCGCGAGCGTGCGGCCGGCCGGGAAGGGCTCTCCTGAAGCTCTTAGTCGTCTCCCATTCCCGTGCAGGCCATACCGCCGAGCTCGCCTCGCTCGTCATTGCGGCTGCCGAGGAGGCAGCCTCGCCGGGGAGCGAGGTCGTGGTGCTCGACGCCTTCGCAGCGGGTGCGAGCGACGTCCTCACGGCCGACGGCGTGATCCTCGGCACGCCCGCTCGCTTTGGCTACATGAGCGGCGCCATGAAGGACTTCCTCGAGCGCGTCTACCACCCATGCCTCGACAAGACCGCCGGGTTGCCCTGGGCATTGTTCGTGAAGGGGGACACGGACACCTCTGGCGCGGCCGCCAGCGTCGAGCGCATCGTCACCGGCCTCAAGTGGCGCCGGGTGCTCCCGATACTGGAGGTGGTCGGCACGATCACCTCGGAGTCGGCCGAGGCCGCCCAGGAGCTCGGTGGGGCGTTCGCCGCCGGACTCGAGGCCGGCATCTTCTGACGTGAGCGAAGCCTGGGACCCTACACTGACGCTGTGGGAGTCCTTGGCGGTCCTGTAGGAGCCGGAGACGCGAGCTTTCCGTCCGACGCAGCCGCAGGCGACGGGCTCGACCGAATCTGGACCATACCGAACCTCTTGTCGTTCGGCCGACTCGTCCTCGTGGCCGCGTTCGTCTGGCTGCTGTTCGGCGATCACGCGCGGGTGGCTGCGGTAGTCGTGCTCGCGGTAGCCGGGGCGACGGACTTCGTGGACGGCTATGTTGCCCGCCGCTTCAACCAGGTGAGCACGCTCGGCAAGGTGCTGGACCCGACGGCAGACCGAATCGTGCTCGGGACCGGAGTGATCGCGATCGCCGTGTACGGGGCCGTGCCCGGTTGGCTGGCAGGAGTCGTGATCGGGCGCGAGGTGCTCGTATCGGCGGCCGTCCTCGCGCTCGCCGCGCTCGGTGCCAAGCGCATCGACGTCCTCTGGGTGGGCAAGGCAGGGACCTTCGGGCTCATGTTCTGCTTCCCGTCGTTTCTCCTCTCGTACGGCGGCGCTTCCTGGGAGCACGTCCTCCGCGATGTGACCTGGGTGCTGCTCGTCCCCGCTCTCGGCCTCAGCTTCGTGGCCGCGGCCTCGTACGTGCCCCTTGCGCGCAAGGCGCTTGCCGAGCGCGGCGCGGCGCCGGCACCGCTCGGTGCGGAAGGGGTGACGACCTCGTGAAAGCGGTGATCATGGCCGGGGGCGAAGGCACGAGGCTGCGACCCCTCACGGCCAATCAGCCCAAGCCGATGCTGCCGATGGCGAACCGCCCGATGGCCGAGCACGTGGTCGAGCTGTTGAAGCGGCACGGGTACGACGAGATCGTGATCACCGTGGCGTTTCTCGCGAGCACGATCCGCACCTACTTCGGCGACGGCTCGGAGTTCGGGGTCACCTTCCACTACGCGACCGAGGAGACGCCGCTCGGCACTGCCGGCTCAGTGCTGAACGCCCGCGAGCAACTCGACGAGCGCTTCCTCGTCATCTCGGGCGACGTTCTGACCGACATCGACCTGACCGAGCTCGTCGACTACCACGAGCGGCAGGGCTCGGTAGCCACCTTGGCCCTCAAGGCAATGGAGAACCCGCTCGAGTTCGGCATCGTCATCACAGGGGAGAACGGGCGCATCGAGCGCTTCCTCGAGAAACCAGGTTGGGGAGACGTCTTCTCGGACACGATCAACACCGGGATCTACGTGCTCGAGCCTGAGGTTCTCGACTGGATCGCCGAGGGAAGGCCGGTCGACTTCTCGGCCGAGGTCTTCCCGGCAATGCTGGAGGCGGAAAGGCCGCTATACGGCTTTGTCGCCGGGGGCTACTGGGAGGACGTGGGGACGCTCGAGGCGTATATCCGGGCCCATACCGACGTGCTCGACCGGAAGGTGGAGGTCGACATACCGGGCTTTCCTCTCCGTGAGGGCGTGTGGATTGGTGAGGGAGCAGAGATCCACCCGAGTGCGATCGTGCGCGGCCCGGCGGTGATCGGCGACAACTGCCGGATCGGAGCTGCGGCCGAGATCGGCGCTCACACCGTGCTCGGCTCGAACGTCCGGATCGGCGAGAACACGGTCCTCGAACGGACAGTGATACACGACAACAGCTACCTCGCTCCCGGCGTCACCGCTCGTGGCGCGGTCATCGCCCGCTCCTGCGACATCCGCCAGGGAGTCCACCTCGACGACGGCGTCGTGCTCGGGGACGGCTGCAGGGTGGGGCGCCAAGCGGTCATCGGCGCCGGCGTGAAGGTCTATCCCAACAAGACGATCGAGCAGGGTGCCGTCGTCAACTCGTCGATTGTGTGGGAGACGCGAGGGAGCCGGAGCCTGTTCGGGCGCCTAGGTGTGAGCGGGCTGGCGAACGTCGACCTCTCGCCGGAGCTCGCGATGAGGGTGGCGATGGCGTACGCGACAGTCCTCCCGAAGGGCACGACCGTCACGACTTCCCGCGACTCGAGCAGGGCCGCGCGCGTGCTCAAGCGGGCCGTCATGGTCGGCATCACGGCAGCAGGGTGCAACGTGGACGACCTCGAGGCCGCGACCGTCCCCCTCACTCGCTTTCACGCCCGCACGGGCTCGGTGGGCGGGGGAGTGACAGTCCGGTTGGTGGCGGGGGATCCGCAGTCGGTGAGCCTGCGTTTCTTGGATGCAGACGGGGTGGACCTCGACGAGCCGAGCCAGCGCAAGGTGGAGCGCCTTCATGACCGGGAGGAGTCCCGGCGCGTGCTTGCTGCGGAGATAGGCGACATCTACTTCCCTTCGCGCACGATCGAGATGTACACGGCCCAGCTCGTAGCCGGCGTCAACATCGACGCGATCCGCAAGACGCGCTTCAAGCTCGTCCTCGATTACGCGTTCGGGACGACCAGCTTCGTCATGCCAAACATCCTCGCCAAGCTCGGGAGCGACGTGCTCGTGATCAATCCTCACGTCTCCACTCCCGGCGTGCTCAGCTTCGACCGCGGGGTACACGCCGCCCGCCTGGGCGAGCTGGTGCATTCGTCGGGCGCGCACCTCGGGGCGATGTTCGAGCCAGACGGCGAGCAACTGACGCTCGTCGACGACGAGGGGCAGGTCCTCTCTGACGAGCAAGCGCTGTGTGCCATGGTCCGGATCGTCGTGGAGGACAACCCGAAGGGAGCGATTGCCGTGCCCGTCGACGCTCCACGGGAGGTGGCGCGCCTCGCGCGGCTCGCTGGGGCCGAGATCGTCTGGACCAAGCTGGCGGCGGCGGAGCTGATGGCTGCGTCAAGTGGGCCGGGGATCAGCTTCGCCGGCAACACCCAGGGCGGGTTCATCTTCCCGGAGTTCCTTCCGGCCTTCGATGCGGTCGCGTCTTTCGTCCACCTCCTCTCCCTACTCGCCCAGAGCGGCCGGAAGCTCTCCGATGCGGTGCCGGTGCCGAGGGCGCCGGACCTCGTCCGTCTCGAGGTCCCGACGCCGTTCGAGGCCAAGGGACTCGTCATGCGCACCTTGCTCGAGCGTGCCTCCTCCCGTGAGATAGTGCTGGTCGACGGTGTGAAGCTTGTCGACCCGGAGGGCTGGACTCTCGTCGTGCCCGACACCGAGGGCCCGGCCACGATCGTCACGGCGGAAGCGGACACCACAGCACAGGCCGGAGCGCGAGCCCGTGCGATGGCCGACCAGATCGCTTGGATCATCTCCGAGACGGCAAACTGAGACAGCGGACGCGATATACAGCCCACGCGGCAAACAGGAGGAGTACGCGATGAATGTCCCCGAGGAGCTTCGCTACACGAGCGACCATGAGTGGGCGAGGAGCGAGGACGGCAAGCTGAGGGTCGGGATAACCGACTTCGCCCAAGATGCCCTAGGGGACGTCGTCTTCGTCGAGCTGCCGGCAACCGGGTCGGTCGTCGAGAAGGGCGGTCCCCTCGGCGAGGTCGAGTCGACCAAGTCCGTGTCACAGATCTACGCCCCTGTGAGCGGCACGATCGTGGAGGTCAACGCGACCTTGGCCGACGCCCCCGAGCAGGTCAACGCCGAGCCATACGGCTTGGGTTGGCTAGTAGTGATCGACCCCTCCGACGCCTCGGAGGTCGACAGCCTGCTCGACGCGGCCGCCTACAGGGTCACCACCGAGTAGCGGGCGGCGGCGCGAGAGCGCGCGTGAAGGTTGCGTTTCGTTCGTCTGCGGTCGGGAGCGGACCCTGTTTCCAACGGCTAGCTTTGGCCGAGTGTTCTGCAACAACTGCGGTCACCGCAACCCCGTCGAGTCCAACTTCTGTTCTTCGTGCGGAAACGCGCTCGCGCCGAGAGCGGATGCGACTGTGTCGTTCACTCCTGAGGAGCCCCACGATGCCGGAGAGCTCGACGTGAGCGTGCCGCTGTCGGAGATGCAAGCCGGTGCTGGGCTGCTCGTGGTGAAACGCGGACCGGATGTGGGCGCGAAGTACGTGCTCGGCCCGGAGGTCACCCGGGTGGGACGTCACCCCGAGAGCGAGATCTTCCTCGACGACATCACGGTGTCCCGCCGTCACGCGGAATTCTCACGCGAGGGTGCCGCCTACGTGGTGAAAGACGTCGGATCGTTGAACGGCACTTACGTGAACCGTGAGCGCATCGAGGAAGCGAAGCTCACGAGCGGCGACGAGGTGCAGATCGGCAAGTTCAAGCTCGTCTTCTTGTCGACCGGCCAGGCTTGACGTCGTGGGCGAGCGCTCTTACCTCTCAATTGGCGACGTCCTCGCCCTGCTCCGCGACGAGTTCCCCGACATCACCATCTCGAAGATCCGCTTCCTCGAGAGCCGCGGCCTGCTCGTTCCGGAACGAACGCCGTCTGGATACCGCAAGTTCTACGACCATGACGTCGAGCGCCTCCGCTGGATCCTGCGCCAGCAACGAGAGCATTTCCTGCCTCTCAAGGTGATAAAGGGCAGGCTCGAGGGGGCAGAGACCGCCTCGCAACCCGAGTCTCTGTTCGATCCAGCCGAGCAGCCACCGTCCGAACTGGTCACGCCGGCACGGTCAAATCTTTCGGCAGTGCCGCTGGCAAATGGATCGGCCCACCCATCCACAGGTGGCAGGACGGGCGAGCTCGCCCCGTCGCCTGCTCGTGTCGCGACCATCCAACGCGCAGCGGACACCTCCTCCGACGACGAGCGCGCTGACGAGCGCGAAATCGCCTCTGCGCGCAGCACGACGACGGATCCCGGCGTCTTACGTCACCGGCACCTGTCGACCTCCGCGGAGGTGAGCTCGCCATCGACCGCGCCATCGGATCCAGCGACATTGTCGGGCGGTGGCGGCGGATCGCGGGTAGTCCAGACACGCCAGCACGCCCATTCAGCAGTTGCCGGATCGGGAGACGAGGGCCGGCCCACGGCCCAAGCGGGTGAAGCGGCACCGGGCGCGCCTGCCGTACCTGCTGCGACGGTGCCCCCGAACGAGCCGGCTCCCGCTGGCTCGGCCGCCAGCGCAGTCTCGAGCACGGCTCCCACGACACCTAGGACATCCGGAGAGACCGCGGCGCACGAAGAGGCAGAGGGTGGCACGCGTGCCCCCGTCGCAGCCGCTGGCGCAGGAGCAAGTGGGAGCGCGGGCGCAGGCAGCAGCGGCGCCACCGGCGCGCTGAGCGCCTCGGCGGCGACGCGCGCCCTTGCCGGTGCGAACCTGACGGCTGGAGAGCTCGCGCAGGCAAGTGGGCTCACCTTGGCCCAGGTGGAGGAGCTCGAGTCCTTCGGTTTGATAGAGGGCCGCAGCGTGGCCGGTGTCCATTGCTACGACGAGGACGCTGTTGTCGTCGCGGGTCTTGCGTCAAGCTTCACGCGCTACGGGATCGAGGCGCGCCACCTCAAGATCTTCAAGCACGCAGCCGAGCGCCAAGCCGGCCTGTACTCGCAAGTCGTCGCTCCGCTCTTGCGGCAGCGGAACCCCGAGGCCCGCGCGCGGGCCAACGACGACCTCCAGAAGATGGCCGACCTCGGCACGTCGATCATGACGTATTTCACGCGCTCCTCGCTTCGCGACCTGACCGGCGGATGAGCGGCACCGGCGAGGCCGGGACGAGCGTTCTCACCGGCGACGAGCTCAGTGCGGTCGTCGACCGCCTCGGGCGTGCCATCTCACGGGACCACCCTGACGGCCTTGTCCTCGTCGGCATGTTGAAAGGCAGCGTCTGCCTGGTGGCCGACCTCGCCCGCCGGCTCGAGGTCCCCTGTGCGGTCGACTTCTTGTGCCTGACGCCCTACGGGGCCGGCGGCCAGCGCGTCCGCCTGTCGAAAGACCTCGACCACGATGTCTCCGGGCGGGCAGTCGTCCTCGCCGTCGACATCGTCGACCGGGGCCTTACCGTCACCTACGTCCATCGCCTCCTCACCGAGAGGGGCGCTCGCTCGGTCGATGTCTGCACGTTGCTGGATCGCCGCTCGAAGCGGCTTCTCCCGGTCGAGCTGCGATATGTCGGCAAGGTCATAGGTGAGGAGTACGTCGTCGGCTATGGCCTCGATCTGGACGAGCGCTTCCGAAATCTCCCCGATCTGCGTGTGATCGAGCCGCAGGAGATGAGGCACGCGACGCCTGCGATCCTGCAGCACATGTTTGAGCGATAAGTTTCAGGCATGGTCGAAGTGCGGCTCTCAGCGGTTCGAGTCGATCTGCAGTCGAGCAATCCTGTGGTGCTCCTCGAAGAGACCGAGGGCGCCCACAGGTCGTTGCCGATCTTCGTCGGTGCGCCCGAGGCGACAGCGATCGCTTTTGCCTTGCAGGGCGTGGAACTTCCCCGACCGATGACCCACGACCTCATGACGGAGGTGCTGCAGACACTCGGCACCCGCCTCGAGCGCGTCGTCGTCACCAAGCTCGTCGAGTCGACGTTCTTCGCAGAGCTCCAGTTGAAAACGGGCGAGCTATCCCGTGTCATCTCGTGCCGACCCTCCGACGCGATCGCGCTCGCGTTGCGCACTCACTCGCCCTTGTACGTTGCCGACGACCTGATGGACGCCGAGGGTTTGCTCATCGAGCCGGACGAGGACGACGTCGACGAGGAAGAGAGCCCAGAGGAGATCGTGGGGGAGTTCCGCGAGTTCCTCGACAGCGTCCGGCCGGAGGACTTCAGCGGCTGAACCTCAAGTCGAGGTTGACCAGGGAGTTCGCGTTCTTGGAGGAGACTCCCAGGAGCAAACCGGAGATCGACGTTGACTGTTGGTCCTCGTCGCCCTAACCTAGTGACGCAGGTGTAATTACGTAGCTGTCGTCCGGGGCGCGATCGTGATCCGTCGGTGACAGCCCTGTGAATGGGGGCCCGGCATGACAGGTGAGACCGCAGAGCAGGGATACCGTGGCCCGCAGGTCTGCAAGGTCGTGGGCATCACCTACCGGCAGCTCGACCATTGGGATCGCACCGGGCTCATCAGCCCTTCGCTCGCCTCGGCGCGCGGAAGCGGCACGCAGCGGCTGTACTCGTATCGCGATGTCGTCGTGCTTCGCATCATCAAGCAGCTCCTCGACTCAGGCGTCACGCTTCAGCGCGCTCGCCGCGCGATCGACTTCTTCCGGGACTCGGTCGGCGAAGATCTCGCGGCCGCGAGCCTCGTGATCGGAGCGTCCGACTCTGTCCTCGCGCGTGACGGCGAGGAGCTGCTCGACCTCCTTCGCGGAGGCCAGGGCGTCTTCAACGTGATCGGGCTCTCGGCCGTGGTCTCCGACGTGGACACAGGCATACACCAGCTCGGGTTCGAAGTTCCCGAGGGGACCGGCCTCGGCGCCGGCGAATCGGCGACAGGGAGCCGGCCGGGTGGCTCCGTCACGAGCTCGGGCGAGCCCAGCCCGGCGGTTGAACAGGCGGCGCGCGCTCGTTGACCCATTTCGCGCACGACGCCGAGCGCTTCTTTGCCGACCTCCTCGACTACTACGGGGTGGCCTGGGAGTACGAGCCGGTGGAGTTCGTGCTGTCGTGGTCGGCAGCCGGTCAGCCCACGTGCGGTTTCCGTCCTGACTTCTATCTGCCAGACCACAACCTCTTCCTCGAACTGACCACTTTGCGACAGGATCTCGTGACCGAGAAGAACCGCAAGGTGCGTCAGCTCGAGTCCCTTTACCCTGGCGTCAACGTAAAGATCCTTTACCGCCGCGACGTCGAGGACCTCTACGCAAAATACCCGTGGTCTTGCCCTATTAGATTGGCAGGGTGAGCCTTCGAACCAGTCCCCTGAGCTCTGCCCACGAGGCGCTCGGTGCAAAGCTGGTCGACTTCGGCGGCTGGGAGATGCCGCTCAGCTATCCGACGGGCACCATCGCAGAGCACCTGGCGTGCCGCCGGAGCGCTGCCGCCTTCGACGTGAGCCATCTCGGGACGGTCCGGGTCGAGGGCCCTGGGGCGTTCGAGCTCCTGCAGAGGGAGCTGTCGAACGACCTGCGGAAGGTAGCGCCCGGTCGTGCCCAGTACACGCACCTGCTGAACGACGGCGGTGGCGTGCTGGACGACATCATCGTCTGGTGGGTGTCGGAGGACCGCTTCGACGTGATGCCGAACGCCTCCAACACCGAGCGGGTCGTCTCCCGCATCGGCGGGACCGACGTGACGCAAGGGCGTGCCGTCGTCGCTGTCCAAGGGCCGGCCGCGCGGGAGATCGTCGCCAGGGTGTCGGAGGAAGCGGCCCAAGTTCCCCACTTCGGCGTGAGCCACTTCGAGTTCAAAGGCGTGCCGTGCCTCGTGGCCGGGACGGGCTACACAGGCGAAGACGGCGTCGAATGCGCGGTGCCTGTAGAGGCTGCCGTAAGCCTCTGGCACGCGATCTTGGATGCGGGCGCCACTCCGGCCGGTCTGGGAGCGCGCGACACGCTCCGCCTCGAGGCCGGGCTCCCACTCCACGGACACGAGCTCGGGCCGGACATCACGCCCCTCGACGCCGGCCTCGGTTGGGTCATTGGTTGGAAGAAGGAGGCGTTCACGGGCCGCGAGGCACTTGACGCCGTCAGGCAGGCCGGGGGGCCCGCTCGGCGCCTCGCTGGGCTCCTCACGGTCCAGCGCCGGCCACCCCGGGAGGGCGATGCGGTCCTCGCCGCCGGCAGCCCGGTCGGCATCGTCACGAGTGGCAACTACTCTCCTGTCCTCGAACGGGGCATCGCTCTCGCGTTCGTACCGTCCTCGACAGCAAACGGCGAGACCGTGGAGATCGATCTCCGCGGCAAGCCGACCGCCGCCGAGGTAGTGAAGCCGCCCTTCCACCGCCTACACCCCTGACTCGGAGCTGCACCGCCTTGAGCGCACCATTCGTTCCGCACACCGCCGAGGAGATCAGCGAGATGCTGGGGTTCCTCGGCCTGTCGTCCCTGGACGATCTCTTCGCGACAGTGCCTGCTGCAATTCGCCTCGCGGGCGGGCTCGACCTGCCGCCGCACTTGAGCGAAGCAGACGTGGTGGACCGCCTCGAGGTGCTCGGGAGCCGCAACCGGCCGGTCGGGCGCTCCCTCGTCTGTTTCGCCGGAGCTGGCGCTTACGACCACGAGGTGCCGGCAGTCGTGCGGGCGCTCGCGTCTCGGTCGGAGTTCGTAACTGCGTACACGCCCTACCAGCCGGAGGTCGCGCAAGGCGTGCTTCAAGCGATCTTCGAGTACCAGACGATGGTTGCCCGCCTGAGTGGCCTCGAGATCGCGAATGGCTCGCTCTACGACGGAGCGGCATCACTCCTTGAGGGTGTCAATCTCGCCGTTGCAGCCACGGGCAACTCGAACGTCCTCCTCTCCGACGGGGTGAACCCGCGATGGCGCTCCGTCCTCTCGACTTTCTCTAAAGGGCCAGGGCACGAGCTGATCTCGGTCCCGCTCACCGATGGGGTCACGGACTTCTCATCGGCGGCGGCGACCGACAGCGGGCCAGTCGGTGCCGTCGTGATCGCGTTCCCCAACTTCCTAGGCTGCCTCGAGGACGTGGCTGCCGCCCGGGCAGTGGCAGACCGCACCGGCGCACGGCTCGTCGTGTGCTTCGACCCCGTCGCCGCCGGACTCCTCAAGACGCCCGGAAGCCTCGGCGCAGACGTGGTCGTCGGCGAGGGGCAGGCGCTCGGGACAGCTCTCAGCTACGGGGGCCCATATCTCGGGCTGTTCGCCTGCCACGCGAGCGACGTCCGGCGCCTTCCCGGGCGCCTCGTCGGCGAGACGGTCGACACCGAGGACCGGCGCGCGTACGTCACGACGCTGCGCGCTCGTGAGCAGGACATCCGGCGCGAGAAGGCCTCTTCCAACGTCTGCACGAACCAGACCCTCATGGCTGTCACCGCTGCCATCCAGCTCGGCTGGTTAGGCACCGAGGGCCTCCGGGAGGTGGCCCTCCGTTCCGCCCGGGCGGCGCGATACACCCGGGAGGCACTCACCACGATCGAGGGTGTGGACATCGCGACGAGCGCTCCCGTGCTGCGGGAGTTCGCCGTCCGGCTACCTGTGCCCGCCGAGGTCGCAATCGACCGGCTGGTGGAAGAGGGATATCTCGCCGGAGTCGCCGTGCGGGATGGCTACGAGGGGACGGATGTGGAAGGCACCCTCCTCGTCGCGGCGACGGAGCGCCGGACTCGTGACGAGATAGACGGCTTCGCCGCCGCACTGGAGAAGGTGGTCCGATGATGCCGGCCCTGCCAGGTGGGCGTGCGCGCAGCGCGCCGCTCATGGGTCACGAGACTGAGCCGACGCTCTTCGAGATGTCGGTGAGCGGGCGGCGAGCGAGCTCGTTCCGCACGTCGTCGCTACCGGAGTGGAGCGCCGAGGAGCTGGTGCCGTCGGAGCTGCTCGCTGTCAGCCCCGTCGAGCTTCCGGACGTCTCCGAGCGCGACCTCGTCGGGCACTTCACCCGCCTCAGCCATCGTCAGTACTCCGTCGACCTCGGCGCGTACCCGCTCGGCTCCTGCACGATGAAGTACAACCCCAAGGTCTGCGACGAGGCCGCCGCAGCAGCAGCCTTCGCGCACGTCCACCCAGCGGCGCCCGTGTCGTGCACTCAAGGGTGGCTCGAGCTGCTGGTAGAGCTCGAGGAGCAGCTCTGCGCGATCACTGGCATGACCGCCGCCACCCTCCAGCCCGCCGCGGGCGCGGCGGGCGAGCTCACCGGACTGCTTCTCATGCGCCGGTATCACGAGGCGCGGGGCGAGACCCGCACCCGCGTGATCATCCCGGACGCGGCGCACGGGACGAATCCCGCCTCGGTGACGCTCTCCGGTTACGAGGTCGTCACAGTCGGCACGAATGCGCACGGCAGCGTCGATCTCGACTCGCTCCGGGCCGCGCTCAGTGATGACGTCGCCGGCATCATGCTCACCAACCCGAACACGCTCGGCCTGTTCGAGGAGGACATCGTCGAGATCGCCACTGCGGTCCATGAAGCTGGGGCGCTCCTCTACTACGACGGAGCAAACCTGAACGCGATCCTCGGGGTGGTGCGGCCGGGCGACATGGGTTTCGACATCGTCCACCTGAACTTGCACAAGACGTTCGCGACACCTCACGGCGGGGGAGGGCCCGGTGCCGGGCCGGTCGCAGTGAACGAGCGCCTCGTCGAGTACCTCCCCGGTCCAAGACCAGCGCGCAACGGCGACGGGACCTTCGGCTGGGCCACGCAGGAGCACTCGATCGGACGGATCCACTCCTGGCACGGCAACGCCCTCGTGCTCTTGCGAGCGTGGACTTACCTTCGCCTGCACGGCGCTGACGGGTTGCTGCGCGTGGCGGAGGTCGCCGTCTTGAACGCCAACTGGATAAAGGGCCAGCTGCGGGGGGCCTACGACATCCCTTACGACCGTCCTGTCATGCACGAATGCGTCGTCTCGGCGGAGACGCTCGATCACGAGACCGGTCTGCGCGCGCTCGACGTGGCCAAACGCCTCCTCGAGCTCGGCTTCCACGCACCTACGGTGTACTTCCCACACATCGTGCCCGAAGCGCTCATGATCGAGCCGACGGAGACCGAGAGCCCGCAGACGCTGGCCGCACTGGCGGATGCCTTCTTGCTCATCGCCCGCGAGGCGAAGGAGGCAGGGGATGCCTCCGACGCGAAGCTGGCGCCACGGACCACTCCGGTCAGTCGCGTGGATGAGACGCGGGCGGCCCGCAAACTGGTCGCAACCTACGACCAGCGACCCTGAGGAGCGCCTCGGCGCGCCTGCCCCGCCGCCCCGCTCCTCGGTTCGTGTGCGAGCTGAGGCAAAGGCGGCAGCGTTCTCGTCAGCTGAGCTGACCCGCGCAGCGCGTCGCCTGAGCGAGCAGTACCGAGCGGGCGAGCCGACCGGAGCGATGACCGAGCTCGAAGTGCTCGCTTACGCGGTCACCCGGCTGCCCGCCACGACGGCCTCGGTCCGTTGTGCGCTCGAGGCTGTCGCGGCGGCTTGCCCGCCCGACCGAGGCTTCTTGCCCTCGCGCCATCTCGATCTCGGGACCGGATGCGGAGCGGCGCTCGTGGCCGCGATGACGGTCTGGCCGGGAATCGAGGAACAGACCGGCATCGATCACGACGCGAAGATGCTCGCTCTCGCTGCCGAGCTCGCACACCGGGGCACCGCGCTCGAGCGCGAGGAGCTGGAGCGTTGGGCCGAGAGCGTGGCGACGGCCAATTACGACCTCGTCACAGCTGCCTACAGCCTCGGCGAGCGTCCCGCCGACGAGGCCGACAGCGACGTGCTCGCAGCTTGGGAGGCAACGCGGGGACTCCTGGTTCTCGTCGAGCCCGGGACGCCCGGCGGCTTCGCGGGCATTCGGCGCTGGCGCGAGCTTCTCATCCGAGCCGGCGCCCGAGTCGTTGCACCCTGCCCGCACGACGACGCTTGCCCTGTCCCGACAGGTGACTGGTGCCACTTCTCCGTCCGGCTGGAGCGCTCAGCGATGCACCGCCGGCTGAAGGGCGGCGATGCCGGCTACGAGGACGAGCCGTTCAGCTATGTGGCGGCCGCTCGACCGGAGCTGGTCGGTCCGGCCGGAGCGTGGGGCGCGCGAGTCCTCCGCCATCCATGGCGGGCGAAGGGCCGCGTCGACCTCACGCTGTGCACGCCAGAGGGGATCGTCCGCGAGACAATCCGGAGGCGCGACCCGCGCTACCGCGTAGCATCCCGCGCCAACTGGGGCGATCTGCTTAATGACAGGTCGGCCTAAGACCTCAGGCTGAGACCCCGTCACTGACAGCGTCAAACATGGCAGCAGCCGTCTTTCGACGACGTTCGGCTAGCCGTTGTTCGGCTGCCTGACGACCGTCTGCACCAAGGACGAACTCGGCGATGTCGGGCAGGCGAAAGACCTGACCAAGGCCTCCCCAGGTCCCATCGGGTATCTCGTTCGTGAACACCCACACTCGACTGACGGGATCGGGGTAGGCACCGCCCTCGGCGTCCACGACGGCTTGAGTCATCGCCGCGGTGACAGCCTGGCGACGCTCGTCGTCGTACTGGCCCTCCGGCACCTGACAGACAAACCGGTAGCGGGGCACCTCAGCGGCCGCACCACCGACGAAGATCTTGGGACGGTGCAGGAACACCCAGGCGATGCCGCGTGCGGTCTCGTTCGCGGGATCGACGCCCTCGTGTTTCAACAGAAGGTCAGTCACTTGAAGGAGGAGTCGCTCCTCGGCTTCCGCCGACAGGGCGCCCTCAGGGATGTACGCATCGAGCATTGGCATGGTCTCCTACCTCTCCGGCTGCTACCAGCCTAAGTTCACTTAGTAAACCCAGACGATAGAGTAGCTAAGTTCCGAAGTCAAACTCAGATAAGATGAACCCCGTGGATCTTGATCGCTTCGGTTACAGCTCCGAGAACTGCTCGATCGCTCGAACCCTCGACATCGTCGGCGAGAAGTGGACTCTGCTAGTCCTTCGCGAGGCGTTCTACGGCGTCCGCCGCTTCGACGACTTTGCCCGCGCCGTCGGCTGCGGCCGCGCCGTTCTCACGCTCCGCCTACATACCCTGGTCGAAGAGGGCCTCATGCGGCGCGAGCCGTACCGCAGCCCCGGCGAGAGGACCCGTTACGAGTACCGCCTCACCGACAAAGGCCGGGAGCTTCTCCCGGCACTGCTCGCTCTCATGAAATGGGGCGACCGCTGGACCGCGGATCCTGCCGGTCCCGCAGTCGCGGTCACACATTCTGGGTGCGGGCAAGGCGTGGAGGTCGTGCTGAC
>JBKQLZ010000256.1:0-13755 GCA_052146895.1 Acidimicrobiales bacterium
CTCCTGCGCCGTGCCGAGCCTGCAGCGGTCATCGTCGAGCGAGACAGCAACTGGAAGAACGCTTACGACGAGGTCACAGCAAACCTGGCGGAAGCGCGGGCCGTACGAGATGCGATAGCTCAAGAACGTGCCGCTCTCGCGGGCCGGAGATCCGCCTAGTGGCCGGCACGCTCCACCCTGATGTCGACTCCGCCGAGGCGGTCGCGATCGGACTGGAGATCGGCCGGCTGGCAGCGCCATACGCAGCGACGCACGACCTCGACGGCACCTTCGTCGCGGAGGGCTACGAAGCCGTGAGGAAGCTGAACTTCGGGCACCTTGCAGTTCCGAAGGACCTCGGCGGATACGGCCAGGGCCTCGAGGGAATGTGCCGTGCGCAGGCGGCCATCGCGAAGGGCTGTGCGAGCACGTCACTCGCGATCGCGATGCACAGCCACGCAGTGCTCACCATGGCCTGGCGGCGAGCGAGCGGGGACCGCGAGGCCGAAGGCGTGTTGCGACGAGTCGTTGAGGAAGGACTCGTCCTCAGCGCGAGCGGAACACTCATGCCGTCGGCCATCAGCATCGACGCCGAGCCGGCCGGCGATGGCTACCTGCTCACCGGCAGGCGACGTCTGGTCAGCGGAGCGCCGGGAGCGGATTTCCTCGTATCGGCAGCCCGGCTGCACGGCCCGTCCGGGCCGCGGCCGATCACGGTCCTCGCGCCTCTTGAAGGAAAGGGCGTCACGATCGTTGACGACTGGGATGCGCTCGGGATGCGCGGCTCGGGGACGAACAGCGTGCGCTTCGACCAAGCGTTCGCCCCGGCCAAGAACGCTCTGTACACCAAAGACCGGGCGCCCGCGATCGTTGCTCCTGCTCCGGACTCTGAAAATACCCGATCGGACGGTGATGGCGGCCGCCCAAGCGGGCTGCGTTTGCCAGGTCTGGCCATTTCCCTGCCGATCATCGGGTCGGTCTACCTCGGGCTCGCTGACGCCGTCTTCGAGCAGGCCGTGGAGATGGTGGCCGGTACGAGCCGCGCCGACAACCCCGGTGCAGGGCATCTCACCGGGGTCATGGTGAGCGAGATCCGGCTCGGCTGGTGGGCGCTCGAAGGCATGGTCCGCCAGACCACCGACGCCTCGCTCGGCACTGGAGCCCAGATGGTCACGACCCTTGTCGGCAAGCGACAGATGGTGCTCGGCGCAATCCGGACCATCGAGGCTGCGATGGAGCTGCTGGGATCGGCGACGTACCTGCGTGGAAGCACCTTCGAGCGCGCGCTCCGCGACGCGAGGGCTGGGATCACCCATCCGGCCCCACCCGAAGCCACGCTCGTCGAGGTCGGGTGGGAGGCCCTCGAGGAGGTTTCCAGGCGACCATGACGACGTCAAGCCGGCAGAACCGATTCTGGCGACGGGGCTCGGCCGACGGGTCGGCGGAGGTACCCCCAGAGCCTCCCCAGGGCCTGTGGGCCCAGAATCGTGAGCGAGTCCTCAGCGCCGTCGCGAGTCTCCCCCGCCTTCCCTGGGCAGTGCGCCTCGTCGTCGACGAGGAGGGACGGGACACGGGTTTTGCGATCGTGCGCGGCCGCGTTCCGGAAGGTGAACGCGCTGCCTTCGACGCTGTCGCCTCGACGCACCGGCTCATCGGCACGATGGAGTGGTGGGGCTTTCCGCGACCCGAATACAGCTGGGCCGGCGACTCCTACGAACTCACCCCAGGCGAGGCTCTCGACGATCCGTACGGGCTCCCCGAGGTCGCAGCGTGCGAGGCGTGGGCGCACACCGCCCGCGAGCCGGAGGCATTCTTGCCGCTGGACAGGCCGCATATCGTGATGAGCACACCGGACTTCGTCGACGTTGCCGCGGTGCGAGAGGCCGCCTTTGGACCGTGGCCCGACACGCCAGTGGCGAAGCGATGGGACGTCATCTGCGCCTACAGCGACACCCGCGACGGAGAGCTCGAGGGGAATTGGTCGCTCGGGCGCCGGTGCGTCGACGTGCTCGCCCGCGAGCTCGGCCTGCGGGTACTGCTCCTGTGCCGAAGCGGCATCGCTGACGTACCGCGCCTCCCGAACGTCGAAGTGCGGCCCCGATTGTCGCACGACGAGATCATGGGCTGCATCGCCCGCTCCCGCGTGACGCTTGTGGCACACCATATGGATCCCGCTCCGAGAATCGCCACTGAATCACTCGCGACGGGTGTGCCAATCCTCGTCCACTCCCAGATACTGAGCGGCTGGCAGTACGTCGACTCCGAGACCGGCGCGTTCTTCGAAGGCGCGCACGATGTCGCCTCCGGAGCGCTGCGATGCCTTTCGGGCGAGCACCGCACGCTCCAGTGGCTGGAACGCTCGTACGGGCTCGACCGCGCGGCGGTGAGACTCGCAGCCGATCTGCGGGCGCTCGGCGGGGCTGATCACGTGCGCTTCGCCCTCCCGACGTCGCTGTTCCGGTGATCGACGATGACCGGGCTGCGCTAGTCGAAGCGGTCGCCGCCAACCCGGCCTGCCCCCCGCAGCTGCTCGACAGGCTCAGCCAGGACGACGACGACTGGGTCCGCAATGCCGTGGCGGCCAACCCGGCCTGCCCCCCGCGGCTGCTCGAACGGCTCAGCCAGGACGACGACGACTCGGTCCGCCTCGCTGTCGCGGGTAACGAGATGGCGCCGCCGCGACTCGTCGCCAGCCTTGCCGACGACGAGTCGCCCGGCGTCCGCCTCCAGAGCATCGCCAACCCGAGCGTCCCGATCAGGCTGGTCCGAGAGTGGGCACGGTCAGAAGACCCTGACGAGCGCAGGGGAGCGGCCGGCAACCCCGCTTGCCCATCCGACCTCCTCCGGCATCTCGCGAGCGATCCGGACAGGCGAGTACGGCAGGTTGCGCTCGCGAACCCAGCCACGCCTCCGGCCGCGCTCCGCCCGTCCAGGAGCCTCACCTGCAACCTGATGGTCGCGGGTAACCCGCGCACTTCCGAGGCGGTGCTTCGGGGGCTGGCCAGGGATCCCTACGTGGATGTCCGCCTCGCTGCCGCCTACAACTCGTCGGCCACCCCGGCGCTGCTCAGCCACCTCGCGGCCGACGGCGACGACTGCGTGGTCTCGGCTGCGCTGAGCCATCCGCGCTGCCCGACCGCACTCCTCGAGACGGCGTCGCGCTCGGATGTGGAGATGCTGAGGGCGTCTGCGGCTGCCAACGCCGGCCTGCCGATCGCGCTCTCGATCGTCCTCGGCGCCGACACGGCTCCCGCGGTGCGCCGGGCGGTCGCATCGCACGCGGCGACCGTGCTGCCGGCCCTCGCGAGCAAGCTGGCCGCCGACGGCGAGCCGGACGTGCGGCAGGTTCTCGCGGCCAGCCGTGGCTGTCGCGGGCCGCTGCTCGGGCAGCTTTCTCGGGACCCGGAGGCCAGCGTGCGCTTCGCCGCGGCCGGGAACCCGAACCTGCTCCCTCCCGCGATGCGCGGCCTCGTCCGGGACCCGTCGGCGCGGGTGAGGGCGGCGATCGCGCGCGCGCCCCACCTCCCCTCGGACCTTCGCCGAGGCCTCGCGGATGACTCTGACTTCGACGTCGTCGCCTCGGTTGCGCGGGCCGCTGTCGAACCGTGGCTCCTGAGGAACCTCCTCGAGGACGTGCTGTCGCTCAGCTGACTGGAGGGGCGCTACGGCCGCACAGCTCCGAGATCGCGAGCGCCACTGCCGCGGTCGGACCGTCGCCGCTTGCATTAGCCGAGAGCTCGTCCGAGAGAGCTCGCGCGCCACGAGCAACCTGCTCACGCAAGCCGCGGTCGGTCAGCGTCTCCCTGAGGACCGATGCCAGGCCGTCGATGTCGGACGGATCCTCCACCCGGAGGCAGTTGAGGCGATCCTCGAGCTTCGCGGAGAAGGGCAATGATTCCGCGATCTCGCCCGAGAGTAAGAGTGGCCTGCCCCTCCTCAGCACCTCTTCTGGCACGCGGGTCCGGTGAACGGGGACATCGAAACGGCGCTCGAGCACGCAAACGACGTCGCACGCGTCGAACAGGCCCGGCATGCGCCACGGAGCGAGGAACGGCAGGATCACGGCTCGGCTCCGCACGTGCCTCGTCTCGACGAGCGCCTCGAGGAACGGCGAGAACAGCTCCTCTTGACCTCCGAGGGCGCCGAGCAGGGTGAAGGCGACCCCGTCCTCCGCGAGTCGCTCGAGCGCCGCGACGAGGTCGTAGGAACCCTTCGCGGACGCCACCTTCCCGCACACGCCGACGACGGGGGCCGGCAGCGGGAGAGCCAGTGACGTGAGGTTGGCGAGGAGCGCCTCGCTCGTTTCCACGCTCAGACCAATCGCTCCAAGCACGGCCGCGGCTGGCCCGGCCAGCTCCGCCAGCTGAATAGGTGCGGCCGGCTCGTCGAAGTAGTCCGGCAGCGTGCCGAACCCCGACATCCGAAGGCTCGCCGGATTCGCGCCGAGCTCGCCGAGCAGGCGAGCACTCCTCGGGCCAGTCAGGACGCGGTCCGCCCGCCCGAGGAGCCAGCGGTAGGCGGATTGGAGATCGGTCTGCCGGGCAAGCCGGTTGATGTCGCTCCCGGCATGGCGAAGGACGAGCGGGAGCCCCGCCGCCTCTGCGACCATGCCCGCCGCCATTCCGTAGGGCTCGAGGTACCAGCCAAGGACGAGGTCGAAGCTGTTCGAGCGGGCGAGTTCGACGCCGATGCCGAACAGCTTTGACACGAAGGGCTCAGCCCAGGGCATGTACGCGGTTCGCGAAAGGGGCGAGGTGTGGTGGACGCGGATACGCGGCGGTCGAGCGCCGTGCGGCCCTTGCGCTCCAGCCGCTTCGAGGGTGCTTAGCCGGTCCTCGTCCGAAGGGGTCATCAGAGCGCGCACACCCACTTCGGCCTCGCGGGCGTTCGTCACGACGTCGACCTCGTGGCCGGCGGCGGCGAGGAGCCGGACCGTGTTGAGCGTCTGGCCGCTCGTTCCGCCCTCGATGGGCGGGTACTTGCCGAACACGAGCAGCTTCATCGGAGTGGTCCGATGCCGTGGGCAGGCTCGCTCGCGCCGGGCAAGGTCCGCCCGAGCCTCCAGTATCGCTCCGGCTTCAGCGCGAGCGACCGCCGGTCGTCGCCGAGCGCCTTGAGCTGCGAGGCGTAGCAATCGACGGCGGCTTCCTTGAGCGTCTTGTCGCCGATCCCGGGGAACCAGACCGCTTCGGGTTGAAAGCGCTCCAGCCGCTCGATCAGCTCGTCGGTGACATCGTCCTCGTAGCCGTACGGGAGATCCTGGTACGCGAACCACTCGAGCTCCGGGGCCTGGGAGCATGCCCATAGCGCAGCGCTGGCAGCCAGCCGGTGGTCGCCGTGCCCGATCCCGATCGGGAAGACGACAGCGCCGGCGACGAGATTCCTCACGACCGCGAGCAGCGCCTCACCTACCTCGCCGGCCGTAAGGATCGTCAAACCATCCCGGTACTGCTCGTCCGGGAACGCGAGGCGCACCGCCGTCGCGCCGACGACGGCCAACGCGCGCTCGTCCTCGGCAACACGAGCGGCCATCACCTCGTCTTCGGAAGCAAAGCCGCAGCCCCGGTCCCAGTCTGTCAACGGCTGCCCGGAGCGAGGCTCCCCGGCGAAGACTGTGACCACGGCGACGTCACCGAGGCCGGAGATCAGCTCCCCGCAGCTCAACACGGCGTCGTCGAGATGGGCGCCGACGACTACGGCGCCGAGGCCATCGAAGTGCTCCCTCGCTATAGGCCGGCCGAGAGGCGGTCGGGATCGACCGGTGGCATCGTCGCCGGAGCGATCATCGTCCGTGCCGAAGCGCTCGCGGAGCTCGACGAGCTCCGCGAGCGCCTCGTGGAGCCGAGGCACGTGCTCCCCGCGTACGAAGAAGCCGGTGGCGCCGAGTCGCTCGATCACCCGAGCGGCAGATTCCTGCCACTCGGCAGCCCCATGCGCGACCCCGGAGCCGTCCGGGCTACCGCGCCGGTAGAGGGCGGTGACCGCTCCGGTCGGACGGAAGGGCGCCAGCTGCGCGAGGCGAAGCACCATCTCCCAGTCTTCGAAGACGGCAAGCTCCTCGGAAAACGACAAGCCGTTCATCCGGAGGACGGTGCTCGGTACGGCAATGCCGCAGTTCGGCGTGCCGTTCTCGTGCAGATGGTCGACCAGGTCGAACTCGCGCACGAACAGCTGAGGAGCCTCCGTCGCCCTCCAGATGCGATGTTGGCGCTCGCCAGCCACCTCGCACCGCTGCCACGCGACCTGCGTCCACGCCACGGCACCGGCGTGCTCCTCGGCCACGCGGCGGAACTCGTCCACCCAGCTGTCAAGGGCGATGTCGTCGTCGTCGAGGAAGGTGACGTACGCGCCTGACGCCGCTCTCAGCGCGGTGTTGAGCGGGCGCGCCCGCCCGCCGCCCGACACTTCGAGCACACGGATCCTCTGCGCGAGGTCCAGCGGGAATGAGCGAATGACAGACTCGACCACCTCGCGCCTGCCGGGGTCGAGGTCGTGACCGACGACGAGAACCTCGAAGTCCTGGCAACTCTGGGCAGCGAGCGACGCCAGGTTGTCCTCGAGCTCGACGCGCCGGCGCCCCTGCGTCCGCACGATGACCGAAAGGAAGGGCTCTCCTGCGGTTGGTCGGCGCTCGACGGCGCCTTCGGCCCCCCCTCCCGCTGACGGCCCGAGAGCGCTCGCCGCGAGCTCGAACTCCCCTGGGTCGTCTCGCTCGAGCGAGAACAGCTCCTGCGCGAGCACGTCGGTGCCCTCTGGACGCGCGCTCGCGAGATCCCCCTTGGAGTCACGGCGCGCACCGGCTCCATCTCGGAGCTCGCGCACGTAACTGTCGGCTGCTTGTCGCTCCTCCGCGCTTCCCACTGCCGCCCATGCGCCCGCCCAGGCCGTTGCGGCGGCCGGCCCTGCGTATGTGGCGGCGAGCCGCAGCTTGGCGCTCGCCGCTGCGACGCTCGGCTCGAGGAGGGGGTCTCCTCTCGGCCCGCTGTCATGCACGAAGACCGCCGCGGCCGGGACGCACCGCACGGACCAGCCCGCGAGCCGCGTCCTCCAGGAGTGGTCCACGTCGGCACCGAGGCCCGGGAAAGCCTCGGTGTCGAACCCGCCGGTGCTAGCGAGAACCTCCCGCCGGACGAGGCAGCAGGCTGCGGAAGCCCAGCTGACGTCCATCGTGGTGGGATCGAGTGGCTTCGCGCTCTGGAATGGCAGCCACCGCGGCTCGACGATCCCTACGGCCGGGTCCTCGATGGCGGCAAGGAGCTCGGTGAGGCAGGAAGGAGCAAGCTCGGCCGACGCCGATAGCAGCAACACGAGATCAACTCCGGCGTGCTCGATGCGTTGGGGATCGAGTGGACTGAGCACCCAACTGTCCACTGAGCGAGCGCGTCGGAAAAGCTCAAGCGATACGCCCGACGAAGTCGCGTCGGCAACAACCGCGGCCACCCTCGCAACTCGAGAGCGGGCGAGGCTCACCGCGGCGTCGAGGGCGCGGACCCATCGCTCGAGGTGCGGAAGATCGGGGTCGGCCGCCCCGACCCTGATCTCGAGGCTGGGCAAGATCTCTGCCGTGTCAGGTCTCGTCATGGGATGGCCTTTTCGACCTCCACGAGCCGCTCCATCCGGCGTACGGCAGAGTCGAGCGACGGCGCGGCATCGAGCTGGCGCCGGAATGCTCTGACCCGCTCCGCGTAACCACGGTCCCGGATCACCGTGGCGACGGCCTCGCGGATGCGCTCGGGCGACGCGTCCTCCTCTTCGAGCCAGATGCCGAAGCCCTCGCGCCGGCAGATATAGGCGTTGTGATCGTGGTCCGACCCGAGTGGAACGCACACGACGGGCACGCCCGCGAGCAGCGCGCTCATGACTGTGTTGAAGCCTCCGTGGCACAACAGGGCGTCGCAGCGAGGGAGCACCTTCGTGAACGGCAGATACCGCGAGAAACTCACATTCACCGGCGCACCCTCGGTGATCCGCGGATCCGCCCCCTCTCCAAGCGCGAAGAGAACGTCGACCTCGCCGTCTCTGAAGGCTTCGACGAACCGAGCGAGCAGATCGGTCTCGACGTTGTAGACGGTGCCCAGGGTGACCAGGACCTGCGGTCGGCCGACGGCTCGATGGTCCGGAGGCTCCTCGGTATCGCGCTCGTCACCGTCCCAGGGGACGTAGGCCATGGGCTGGACCAGCTCGACGGGGAGTGGGTTGTGCACTTCGAGCAACGGCGGCAGGACCGCCAGGTAGAGCCCCGAGAACATGCTCTCGAGCCCGGCCTCCTCGGGGAGGCGGTAGTGCCGGCGCAGCCGGGCGATGGTGCGGTCGGCGCCGAGGATCTCCCACGACTCCTTCGGGATGAACCTCGAGAGTCCATAAATGACGTTCAGGGCACCGACGACCTCCGAGACGACGATCGGCGCGAGGTCCGTTGGGTCGCGAATGATGATGTCGGGACGGAAGTCGCCGATCGCGACCTCGAGCAGATCGTCGACCTTCGCCTTCACGATCGGGTAGCCATAGTCGGCATCGGTCCTCGATAGCTCCGGGACCTGCCGGGGGTTAATCCCCGCCGGGATCCAGGCGAGGCCCGCACCGACGACGACGTCAGCGACATCCTCGCTCGTCGCCACCGCTACCCCGTGGCCCCGTCGGAACAGTGCTCGAGCAAGGGGGATCATCGGGTGAAGGTGCCCCAGGTAGGGACGGACGGACAGCAGGACGCGAAGGTGCCGCGGCGCCGGCGCGTCGTCGCTCATGCCATCTTGGCCCGGACGCCGACCGCGCTACTGAGTCGTGACCGCGCTCGCCGGTACGGCTCGGCCAACCGACCGACGGCGGCCTCGATCTCTTCCGTGGCTCCCTTCGAGATCGGCAGCTCGGAGGGTTCATACCCGAGCCGCTTCACGACCCTGACGGCTTCTGCCACCGGCTCCGCCGCCAGATCCTCGGAGGAGACGACGACGGGCGTGATCCCGTGGATCGCGAAGTAGGTCTCCCATCCCTTCTCCTGCCGGAGCACCGCCGACTCGAGCCACCGGACCTCCTGGAAGTCTGCCCCGGGCGCCGCACCGCTCAGCGCGCCCAGGTCTGTTTGGGCGAGTTCCGGATGCCTGCTCACGTACCACCGGAGCGCCTGGGTCGCGGCATTGCTGCACTGCACCCAGACGTAGCTCGGGTTCGGGAACGACGCCGCCAGGACCTCGGGGTCGAGCATCGCTCGCCCGTCGGCATCCGAGCCGAGTGCGAGCCGTGCGATCTGGAGCAGCCATCGCTGGTGCAGCCACATCATGCTGAACGCGCACACCCGGTCTGTCGTGGCACGCTCGCGCACGGCGGCAAGGTAGCGGGCAGCCCACGGCCGATCGTCGGAGGCGACTTCGAGATCGCGCGTGTAGGCCGGTACACGCAGTGGGTCGAACCACGGCAGCGGCGTCGCCATCGTCCCGGTCCGACCCATCAGGTTGCACAGCCTCCAGCCGCCTGCCCAGGGCGTGGCGACGACGATGTGAGTGCGGTCAACCGGAACTGCGCTCCTGGCCGTGGAGACGAGATCCCTGGCCGGCTCTCCTACAAGTCGTCGGCCGGGCAGTTCGTCGGGCGCCACGGGCTGCTGGCGCGGAAGCGGTGTGCGACTCCGCCTCCAGTGAGTACGGCCCGCCAACGGGGTGCGTGGCGCTCCCTCACCTGGCAGCGCGTCCACGAGGGCCGCCGCGGCACTCATCGGCAAGCCGGAGATCACGAGGCTCGCGACCAGCTCCGCCCAGCTCGCCGTACCGTCGACGAACCGGGAGGGGCCAAGCTCGGCGGGCGGTGGCCCGGCGTCGGGGAAGAGTGACGCGGCCTCGGTCCCGTCGCCACGCCTGGCGTCGCTGCCCGAGCCCTTGGAGTCCTGCAGGCGTTTCGGCTGAGGCGGCACCGGCGTAACCGAGTCGCGGCAGGCGAGGTAGCGCTCGAGCCACCGCTCGGTGTCGTCGTCGGACTGGCGCCTCAGGCGAGGACGGATCTCCAGGTCGTCCGGAGGTTCGATGTCCATGAGGGCGAGGATGCGGTGCACCGCCTCCACCGGTTCGTCGACCAGCTCCTCGTAGGCCAGTTCCAGCGGTTTGATGCCCGTCGTCGCGAAGAAGCGCGACCATGTCCGCTCCTGCGTCTCCAGTGCGTTCTCGAAGTAGCGGATCTCGCCCCAGGCCGGCTCGTGGGCAAACGTCGGTCGCTCGGCCGGATTGTGCTCGGTGGCGGCGGGATCGTCCTCACGGAGCTCGAACCACACGTCGGAGCGCGCGGCGCGGTAGTAGGAGATCGCCTGGCGGGCCACGTCGCGGCGCCACAGGTGCACGAACACCGCGCTCGGGAGCCACCGCTCCAGGATCTCGCCGTCGGTCGCATTGGGATCTGTCCCCCAGGTCACCCTGAGCTGCCGGAGGAACCAGTTCATCTGGTAAGCGTGCAGCTTCACGCCGAACACGCCGTTCGGCGTCGAGGTGTTGCGTATCGCGGAGGCGACGTAGAGCGCGTAGGAGTTGGGCAGGGTGATGCCCCACTCCGCCGACCAGTGCGGTCGGTAGTCGGGCCGGAAGTACTCCTCCGGCTGGCCGAGCAGACCGGTCTGCTGACAGAGGTCCGAGAGCATCCAGCTCCCCGAGCGCATCTGGGTGCACAGGATCACGCTGCGGCGCGTCAGCACTGCTCCCGGCCCCTCGGCAGCCACCGCCGCAGCGTAGCGCGACGCCCAGCAACCCCCTCCGCCGCAACCTGCGGCAACGACATCCTCTCGCAACTGATCCTAGGCCTTCTACCTGGACGAAGGCCTGCCATCAGGACTTTCGGCGTCACCACTCAAGCTGTGCTGGGAAAATGCCGATACACCTTCCATGTCCACTATCCGGACACTAGAGACGAGTCCCTCCCGCAGACATCAGGTCTGCGCGGTATGCGACGCCGACGTGCTTTTCCTTCCGAAGTGCCCGGCCTGCGGCACGCCTACCGGGAGCACGGTGGCACCCCCGAGCGCCGGCGGGCAAACGGGTCAGGTGTTGAGTTACGCCGAGGCGGCCCGTGCTCGCTCCCGGACCGTCCTGCCTGACGAGCTGACTCGCGCGTGGCAACCTCCAGCGCCATCCGGACGTGCTGCTCACAGGTCTGACGATTGGACTGCGTCGGGATCCGCTGCCAAGCGCACACTTCGCCGGGCCCGCCCGCTCGCGGCGATCGCCGTTGTCCTGGCGATAGCCATCGCCATCTCGATTGCGGTGACCCAGGCCTCTGACCACCACACCGCCAGCGTGCTGAGCCCACCCGTCCTCAGCTCGCCACAGCGCTACGTGGCAACTGGCCTCCCCTTCGAGGCGACCTTCCCAACGAAGCCCGTCGTCAGTCACGACCAGCTTCGCCTGCTCAACCTCCCGTACACCGCAACCGTCTACTCAGCCACCGCCGGCAGCTCGACAGTGTCCATCGGGATCTACCCGTTGCCGCTCGGCAAGCCTGGGCACTTCAGCGTCGGCGCCTTCGTTCGTAACTTCCTCGGCGCCGGCGGCGTTACGCCAGCCGGCACGACGTTGAGCTCCGATGGAATCACGAAGGTGGACGGCATGGCAACGGTCTTCCTTGCTGCGACGACGGACGGTGGTGCCTCGGCTGGCTTCGGCAGGCTCGTGCTGGACGGTCACATCGCCTACGAGATCCTCGCGATCGGGCCTGCCACGACTATCGATTCGACCTTCCAGCAGGTGATGCGGCACTTCCGCATCGTCAATCCCGCTCTCGGCACCACTTTCTGAGCCTCGAGCCTCGCCGGGACCGCGGCGTCAGCCCCGGTCGTCGTCGAAACGTATTCCGGTCGCGGTCAACCCGTACGGCGTCTCTTCGTAGGTCGTGAGAGCGGTGAGTGGCGGCGAGTAGGCATGGACGCTCACAGCAGGCCTGCCCGACCGGTGTGCCATGTCGTGCACGTGCGCCGGTCCGAAGCGGCCGGACGCCCCCGAGTCCAACCGCCGCTCACGAAGGTCAGCGCCAGCGCGGCCGCCTCTTCGGGTGGAGCCTCGCTCGCCATTGAGAGAGTTCTTCCTAATACCATAAAGACCCTAGTAATACTCGCGAATGGCCGGCGCGTGTCAACCCAGGCACGCCCGTGCCGACTTCACGCAGTGTTCACAGCCCAGCGACGCCGGCGACACAGTGAGTTGAGACGATGTTGAGCGGTCACGAGCTCCACTAATCGAGCGTGGCCACAAC
The DNA here is from genome assembly GCA_052146895.1 of Acidimicrobiales bacterium. GTDB lineage: Bacteria > Actinomycetota > Acidimicrobiia > Acidimicrobiales > Bog-793 > Palsa-601. Next base: position 12,202 of record JBKQLZ010000256.1, read on the forward strand.
AGCAAATCAGCCACAACACCGCTAGAGCGACGATCACGGAGGTTCGGAGTCGAATGGGCTATCAGGCCGAGTACATCTGGATTGACGGGACCAAGCCGTCCCCTCTGATACGGAGCAAGACACGTATCGTGGCCGATGGGAAGGAGCCCGGCATCTGGGGCTTCGATGGTTCGAGCACCAACCAGGCATCCGGCGACAACTCGGACTGTGTGTTGCAGCCGGTGTTCACGTGTCCTGACCCCCTACGCGGCCCGAAGGACGTCCTCGTCATGTGCGAGGTCTTGCTGACCGACTTCACCCCGCACCCGTCCAACACCCGCGCCGCCTGCGCCGCTGCTTCCGAGCGGTTCGCGGAGCACGAGCCCTGGTTCGGCATGGAGCAGGAGTACACCTTCATGAAAGGCGGCCGCCCGTTCGGATGGCCGTCCGAGGGCTTCCCAGCACCGCAGGGTCCCTACTACTGCGGCGTCGGGGGCGACAAGATGCCGGGACGCGACATCGTGGAGCGCCACACGCTCGCATGCTTGAACGCAGGGCTCGCGATCGAGGGGACGAACGCCGAGGTGATGATGGGCCAGTGGGAGTTCCAGATCGGGGTCCTTCCCGCGCCCGCCATCGGCGACCAGCTCTGGGTCGCGCGTTGGCTGCTATTCAGGATCGCGGAGGACTTCGGCGTGTTCGCCACACTTGAGCCGAAGCCTGTCTTCGGCGACTGGAACGGGGCCGGCTGCCACACGAACTTCTCCACCAAGGAGATGCGATCCGACGGTGGCTGGGACGCCATAATCGCCGGCTGCGAGGCTCTCGGCACCAACGTCGAAGAGCACGTCGAGAACTACGGGGTTGGAATAGCAGACCGCTTGACCGGTGCGCACGAGACCGCCCACTGGTCGAAGTTCAGCTACGGCACCTCTGACCGGGGCGCGTCGATCCGCATTCCGTGGGGCACCGCCAAGGAGCAGAAGGGTTGGCTGGAGGACCGGCGCCCGAACGCCAACATGGACCCCTACGTGGTGAGCCGGCTCATCATGACGACAGTTTGCGAAGCTGCTGTGGAGAGCCTCGCGCTCGCCTGATCAGAGCTCTTATCCAGGCGTAGGCTCCGGCGCCGTGGCTGGCATCGCCGCTGGCTCGCGCGACCTCGCAGCTACGAGAACGCCGCCGCACACAAGGGCCGCGCCAACGAGCTGAAGTCCTGTCGGCCGTTGCGACAGCACGATCGCGGCGAGCACGAGCGAGGCGGCGGGCTGGAGAAGCAGGAGCAATGAGGAGATGGCCGCGGGCAGTCTCGGCAACGAGGAGGTGATCAGGAGCCAGCCGAGCGTCTGACTAGTCAGCGCAAGCACGAGAAGCCACCCGAGCGCGACAAGCGGTGGGGAGAAGCTGAGCTGACCGAGCGCGAGCCCGAGGACGACAGAAGCAAGGAGGGCGCCGGCCGTCGCGTCCGCGAGGGGCCCCGCGATATGAGGAGCCTCCCTCGCGCTCGTTCGCAGGATCACGATGAAGGCCGCGTACGTGACTGACGTGCCGAGCCCGTAGAGGACTCCGGCCACA